>CAYRKB010000211.1:0-4673 GCA_964424705.1 uncultured Victivallales bacterium
TTGCGCCGTTCGGCGCGTTCTGCGTTTACGTTCCACTGTGCGACCGTCACAAAGACTTTCGCGATCGGTGCGGAGTACCAGCGGCGGCGACCTTCCTCACGGAAGGCGAGCACGTCGCCGGGGAGCATGGCGACCACGAGGCGGCGGCGCACGGTGGCGCACTGCTCCACGGTGCGGCGTTTGATGGGTTTGCGTAGCTCGGTCATGGGTCACGCTTCCTTTCTGGCGGTGCGGCCTTCGTCTGCCCATACGATGCCGTCGCCGAATCCCAGCGCGGCGCGGCACGCGGCCAGGGTCGTGCCGGTCGTCGCCATGTTGTCTACGAAGTAGTACGCGGTGCCGGTAGCGGTAAGCGGTCCGGCGACGCGAATGAAAGCGTGCTGGTCAATTGAAAGACCCGCCTCCCCTCGCCGTCGCCGGACACAAGATGATTCAACGGGGTGCTGCCGTCCGACCGTGATTTTGATCTGAACTCGCCGTGATGGGTAACGGCGGTGCACCTCGGCGGCGAGTTCGTTGGCAAGCTGGCGGTTCGCGTCAATGCTGCCGGTGCTGGCCGGTACCGGCATCAACACAAGGTGCGTGTCGGGTGCCTCGGCGGCGTCCAGCAAGGGCGCAAGGTCACGGGCGGCGACTTCGCAAGCCTCCGCCGTGGCGATCTTCAAGGCGTAGGCAATACGCCGGACTTCGACTTCCTCGGGGGTCAACGGTCGGGCGCGGGGGCTGACGTACTTATGAGCGCTGATGGTGCGGACGGGGAAAGGTGGAAGGTGGTGGGTGGGAGGTGGAAGGGAAGAAACCGGAACGGATTTCACACAGAGGCGCGGAGTTCGCAGAGGGGGGACGGTGTTCATAGCGGCGATCCTTTCTGCCGCGCTTCGCGGGGCGCGGCGCCCGTGCTGGTTGTTCAGCCTTCAAAGGACACAAGGCCGGCTTCGCGCAGGCTGAGGAAACCGGGGGCGCCGGGGCCGGTGGCGTCGGGGCGACCAATGACAACATGATCAAGAACGCGGATTCCGAGAATCCGGCCAGCGTCCACAAGCTGGCGCGTGATTCTGATGTCCTCGGCGCTTGGGGTCGGGTCCCCGCTTGGGTGCGTGTGAGCCACTACGACGGCCGCAGCTCCGGCCACAATTGCGCCACGAAACACCTCACGGGGATGCACGAGGGAGGCATCGAGAATGCCCAGCGTGACAAGGCGCTTGTCGATGACGTTGTTCTTGGAATTGAGATCTTATGCCGAGTACCGGATTATGCCGAGTGGGCTTCGCTGACGGCATGATTCTCAGCCATCTGCGGGGTTATCCCCCTTGAACTTCTCGGCATAATCCGGTTGTCATCTCCCCTGCGGATTCATCAACCACAGGAGGGCGACGACATGCTGGAAGATCTGTTTCTGAGCAGGCGGTGGATCGAGCGTTTTCGTGAAGCACCACTTGGTCCGTACATTGAAGAGTTTTCTGACGACCTGGCCGGGCTGGGGTTTGCACTCCCGGGGATTCGGCGAGCTGTATCAGCGGTGAACCGATTTGGTCGATGGTTGAGGAAGCAACACCTTCGGCTCGAGGATGTGTCTGAGGAGACCATCTCACAGTTCCGCGGGCGACGATGGTCTTCCTCGTGCCGCCATGGCGAAGCTTCGCTGTGCCGGTTGCTTCAGCGGTTGCGCGAAAAGGGCGTGGCGCCAGCGCCGGTCATACAGATTAAGCGCACTCCTCTGGATCGGATCGAAGAGGGCTTCGGCAACTACTTGCGCCGGGAACGCGGGCTCTCCTCAGTCACGATCCAGGGCTACGCCATGGTAGTCAGGCGCTTCATTTCTCACAGATTCGGGACGGGGCCTATTGATCTGTCACTCCTCAGCGCCAGCGACATTCGCGCTTTCGTTTCAGGTCAGGCCCGTTTTGTGAAGGTCATTCAACCGACGCTCACTGGCCTCCGGAGCTTCCTGCAGTTCCTCTATCTGCATGAAGACATTTCTACGCAGTTGGCCGATCATTTACCGAGGCCGGCGGCTCGGCCGCAGGATCCGCCCGACAAATGGTTGAAACCGGATGAAATCGATTGCGTGCTGAACCGGTGCGACCGCCAGTCAGCCACAGGAAGACGGGACTTCGCTATCCTATTGCTGTTAGCGCGCCTTGGCCTGCGCGCCGGCGAGATCGCATCTCTGAAACTCGAAGATATCCGCTGGGAGACAGGGGAGATTGCCGTCTGCGGGAAGGCCCAACAAAGGAAGCGATTTCCACTACCCAAGGACGTTGGCGAGGCGCTCGCCTCTTACTTGAAGAGTGGCAGGCAACCATGCGCTTCGCGCCACGTCTTCTTGCGAGTAAAGGCACCCCGCCGGGAATTTGCCGGCTCCTCGGCCATTTACGTGATCGTTTCGAGCGCACTCGCGCGTGCCGGGCTATCGCCGCCGTGCAGAGGGCCCCACCTGTTCCGGCACAGTCTGGCAACGACGATGTTGCACAACGGCGCCAGCCTGAGCGAGATCGGCCAGATTCTTCATCACCGCGATCCGAATACCACTGCCATTTACGCCAAGGTGGACATCGCCGGCTTACGTACCGTCGCCCTGCCTTGGCCCGGAGAAAAATCATGAACAACCTTCTGAAAGAACTGCACGAGTACTTGGCCCTGCGCAGGACGCTGGGCTTCGCGTTAGTGGACAATGAAGCAGCATTGACGAAGTTCCTTCACTTCTTAGAGGCTCGAGGAGCCCCATTTATCACAATAGAACTTGCACTGCAGTGGGCACAGCAACGCAGCGACGTCGCACGCGCCCGCCACACACGGCGACTGGGAATCGTGCGTGACTTTGCCCGATATGTGAGTGAAGCCGACCCGCGCACGGAGGTTCCGCCACAGGGCTTGTTGCCAGGCAAGATACACCGTCCGCAGCCATACATCTATACTGCCGATCAGATCATTGCACTGATGCGTGGTGCCTCCGAGTTACAACCGCGCGAAGGTCTGCGACTCAGACCCTACACCTACTCGACACTGTTCGGTCTGCTGGCCGTGACGGGAATGCGGGTTAGCGAGGCCGTGGCTCTGGACTGCAAGGACGTGGACTGGACGCGTGGGGTGATCACCGTCAGAGAGAGCAAATTGCGTAAGACACGCCTCCTCCCTGTTCACTCCTCGACTCTGGAAGAACTCCGCGACTATGCACGCCGCCGAGACAAGTGTCTGCGTGTCGCACCTTCGAGCAGCTTCTTCGTCTCAGACCGGCGAACACGGTTGCACCTTGTCCCTGTGAACTACACTTTTCTTCTAATCTCCAGGCGCATTGGGTTGCGGGGGGCCAGCGACCTACACGGTCCGCGGCTCCACGATCTACGGCATACCTTCGCGGTCAGAATACTGACCGATCAGTATCGATCCGGCGTTGATCCTGAGCGGTGTCTTCCGTTGCTTGCCACCTACCTTGGGCACGGGAACATCAGCAACACCTATTGGTACCTGAGCGCCACGCCGGATCTGCTCGGTGCGGTCAATTCACGTCTTGAGCAATTCTTGGGAGGGCAGCCATGAAGACCACATTGGATTTCCAGACTTTGCTGCAGGCGTTTTTCACCGACCGGCTCATGGCTCAGCGCAATGTCAGTCCGCATACCGTCGCGGCATACCGGGATACATTCCGCCTACTGCTTGAATTCGCGCGGGACAATCTGGGCAAGCCGCCGTCGGCATTGACTCTTGATGATCTGAACAGTTCCTTCATTGGGGCTTTTCTGGATCATCTCGAAGCTCAACGAAAGAACGGTGCTCGCAGCCGGAACGCCAGGCTGGCGGCCATTCGTTCGTTCTTCCGTTATGCGTCATACCGGTTGCCCGAACAGAGTTCGCTCATTCAGCGAGTGCTTGCAATGCCCAGCAAAAGATACACACGCGCTTTGGTTGAGTACCTGACCGAAAAGGAAGCCGACGCCCTTCTCGAAGCACCTGATCGCAACACCTGGTCGGGCCGCAGGGATCACGCCTTGCTGCTGCTTGCGATCCAGACCGGTCTGCGTGTTTCTGAACTGTGTGCTCTTTGCGGTCGCGATGTCACACTTGGAACAGGCGCGAACGTTCGCTGCATTGGCAAAGGACGCAAGGAGCGATGCACACCGCTGACCAGCATAGCGGCCCGCCTCGTTAGGGCATGGATGGACGAACAGCACGCCCAACCCGATGAACCGCTCTTTCCCAGCCGGCAGGGGAGAAGGCTCAGTGCCGACGGGATCCAGTTTATCCTGGCCAAGCATGTCACCGTCGCAAGGCAAAAGTGCCCCTCCTTGAAAGAGAAGCGGGTGTCGCCGCACGTGTTGCGGCACACAACGGCCATGAATCTCCTTCGCTCGGGAGCCGGTATCGCGGTCATCGCGCTCTGGCTTGGCCATGAACAAATGGCGACAGCCCAGATGTACGTCGATGCTGATCTCGACATGAAGCAGAAGATTCTCGCTAAGACATCAACTCCGGGAATCAAACTGCAGCGGTTTCGGCCCGATGACGCGCTTCTGACGTTTCTGAACGGCCTCTGATTATGCCGAGCTCGATCCCCTTGTAGGACCCGGCCTGCCGTAGCGCTGAGCGGCCACTCGGCATAATCCGGTACTCGGCATAAGATCTAAACAGCAAGAACAACGTCATCGACAAGCGCCTTGTCACGCTGGGCATTC
>CAYRKB010000212.1:0-4611 GCA_964424705.1 uncultured Victivallales bacterium
GGTTCAGGACGAACCGGTCCTTGCAGCGGTGAATGAACATCTTCCACACCGGAAAGGGCGCGTCCTTGATGACCGCCGAGCCGGTGTTCCAATGCACGCCGTCGGGGGACGTGGACACCCACATGTTCTTACCGCCGGTTCCCGCGTCGTACAGCGCGTACATGTAGTACAGCCCGTCATGCCACAGGACGCTGGGGTCCCACATTCTTCCGGTCGGCGGCGCGCAGATCATGATTTACTTCCCTTCTTCGTAGGCCCAGATCTCCACAAGATGAACGGCCGGGTTGTCGCTGTTCTTGAGCATGTTGACCCGGATGTAGCGGCCTGCTGTCGGCTTGAACTTGTATTCCGTGCCGTCCCACGTCGCCGGGCGCGTGTTCTGCGAGGCGTCCACGACCTGGGTCCATTGCGAGCCGTCGGTCGAGAGCTCGATGGTGTACTGGTAGCAGCGGGCCCCGTCCCAGTAGGGGAAGATATGGATACGATCCAGCGTGAGGGCTTTCTCGAGGTCCACCTGTAGCCATTGCGGGGCCGGGCTGGCACCCCAGAAGGTCTCGAGCTTCACCGTACCATCCACGGCATTCTGCGGCTTATCGGTGCCTTCGTGCGGGGTGGAGGTTGTAACCGGCTTGCCGGTGGTGAGGTTCTGCTCCTGGACGTAGACAAACTTGGCCAGACACACGTGCCCGAGCATGGCGCCGGCACCGTCAAACAGGGCCGTGCGCAGTCGCACGGTCCGGCTGACCTGGAAGGGCTTCTCGTACAGCGCGGACTTCGCGGTGGGCTCGGTGTTGTCGAGCGTGTAGCGGATGCGCCCGAGGGCGTTGCTGGTCGAGAGGGAGATGGTGAGGGGGCCGGCGAACTCCTTGCGCGTGCGCATCCAGCCTTCCTCTTTCAGGATGTTGCCTTCGGCCCGGATGGTGACCGGCTCCACCAGCTTCGCGAGGCGCGCGATCAGGGGCGTCTGCCGTTCGGTGAATTCCGGCTCGGTGATCCTGTTGTCGGGGCCCCACGTGCGTTCCTGGCGCGGAAATGAACCCGCCCCGTTGAGGCACTGCGCGCTCATTTCCCAGTGCGGCATGTTGGCGCCCAGCACGCGATTCTTGCTCCGGTCGAGAACCGTGCCGTTGCAATTGTAGAGGCTCCACTCGTTGAAGGGCACGCCCAAGCCCCACGGGGTTGTGATCGTCGCAAAACCGTTGGCGAAGGCCTCGGCGGACGATCCGTCGTCGTACCAGGTCATGACGATCACCTCATCCTTCATCGCCGGGTCCATTGGCGGGCCGGACCAGATGATCGGCATCTTCCCGCGCTTCCGGACGATCTCGTTCATCTTGCGGATGTGCCGTTTGATGAGGTCGTTGTACCCGTCCTTGAGGCCGTTCTTTTCGAGGAACGGGCCGACCCAGGGCTGGCCCATCAGCGGGGTGGAGTTCACTTCGTCGCAGCCGATGTGGAAATAGGGCGAGCTCTTGAAGACGTCGCAGATCTCGCCGACGATGTAGTCGAGCGTCGGGTAGATCTTGTCGTCCGCGATGTTCATCATGGCCAGGCGCGCGCCGCCGCCCATTTCCTTCGGGCGGTCGAGCTCGTCGGGCAGGTCGAGCCGGATCGCGTCGCTGTGGCCGGGGGTTTCGAGCTCGGGCACGAGCGTCACTCCGCGCGCGTCGGCAAAGGCGACCAGGTCCTTGAGCTCTTTCAGGTCATAGATGCGGGGCGCATCGCCTTCGCAGTGGCCGCGGTTGTGCTCCCCCATGCGGGGGTATTTCTTCAGCGGGAAGGTGTAGCCGTGGTCGTCCGACAGGTGCAGGTGGCAGTAGCGGACCTTGTAGTACCGGCACTTCTCCACCATCTTCTGCAGGACGTAGATCGGGATCTCCTGGCGGCCGCAGTCCACCATGATGGCCTGGTAGTCCGCGTGCGGCCAGTCCTTGACGGTCATCCGGGGCAGGGCGCACTTCCCATCCTTTTCCACGATGGCCTGCAGGATCGTGGCCGTGCCTTCGCAGACCGCGCGATAGTCCCAGCCCTCCACGACGGCCATGTCGGCGACCGTGATCGCGTGGGCGAAATCGCGCGTCTTCACGATCTTCTGGTTCTCGACAGCCAGGATCTCGTCATCCGCGCGGAGCTTCGGGTTGATCTTCAGCACGATGTCACCCGGTTTCCCATTCCCGCCGGCCGTTGCCAGTTTGAGGCCGGTGGTGATCCAGATCTCGCGGGCCAGGATCTCGGCGATCGGCTTAAGCTTCGTGTCGGCGGCCACAATGCGGCTCCCAGCTGTCAGCGGCATTTCGCCGCCCTCGAGCTGGACCGACTTGGGCGTGGGCAGGACCGGCAGGCTTGCCTTCGCCGCTTCGGGGGGCGCGTTGGTGTCCGCACCTTCCGCGCGGGCGCACAAGCAGCCGATTGCGAACAGGACCGTGAGCGCCGCCGCAATCCATGCAGAGTCCTTGATCATCCAAATCCCTCCCTTTTTTGCGAAGGCCCGGATTATCCTGCAGCAGCATAGGAGAAAGCAAGCAGCAGAGTTGCGGTGACCGAGGGAATGCGGGCACATGCAGTTTCGAAGATGAGTCCTTTCTTTTCGATTTCTTTACTTCCCGCGACGAGGGCGTCTCCAGGAGCGAGGAGGAAAGCGAGATCGAACGCTTTGCTGGAGATGCGGCGCCCACACCGCGTTTTCGCCTGCACCGGACCCGCCTCTCACGGAAGTCGGCATGCGCGCAAAGAACTCAAGCGAACGATACAGGTTGTGCAAGGGAGATAGATGCGATGGGCGGAGCCTGTCGGGTGCTCTGCGGAATTCACCACGGAGAGGCCGGTTTCGGGTCCTCCTCCTCCTCTCCAACGAATGTTCCCCCGGAAGAGAACGCGGAGGAGGACGTTCCGCTTCGTGCCTTCCATCTCCGTGGTGCATCTTCACAAGACCACAATCCATACGGGATGCTTGAGTCAATTATGCCCGTCCGCAAGGACGGGGCCCAGGTTCGGTAATCAGGCCAGCCTGGCTGCGAAAGGCCCGTTCCCTTCGCCCTTGCCCTTCCCGGCGGATTCCCGCATGCTTCCTTTCACGGAACGCGGCTATCCGCCGGTCCCCGTGGCACGATCGTTTTCCTGTCAGGTCTGGGGCGTGTGCGGATTACGCACGATTAAGCGGCACTGTAGAATGTCGGGTGAATTCAATGAAAGGAACTGAAAGATGAAGGGTCTTTATCGAGGCGTAATGGGGACGCTGGTGGCATGCGTGGTGGCAGTGGCGATCCCGTCGCTCGCCGAGGTGAAGCTGCCGAACATCATTGGCCGCAACATGGTGCTCCAGGCCGAAGCGCCTTTGCCGATCTGGGGCTGGGCGAACCCGGGCGAGAAGGTCACCGTCAGCATCGCCGGGCAGGACAAGGCCGCAACGGCCGGGGCGGACGGCCGGTGGAAGGTCGTGCTGGACAATCTGCGCGCCAGCGACAAGCCGCAGAAGATGACGGTCAAGGGCGCCAATGAAATCGTGCTGGAAAACGTGCTGGTCGGCGAGGTGTGGGTCGGGTCAGGTCAGTCGAACATGGAGATGGCAGTGGGCGGGTCGAAGGACGGTGCAGCGGAAGCCGCGGCGGCGAATCATCCGGCGATGCGGATGTTCCTGGTGCGCCAGACGGTTGCCAAGGCGCCCGCCGACGATGTCCCGGGCCAGTGGGTGGAGTGCGCTCCGTCGACCGTGGGCAACTTTTCGGCCGTGCTGTACTATTTCGGGCGCCGCCTGCACAACGATCTGAAGGTGCCGATGGGGCTGATCGCCTCGGCGTGGGGCGGGACGAGGATCGAGCCGTGGACGCCGCTAGAGGCGTTGGAGGCCCAGCCTGAGTTCGCGTCCTTGGCCGACATGGCCAAGCTGGCCGCCGGTGCGGCGTCCGCACCATCCTGCCAGGACCCGACCGTGCTGTTCAACGGGATGATCCGTCCGATCCTTCCGTTCGCCATTCGCGGGGCCATCTGGTACCAGGGCGAGAGCAACTGCAGCCTGCAGAGCGACGGGCCGCTGTACGCGGTGCGGATGCAGGCCTTGATCAGCGGCTGGCGCTCGGCATGGGGGCAGGGCGAGTTCCCATTCCTGTTTGTGCAGCTGGCGCCTTGGGTCGGCTACGAGTATGGCGAGTTGCCGAAGATCTGGCAGGCACAGGTGGATAGCTTGAAGATTCCCAACACGGGGATGGCCGTCATCACGGACGTCACCGGCGACGTCAACGACATTCACCCGCAGGACAAGCAGAGCGTCGGTACGCGGCTGGCGCTGTGGGCTCTGGCCAAGACCTACGGGCGCAAAGGTATCGTCTGCTCGGGCCCGCTGTACAAGGCCATGAAGGTGGAAGGTGATAAGGCCGTCCTGAGCTTCGAATACGCCGATGGGCTCAAGAGCCGCGATGGCCAGGACCTCACGGAGTTCGAGATCGCCGGGGAGAACAAGAAATTCGTGTCTGCCAAGGCCGTAATCCGGGGCGCCACGGTCGTGGTGACGGCCCCCGCCGTGACCAAACCGGTGGCTGCCCGGTTCGGCTGGCACAATACGCCCAACCCGAACCTGTGTAACGGCGCTGGCCTGCCGGCCAGCCCGTTCCGCAC
>CAYRKB010000213.1:0-4600 GCA_964424705.1 uncultured Victivallales bacterium
GGAATCGTTGCCGATTCCGCTCCAAGATGCGGAAGAACCTATGACGCTACGAATAAGAGACGCGCTTTGCATGGAACATGCTCCTTCCGATACAGGACTTCGTGTTGGAACTGCTGCTGACGTACACCGTCAGCGCTACAATCCAATCTAACACATGGGCTGCGCGCGGCGAAGCATTTTCAACAGCCAGGCACCGCTTGCGAAGTTGATTATGATTAACGGTGGCGTTATGATGCGAGCCATGAAGACGGCGATGCGACAGCAAAGACCCTCGGCTTGGGACCAGGCCCGGGCGTATGGCGTAGACATGTCGCAACTCGCCGCCAACCTCCGGAAACGACCTGCTGAGCTCCTGCAGCAGCACCAAAGAGCACTGGCGATGGTGATGGTGCTGAGAGCAGGCGCAAAGAAGCGCCATGCATGACCTGAATAGTCTGCTTGCAAGGCTTATCCGACACGAAGTGGATTTCGTCATTGTGGGTGGCTACGCCGCTGTGGCCCACGGCAGCACGCTTGTCACCATGGACGTTGACATCTGTTGTGATTTTTCCCCCGCCAACCTCCTGAGACTGCAGGCAGCGTTGCGTGACTTGCATCCCGTGCATCGCATGACGCCGAAACGATTGCCCCTGGTTCTAACCGCACGTTCCTGCGCATCCCTTAAGAACCTTTACCTCGACACCGATGGTGGACAGCTGGATTGTCTGAGTGCGGTACTCGGTATTGGTGACTTCAATGCCGTCAAACGGCGCAGCGTTGAGATTGGGCTCCCCTTCGGCCATTGTCACCTTCTGGCCATCGACGCCCTGATTGAGGCCAAGGAAGCCATGGGACGGCCACGTGACAAGGAGAGCGTCCTTCAGCTCAAGGCGCTGCGAGAGCGTCAGACGCGGCAGGGCAAAGGCGGGAGAGATTGAGCGCATCGGCCCGTCATTACCGGTTCACCGCAAACCCCGGACTGCCGCCCCAACTGCGCAGTTCCTCCTGGCACAGAGGCTGGTAGTTGGCGATACATTTCCCCTCGACCGACTTGCGGAAGGCGCCGAGTTTGTCCAGCGCCACGCGCCGCTGATCAGCCGTCGCATCGTTGTCGGCAAAAAGCGCCGCCGCTTCCGCGCAGAGCCGTGCATGCGTGCTGCCATCGCGCAGATAGGCCACCCGGTCGCGATATTCGCCCGGGCTGCCCTTCGCCACCGCCGCATCGGCACGGCTGAGAATCGCGTCCCCCTCGCGGAACGCCTCCGGAGGAAAGAGCTCGTGCGCCATGCGCGGATAGGTGCCCCACTGCGCGGCGCCATAACGGATCAGGACGGATTCGATACGAGGCAGCAGCGCCGTCGTATGCCGCTCCCAGTAGTCGAAGTACGCGCGCACGTGCGGGGCCGCCGGCCCGAATGCGTCGTAGTATTCCGTGAGCAGCTCCTCCACCGGCGCACCGGGCCGGGTGTGCAGGCGCGCGAGCAGGTAAAGCGTGGGACCTTGCGCCGCCCACTGACCCAACAGCGAATCAAAGTCCGTGGCCAGCATGCCGTGCGCGGCAAAGTACTGGAACTGGTCGGCAAACTGGTGGGCATACGCATGCGGCATGGCATAGCCGTCGAGGGTATAGTTGGGCCGCAGGTAGAGGGTGGCGCCGGTTGCGCGCCACTGATCCCACTGACCCTTGATCCAGTCTTGTTCCTCAGGATAGCGCGGGAACCACCAATTGCGCTGGCTGCCGCCGAACAGGGAGGTCAGCAGGGAGACGCTTTCGCCGGACGGCGGAACCGGTGTGTGCGGCCCGTACGGACAGAATGCCAGCACGATGTTGGGGTTTAGCGCGATCTTCTGCAGGGGTGCCACGGAATAGTAGCTGTAGATCAGGGCCGTCACGACAACGTTGGTGTCCACCTTGTAGGCCTCGTCATAGACCGCCTTCCAGAAGCGGGCATAGCGCGCGCCGCTGTTGTAGGGGTGATAAAGGCTGCGGGCGTAGCGGGGCAGTGCCGCAAGCGTCCCGGCGTCGGGCTCCGGGTCATCCCAGGCGCGACAGGTCTCGCACCCGCACACGGCATGCCGGTCATTCTCACCGATCGAGAGCACCGGCGGTGCAGAGGGGGCCTTCTTGCGCGCCTCGGAAAAGCGGCGGACGATCTCCTTCTGCAAGTCGGGATTCGAGACGCACATCACAAACCTGTCGGTGGAACCGACCGGGCCGCGCGAACCATCCGGCTTCATCTCGAACCACTCGGGATGCTGCACACCGTACTGCTTCCACCACCCGGTGAACGAGTGGCCGGTGTAGGGCCTGGGATCACCGGAGCGGCCCATGCGCTGGCGGCGCAGAAAGATGCGCTCGGCCTCCACGTATTGCCGGAGCCCGTCCTTCGTAAAGCCCAGCCGGGGATCGTTGCCGCGCGTGAACGGGCGCAGGCTCCGGCGCGCAAAGCGCGGCGTCACGCGTTCGTCCAGCTTTTCAACGGCCAGACGCTTTGTGCCCGGCACTACCGTGCCGAGGTCGCCGGGCCACAGCCAGAGCACACCGGCTTCGCGTTCAAGGAGCTCATAAACACCCCACAGCGTGCCGGACCAGGGATTGTTGAAATCCAGCGCCGCACCCGCGCCATCGCGTCCCACAATGAACAGGGCATTGCTCACCGTCCGCAATACCGCTACTTCAGACGGCAGGGACTCGGCGTCAATACCGGCTGCACGCGCGGCCTGCGTGGCCCCCACATAGATACGGCCCGCGGAAACATCGGGTATCGCCTCTTCGGTCACCACCTTCAGCCGCACACCGGTGGCCCGTTCCACGTGGGTGACCAATTCCTGGGCGGCATAGACGGCAATCGGCAGTGGCTGGAGGGCCGTTACCACCACGGCACGCGCTGAGCCGCCGTCCACCAACGTCACCTGTCCCCACCCTGTTCCAGCCAGGCCCGCCAGGGCCAGGCACCCGCACCACCATCGCCGCTTCCATATCATCGCATGTCCCTTTCGCATGATCATGGTCAGTGTAGGGTAAAAGCACGTCTTCTGCTCCTGAAAAAGCAACCGCTGAAGAGATTCACTCCACAAACCGGAGCCGTTTGACATAGAATGCCGCACGGGAAACGGACCGTTGATCGGGAAAGCATGGAATCCCCGGGGACATACATCGGCCGGGGATTCCCGTTATTACGTGCGGCGACACAGGTTGTTTCGTTTTTGGAGCGGAACGTGTGAACGTTCCGGCATGCCTCGCCGGAGATGACTGCCGAAGGCGGGCCGGAATCGTTACCGATTCCGCTCCAGGATGCGCAACAACTTATGACGCTGTGCAGGATTGAGGAGCATGCCGTGGAGGAAGCAAGGGATTCAACGGAGGGCTCGCAGCCTGTGACACTGACCCTGCCGCGTCAGCAGCGGCCGGAGTGGATCGCCCGCGAGGGGATCGTGATGGCCGGGAGTTGGGAACCGCTGCCATTCCGGGTCCGCCGTGCGAACGGCTGTTACACCCCCACGCCCGAGCAGCAGACCGCCTACGCCCAGGAGCATAGCCCCGACACGGTCGCACGCCTGAAAGCCCTGGGCGTCAATGTCGTGATGATGCACGGTTACAAGGGCTGCGGACTCGACATCGAACGGGAAAGCATGGCTGACTCCGTCCGCTTCGCCGATCTCTGCCATAGTGCCGGGCTGCACGTGGGCGTCTACGCCTTCAGCGGCGCGTTTGTCTGGGACAGTTTCTTCAAAGAGATCCCTGATGCCAGAGACTGGATCCTCCTGAACGAAGACGGCTCACCCAAGGTCTACGGCAAACAACCGTACCGTTATTACTGGAATCGCAACCACCCTGATGCGGTCCGCTTCTACCAGCAGATCGTCCGGTTCATGGTGGAGACAATCGGGGCGGACCTGGTCCACTTCGACAACTACGGTTTCGGTCCGGGCCACGATGCCTATTCGGCCGGGTGCTTCCGTCGTTACCTCGCGCAGGCTTTCACGCCCGCGCAACTCAGGGCCATGCAGATTCACGACCTGGCGACCGTCCAACCGCCCCGAAGCGGGGGCGGCTTCACATCGCGTCAGGGTCCCTACCAGGAGAACCTGGAGATTGATGCCGTCACAACCGACCCTGGAGACAATCAGCTGCTGTGGCGCGCCTGGCTGGAGTTCTGCTGCCGCTCGTTGTCCGATTCCTATCACGAGATGGGACGCTATGCCCGCACCCTGCGCCAGGACATCCTGGTGGAGTGCAATCCTTCCGGGGTGCGGGACTGGATTGTCGCACCCAGGGACCATGGCCGCCTGCTCCAAGGCGGCGAGGCGTTCTGGGACGAAAGCCGCCGCACCGGCTTTCAAGACGGAATCCTGCAGACCGGTATTCGCACCTACAAGATCGCCCGACGCATGGACAATATTGTGTTCAGCTACGTCGTCACCCCCCTCGACATGGCCGAGTCGATGGCCTTCAACCTGGATTGCCTGGGCTGCATCGGTTGGTTTGAAGGCGCCACAATCAGGAATCGACCCGGCGGTCAGCCCCTCGATCCGGACACTGCACCCTTCATCCGGTTCTTCCGCGAGTAGAGTAGAGCCCTTGTGCAATGGGGGTCATGTGTAACCATTGCGCTGGCCA
>CAYRKB010000214.1:0-4584 GCA_964424705.1 uncultured Victivallales bacterium
GCGACCGCGGCGGTTCGCTGCTGATGCTTTGCGGCCCGATGCATTCGCCGGTTTCGTACGCGGGTACCCCGGTCGAGACGATGTTGCCGGTGCGGTTTGATCCTGAGGGCAAGTGGGAGGATGTGTCCGAAGCCGTCTATCCCGTGCTGACTGCCGAAGGCAGGAGCAGCATGGTCATGACGCTGGAGAACAAAACGGCGGACAATGACCGGATCTGGAGCCGGGTTGCGCCCCTCGATCACCTGCCCCCGTTGCTGGGACCCAAGCCGGGGGCCACCGTGTTGGCAACCCTGTCGGACGGAGGCGCGGGTTCCCAACGTTACCCGCTGGTGGCGTGGCAACGCTATGGCACGGGGAAATGCCTGTCGCTGGCCACGGACCGCCTCTGGCGTCTGCGCTTTAATACCGGCGACAAGTATCACTGGCGCATCTGGTCGCAGTCCATCCAGTTCCTCACCCTTTCCCGCTTGATGGGTGAGCACAAACGCATCCGCCTGGAAACGGATCGCGCCATCTATCCGCTCGGCAGCCAGGGCCGGCTCTACGCGCATGTGCTCGACGACAACTACGAACCCGTCGTGCAAGCCGGCTTCAATGTCGTCGTAAGTGGTCTCGATGGGGCTAGCAAGAAGGAGCGCGTGAGTCTCCGTCCCGATCGCACGCAGCCCGGTCTTTATGAAGGCTACTTTTCCCCGCCGGGTGCCGGGCGCTACCGGATGGAAGCCAATGAGGACGATCAGGCGGTTTCCAACACGACGGAATTCCAGGTGGCCGATGCCAAAACGGAATTGACCGACACCGCCATGCGCCTCGCCCAGATGCAGCGGATCGCTGAACTCACCGGTGGGGCCTGTCTCACCATCCAGCAGCTTCCCAAACTCGCCTCGCTGGTGAACAGCGAGTCGGTCATCACCACCGTCCGCTCGGAAAGATCCCTGTGGGACAATGCGATCATTGCCATTCTGCTCGTAGGCCTGCTGGGAGGCGAGTGGATCATGCGTAGAAAACACGACCTGCCTTGAAGATGAAGACTCATCACTCAGCTTTGGATGCATGCCTGAACGCCGTTTGGCGTCGCACACAGAAGCGGCACTTCAGCGCGGGCTTGCTTGCATGGTTCATCTGGGGAATTCCGATTTTCCTGGTCGGCGTGGCGGTTGATCGGTTCGCCTTCCTGCCGCCATCCGGGCGGTGGGTGGTGCTGTTGGTGTTGTTGGCGGTGACGTTCTATCAGGCGTGGCGTCACGGGTGGCGGCACCTCCGCCGCTTCGAGCCCAAGCGCAGCGCGTTGCAGATCGAAGACCATGAAGGCGGTCTCGAAAGCCTGCTGGTGACCGCCGTGCAGTTCAGCCACAGTGGCGCGTCTCGCGGAACCTCGCAATCACTCTGGGAAGCAACCCGCCACAAGGCCGAGGAGGCCGCCAAGAGCTTGCTCCCGCGCAAGATCGTGACGTTTGATGGATTGAAGCGTCCGGTCCGCGTGGCGCTGCTGTTGGCTTTTGGGATCGGCATCTTCGCCGTGGCCAACGGTCCGTTTCTGGCTGCCGGAGTGGCACGCATTTTCGCGCCGTGGCTGGCCGTGTCCTATCCCACCAAAACCCGGATCCATCTGGCAGAGCGCAATCTCGTCGTGAAGGAGGGTGAAGCGGCTCAAATCCACGCGAGTCTCTCGGGAGTGGTGCCTGACACGGCAAAACTCGAACTCATGACCGGAGAAGGGCGCCCGAGGGAAATCGAGCTTGAAGTCCAAGCCGGCGTGGCCACTTATGCCATCGCCGCCGCCGCGCGTGACTTCAGCTACCGGATCAAGGCCGGCGACGCGCGCACTGACTGGCATTTCGTGCAGGTGGTTCCCGCACCCCGCATCGATGACGTGAAGGTGGTGTTGGAATTCCCCGCCTATTTGGAGAAACCTTCGGAAACCATGGAAGCCCTGACCCTAACCGTTCCGGAAGAAACGCGGGTGAAGTGGCATCTCACCCTGGATCAGCCGATCCGCAAGGCGGTTCTGAACCGGGACGGGCAGGAGCCCTTGGAGCTGGAGGTAAGCGAGGACGGACGCCAGCTCGTCGTCGATGAGTTGGTGCAGGCCTCGCGGGGCTATAGTTTCTCGTGGGTGGAGAAGAAGTATGGCTTCGACTTCAACAGTCCCCGCTACTACCTGCAGGTGGCTGCCGACCAGCCGCCACGGGTGGAACTGGTTTCACCGGATGCGAATGTGGTCGCGATGCTCGGCCGCCAGCTCGACTTGGTTGTGCGCGCCCAGGACGACCACGGCATCGGAGCCGCAACCATCACCCACCGGGTCAACCTCCGGCCCGAGAAGACCGTTCCCGTCACCCAGCCGCTTCGCAATGGCGAAGGTGAACAGAAGATCGAATGGGATTATCGCGAGGCTCTAACTGATCTCAAGGTCGGTGACACGGTCTCCTTTGTGGTCGAAGTCGGCGACCGGTATCCCGCGCCGCAGGGTCCACACCTCGCCCGCACCGAAACCCGGCGGATCACCTTCCTTTCACGCGAGGATTACCTGGCCCAAATTGAAAAGAAGAAAGACCGCCTGCTCTCGAGAGTGCGGACCATCTATCGACAGGAGCGGGCGGCCCATGAACTGGTGCGGAACCTCAATGCCGGCGACGAAAGCTTCACGCAAACCTGCCAACTGGAGGCGATCCGTCAGGAAATGCTCCGCGAGCAACTCAACGAAACCGCAGGCGAGGTCCAGGCGCTGCTGGACGACCTGGCGGCCAATAACATATCAGATGTGGTCGAGAGCGAGTCGCTGCAGCGGGTGTGCGCCGGACTGGGAACGATCGCCCAGGAAAAGGTTGCGAAAGCCGCCGCCCGACTGCGCGAACACGCGGGCGCGAATCACAAGGACGCGGGAACGAGCGGACTCGCTGCTGCGGATGACATGGTCAACCAGGCGGCGCGGGAACTCGGCAGTCTGGTTTTGCAACGCGGCATCGATTCCGCGCGCGAGGTGTTCGCGATGGAGACGCACATGCTGGCGCAGGAACAAGCCACCCTCCGGTTGCGGGCCATAGAAATGGAGTCGGCCCCATCCGCCGCAGCGCTTGAGGACCTTGCGAAACATCAGGAAGATCTCGCCGCTTGGACCGATCGGCTGCTCAAGGATCTGGAGCAGGGCATGCGCTACGACAAGCGCCCGATCGCCATTCTGGGCCTCACGCGTCGCATGAAGGAATTGCGGAGCGCTGGAGTTGAAGCCAGCATGAAGGAAGCGGCCGCCATGATCAGGCGGCGGGAGTTCAAGCCGGCGGCAGTTAGGCAGCTCGCGACCATTAAGCCGCTACTCGAGGCGGAATACAGCGTCCGCACCGGTGCGGAATATGCCGGGATGATGGAGACCAAGGAACTGCTGGAATCACTGCGGGATCAGCAAGGGAAACTTCGCGCGGAATGCGAAACCATGGCGCCGGGACAATTCGGCCTCAACCGCCCCGCCATCACGACAAGGCAGCAGACGCTTCGCAAGAACCTCTTGCTCGTCCTGCTGCCGTCGATTCCCGCGCCGCGACCGCATTTGTTCGATGAGTCTCCGCCGAAGGAGCCGCCGGCCGACGCGCTCAGAGCCGCCGCGGAGCAGAGCATGGGAGCGGCGCTGGCTGAGATGAATGTCGGTGAGAAGGAAGCGGTTGTCGCACGGCAGCGGGAAACCGAAAAATCACTCGCCGAACTAACGGAAATCGTCGGCGTGTGGTCGGCCGACCTCGCCCTGCTGACGCAAGGCCTCACCTCCCTTGTTTCGACCGCAACCAATCGCGTATCGTTCATCGAGGACTATGAAACGCGGCAGATTGGTCTGCTCGAACAGGCTGAAGAGGCGGGACTCGACAAGAAACCCGCCAAACCCTTGGCGGAATCCCAGAAGTTTCTCGCCGAAGAGATCAGCGGTTTCAGCAAGGAACTTCTGGCGCAGAACGAGACCAAGCCCGACAAGGATGTGCAGCCGATAGTGAACCGGCTCGAAAGCGCTGCCAGCGCGATGACCCAAGCGGCCGTGTCACTCGAAAACAACCAGCCGGAGGACGCGCTCGAACCTCAGGAACTGGCATCGGCGGCGCTTGCCGGAGCCAAGGAATTGATCACGGCCCAGTGCGCGCGACTGACCTTGCTGCAGGGGCTTTACGCCTTCCAACGCGCGGTTGGCCAAGCGGATGAAACGATGGTCGATGTGGTCGCTGAGCAGCACGATCTGATCAAAGCGACCAAAGCGGCGAAGGAAGGCGCGCTGTCGGCACTGAAGCCGGCCATGCGTAACCTGCGCCAATGTCTGATCGATGTGGCGCCGGTGTTGGGTCTGGTGGCAGGCCGGCTGGATGCGGGTTCTCCGCTGCTCTTTGCGGGGTCCGACATGGACGATGCGCTGGCGGCGCTCGAGGATGGCGACCAGGAGGATGCCACCGATGCGCAGGAGGTTGCCGCCGACTCGCTGGCAAAGGTGCAAACTCTTGTTCAGGCCGTGAAGGAGCAAACCAGCTACTTGGCCGAGATTGTCGAATACCTTCACGGGTCGCTGGCGGATGCCGCGCTGATGCAATTCCGCCAGCAGCAGATCCG
>CAYRKB010000215.1:0-4504 GCA_964424705.1 uncultured Victivallales bacterium
TTGGACGGACGAAGACGGCCTCAAGGATATCCCGCCGGAGAAGGCGGCGCCGTACCTGCACCCGGTATCGGTGGGGAGTTACCTGCCCAATTCCTGGGGGCTGTATGACATGCACGGCCTGTTTTGGGAATGGTGCCAGGACTGGTACGACCCGAATTACTACAGGGTGAGTCCGGTCGATGACCCGACCGGCCCGGCAGTCCCGCCGGTTGCCGACGGATACAAACGGAGGGTGCTGCGCGGCGGGAGTTGGGACGGCTACCCGGCCGAAACCCGCTCCGCGATCCGCATGGAATCGCGCGAGCCTGAGGCCTCGGCGCAAAACTGGGGCTTTCGGGTCGTCATCGAATGCACGCCGCAGGAGATCAAGGATGCCGCCAAAGGCGCGGGACTGGCTCCGAAATGAGCATAGCTGGTGTGCACACTATCGAGCAGGAAGGCTAGATCCGTTTCACGCAGAACGTACTCTGAAAGGCAAGCCATGACACCCGAAACTATCGAACCGACGTGGAAGATATCGAATCACGAGAGCCCACCCTCTCATACGCCTGAAAAGATGACAAGGGTCGCTCGCGATGCCCGTCGCCGTCTTCCGTACTTTGCATTCTGGATCGTTGCCTTATTGGGCTTGATCATTCCGCATTCCGTTCTGGGCATCGAGCCTGGCAAGAAGGTGGAGTTGGCGCTGGCCCAGGACGGGCGGGCGCTCCTCCCCATCGTGGTCTCGAAATCCGCCTCTATGGAAACCCGGAAAGCGGCGGAGGAGTTGGTGGGCTATCTCACGCGGATCACCGGTGCACCCTTCAAGTGCCAGGCGGGCGATGGCTCCGCAGGAATCGTCGTGGGAACCCTCGCTGAGTTTCCCAATCCTTCCCTGTCCAGGTCCCTGGAGATCCGGGACGCCTTCGACGGCAGGGAGGCGTACGTGATCCGCTCGGAGCCCCACCGCCTGCTGATCCTGGCCGCCACGAACAGGGGGATCGCCTTCGCCGTGTCCCGGTTCCTGGAGATCGCGGGTTGTCGCTGGTTTTTCCCGGCAAAGGAGTGGGAGGTGGTTCCTTCCGTGCCCAACCTGAAAATCGCCGCCAACGAAGCCGCGCGCCCGGCCTACCTCTCGCGGATGATCGTCTACGGGTACGGCCCCTTCTACCGGGGTTCGGAGGTTGATCCCCAGGCCATCCAGGACTACGAGTCCTGGTGCCGCCATAACGGGATGAACAGCGGCTACCCGGGCAATACCGGATCGCTCCAGTTTGCCATCGGCCACGCGTGGCAGACGGTCATCCAGCAGAACTGGAAGACGTTCACCGATCATCCGGAATACCTCCCGCTTATCAAGGGGAAGCGCGTGCCGCTCAGCGAGCCCGAGCTCGAGTCGCTCCAGCTGTGCATCAGCAACCCCGCGGTGCGGAAGCTCGTCACCGACTGGGTGCTGGACCATTTCGCGAAGGACCCCAACCTCGACATGTGCTCCGTGGGCCCTTCGGACGGGACCGCCCAGTGCCAGTGTGAGAATTGCCTGAAGCTGGGGTCGGTCAGAGATCGGGTCTACGGCTTCGCCAATGAGGTGGCCAGGGCGGTGAACAAGGCGTACCCGGGCAAGATGGTGGGCGTACTCGCCTACTGCGATTACTCGGATCCGCCCGACTTCCCACTAGAGCCCAATGTCGGCGTGATGCTCACCCGGGGACTCAATATGAGCAAGAGTCCCTTCGAGGAGCTCATCGTGGCATGGTCGAAGCGATGCAAGTGGATGGGAATCTACGATTACTTCTCCGTCTACCTGTGGGATCACGACCTGCTGGCGGGCAGCGCGCCCAGCAGCGCCCGGGTGATCAAGGATTCTATTAACCTCTACGCCGCCAACCACTGCATCGCGCTGAACGCCGAGAGCGGATGCAACTGGGGCCCGTACGGGCGCGGCTATTACCTGGCCAGCAAGCTGATGTGGAATCCGAAGGCGGACGTTCCGGCGATCCTGGAGGATTTCTATTCGAAGGCGTTCGGCCCGGCCAGCGCGGTCATGAAGCGGTTCTACGAGCGCTACGACCTGTACAACCGCCCGCTGATCTGTTCGCTGACCCTCGGCAACGGCCTGCGCGACCTGGAGGAGGCCTCCAGGCTGGCGGCAGGCCGCCCGGACGTGTTGGCCCGTCTCGACCACTTGAAGCAGTATATGCACTACATGTGCCTGCGCGATCGCCTGAGTAACGAGACGGAGCCGGAGAAACGGAAGGCGACCTGGATCGAGATTCTGACCCACGTGTGGCGCACCCGCTACTCGTACATGAACCACTTCCAGGCGCATTTCATCAGCGGGCAGAGCGAGGCCCGGGATGAGCTCAAGGACCCCGCGTTCAACTGGATGGACAAAGCCCCCAAGCCCTGGTTCAGCAAGCCTCCGATCACGCGCGAAGAATCCGAGAAGGATTTCCGTGACGACCTGGCCGCCTTCACGAAGGAGGTTGTCGACGACCGCAGGTTTTCCATGGACCTGGTGCCGGTGCGGTTCGGCGATGAGGGTCCCACGCCCAATGTCACGTTCGATTTCATCTCCCAGCCGCCGCGTTACGCGGTGTACAGCCTCAAGGGCGAGGACGTGACCATCTCAGCACGGTACGGAAATAATCCCGGCAGCCCGGACACCCGCTACCGGCTGACCGATTCGGCGGGAGCACTCGTATGCGCCGGCACCCGTCCGGCGGATGACAAGCCGGCCACGCCCATCGTCCTCAAAGTTCCCAGGCCGGGACTCTATTTCTTCGATCAAACCGTGGGGAACACTGCCGTCACCTCCAGCGCCGGCGCCCCGAACGACAGGCCGCTGTGCGTCATCCTGGCCGGCGGGACGGAGGTATATGGGGGGCAGCCCCGCCTCTATTTTTACGTGCCCAAGGGCACGCGAAAGATCCAGTTCTACGCCTGGGACAATTACGGCGCGCGCCTCTTTCAGGTCCGCGCGCCGGACGGCCGGCCCGCCGAGGAGATGATGAGCAACAGCCGTAAGCTCCGCACGGTCGAAGTCACGCCCGACGACGCCGGGCGTGTCTGGTCGATCACCGGTCTGAACCTGACCCGTCTTTACTTTTTCAATATACCCAACGTCGTCGCCGTCTCGCCCAATGCGCTGATGGTCCCGAGGGAGGTGGCCGTGGCCGACAAACTGACCCTGGTCAAGTAATCCCACCGTCACAGGAGGAAGCCTGCGAGCGACAACCTGTCTACGCCGCGTTTCCGCCTCGCCTGCGCCCGGGACGGGCGCGGCGCCGAATCCTGCGGGACGTCAACGCCAGCAGGAGACAAGAGCCTGACAGACCCATTGCCATGACGGTCGAAGCGATCAAACCCAACGGAGGATTCATTATGAAGACACTGCGAATCGTTGCCGCGTTGCTCCTTTTATGCGTAGCGACGGCATTTGCTGCCGCCCAACTGGTGACTGACAAGCCGCCGCAGGAATTGACGCTTGACTGCGGCAAGGGCCAGGCGCTGAAGTTGATTTCGATTCCAGCCGGAGAGTTTCTGATGGGCAGCCCCGCGACGCATTTTGCACAGGCGCTGTCCACGAGAGGCGGCTTTCAGCTTGGTTATTACCAGGCGGCGACACCGCCAGGTGAACAGCCGCAACATAAAGTACGGATTACCAAACCGTTCTTCATGGGGCTTTGCACGGTCACGCAAGCGCAATACGAGGCGGTGATGGGCGCCAACCCGTCCCGCTACAAGAGCCCAAACCGGCCGGTGGAGATGGTCGCCTGGAGCGACGCGGTGGCCTTTTGCACGAAGCTCTCGGCAAAGACCGGCCGCAAGGTGCGGCTGCCCACAGAGGCGGAGTGGGAATATGCCTGCCGCGCGGGCACGACCGGGCCCTGGTATACCAGCGAAACCCTCTCCAACAAGCAGGCGAACTTCCGGGATTATTGGGGGTGGGCGGAGAGCGAAGTATATCATGGCACCACGCCGGTGGGGAGCTTTCCGCCGAACCCGTGGGGGCTGTACGACATGCTCGGGAACGTGCAGCAGTGGTGTCAGGACTGGTACGATGGGGGTTACTACCGCGTGAGTCCGGTCGATGACCCGCCCGGTCCGGACAAGGGCGCAACGCACGTGGCGCGCGGTGGCGCATGGGACGGCACCGTCGGCGACTGCCGGTCCGCGGTCCGAGTTGATTCGACCGAGCCTACGTTTGAAAGAGACTGGACCACAGGTTTTCGCGTGGTCTGCGTTTGTACGCCGGAGGAGATCGCCACGCTTCCGCAGCCCGTGGAACTGGAGGCGTTTAACAGGGTGCAGGTTGCCGCCCTCGTCGTCAGCGCCCTCCTTCCCGCTCCCGCGGTGAAGCCGGCGGCGGGTAACGGCCTTATCCCGGCAACGAAGGTTCCAGAGACGCTGACACAGCGACTCGATGGCACTTACTACCATCGCGAGCCGTGGAAGCCGGCCAAGGGCCCGGAGCGCCTGGCCGCGGAGAAACGCACCGTCACGGTGCTGACGCCGGACGGCA
>CAYRKB010000216.1:0-4432 GCA_964424705.1 uncultured Victivallales bacterium
AGAAGGCCGCAATCAAGGTCGATCCCATGGACAGCCAGAAGAAATGCTTCCCCGGAAGCGTGACGAAGATCCAGACCCAACATGACAGGGTCGCAAGGGGCGCGAAGATGCACAGATAGATCTGCACTCGCATGGGGTGCCAGCGGTCAACAAATACGGCGGCCAGAGACGTCGCGGCCATGCCCGCTACACCGCCAACGGCAACGAGCTTTCCAATGTGGTCCAGCGACAGGCCCATCTCTTGCAGGAAGAACACATGAAAGATGTACACTCCATTCGCGAGTGTCCCGATCGTATTCCACAAGAAGAACAGCCAGTACCATTTGTGGCAGAATGACTCCTTGAGGAATGTCTTCACGCCACGGAAACCGCGGGAAGCCCTGTCCTCGGCAGCGGTCACCGGCGGGTACTCGCCTTCCTTGACCCTCCAGCACATGAGCGCAAAGCCGAAGAAATAGAGCAGCGCAGCGCCGATCATGATCTCCCGCATGTTCGTTCCGGCATGCCCAAAGATGAAACCATTGTAGAGCGAGGCGGCCAGGAGGCCGACGATCCGGAACGACCCGGTGAAGCGCCCCATGTGCTGCGCCGGCACTACGTCGTTGAACAGGTACCAGAAGACCGAGTTAACGAACATGTTGAAGAACTGAAACGCCGCCATGAACAGGCCGATCAGCGCGATGGTGACCGTCGCCGGCGCGACGTTGCGCAGGAACACCAGGTGAGTTTGCAGGTAGGCGCTGATATCTTCGCTGCATCCGAGCAGGACCAGGCTCAGGCAGAGAAATGGCAGCGTCCAAACGATGAACGGAATTCGCCGCCCCCACTTGCTCCGATACCGGTCGCTCCTGAAGCTGATGGCCGGGCAAACCGTCATGCTCAGGATGCCCGGGATCGTCGTCATGATCAGGCCCGTCAGCCAGTTGGGGGAAGCCAGGGCCTTCAGCTTGAGTGGCAGAATGGAGGGCACGACCGATTCCATGAGTGTGAGACAGAAATCACCCCACAGCAGCCAGGCGAAGATCGTCACGAGTCCGGCCCTCGTGTACGTCAGAGTGCCGCAGCGATAGGTCCTGATTTCGGAAGGAGGAAGGGCGCCGGCAACATCCGCGCCCGCTGCCTTCCCGCGGAAGAACCGCACGATGGGACCGAGGACCGGCAGGCCGGACCCTCTCGAAGACATTCCGCGATCCTTCATGTTGCAGTCTCCACCGCGCCGTCGCTTCTGTCCGAATAGCCGTGCTTCGTCAGCCGCCGCACACCCATCGACGGCTCGCCCCGGCGCTATTCCCCCTTGAGCAGGTCGGCTATGCGAACCCAGGAACCGCCGCTCTGCATGGAGCGAGTGGCGGCCACGCCAATGAGGACACTGCTGCAGGCATCCCGCGTACCGGCCATGCAGTCGGCAGGATCGGGTTGCCCCGGGACGAAGAGCATCTGCCGCAGGAGCTCATCGCCGCCGCCGTGCCCACCCACGGCCTTCGGGGGTGTGTGAACCTGCCGCGATCCGTCGTTGAGCATGACAACGATCTTCCGGTCGAGCGGGTCAATCCAGTCATGTCCGCCGTGCCTTTCAAGGTACTCGATGCGCCCTTTCTTCCCTTGGATCTCCAGCCGGAAGCCTTCCCACGAGGAGAAAGCCTGCAGCGAATAGGAGAGACGCACACCGCGCCTGTAATTCACTTCGACGGAGTAGTTGTCCTCAATGTCAATCTCGTCGCTGAAGACGCATCCGTCCCGGATGTAGCCGGTCTCTTTCTCCGCGGCCATGTAGAAATCGCGGTAGTATGCGTCTTCGGTTATGTCCCAGAAGAAACGGCACTCTCTCTTGTGGGGGCAGCCGAGGCAGCGCTGGGAACGATAGGGTCCATTCTTGCCGTAGAATGCCAAGCTGCCCTGGGCGAGAACACGCTCCGGCTCGTCGCCAATAATCCAGTTCACGAGATCGAAGTGGTGGGTTGATTTGTGGACCTGCAGCCCGCCGCTGTTCTTGCGGCGCCCATGCCAGCGCCGGAAGTAGTCCGCGCCATGGCTCAGATCGAGCGGCCAGTGCATGTCCACAGTGACCACATCCCCGATCGTCCCCTGCGCCACCAGGTTGTGGAGGGCGGTCGCCGGCGGCGTGAAGCGGAAGTTGAACGTGACGATGATCTTGCGTCCGGTCCGCTTTTCGGCGGCGAGGATGGCGCGACACTTCGCGTCATCCGTCGTCATCGGCTTTTCGGTGATGACGTCCTTGCCCGCCTCGACTCCCTGAATGATGTACTCATGGTGGACGCTATCCTGGGTAACCACGATGAGGGTGTCGAAATCCTGCTCCTTGAGCATCCTGCCGCAGTCCCGGTACGTGGGTAGCGGCACGCCAATCTGCTGATTGAAGTAGTCCATCCGTGCCTGAGAGATATCGCAGAGGGCCACGATCTCGGCTGTTTCGGCGAACTTCTTGGTGATGGGATCAACGAACATCCCCCAAGCGCGGCCAGAGGCGCCGACGACGGCAAAACGCTTTTTATCCACGAGTGACCTTCTCTTCTATTTAGGCCTCAAGTGCCTATGGGTGTCGTGTCTCAACATTCAACAGGGTGTCTGCTCGTTTTAACACGCTTTCCAGCTTTCGGTCCTGTTGCAGGCGCTGTTCGAAGCGTGTGAGCATGACGCTGACGGCCGCACAGTCCGTGCCGCCAATCTCTTTACCATAGCCCGTGCAGGAAAAAAGAGCCATGGATGGGATTGCAGAACGTTTGTATCATTCTGCATGCATGGGCCCGTAGGGCCGCGGCCGCTCGCGGCATTGCAGTCGAATACAAATCATCTGCAATCCGGTCAATGGTGTTCGGCGTTTCGCTGTAGTAGGATGCGAGTCGGAGCAGGGAGGAATCACAGATGCCGCAGGAAGACATTGACGGACGCGTCCGACACTGGCGCTACACGCCGACCGACGAGTACCTGGCCAATCCGCACAAGGGGTGCTGCACGTTCCAGCGCTTCAACGGCGACCCGCTCTATCCGGGGTCCGTCTGGAACGAGGAAGGGCCGATGAACGGGGCGCTGACGCCGCTTTGCGCGAACACCGGGATCCCGAACCATGCGCTGCCGGCCCTGACGCCCGGCTATCTGCCGACCACGGTGGCGTATTGCCGCTGGTTCTGGGAGAAACTGGAGCCGCAGCAGGGCCGGTACGATTTCTCCATGATCGACCATGCGCTGGCGGCGTGCCGCGAGCGCAAGCAGACCCTGGCCGTGCGGCTGATGCCGTTCGGCTACGTCGGCACCGGCCAACCCGGTCTCCCGCGCTGGTGCGACGGCCGTTTTCCGATGACGGCCTGCCGCAGCGGAAAGGGGGAAAAGGTCCCCGACTACAACTCGCGCGAGTACCTGGAGACGTGGGGCGCCCTGATCCGCGAATTCGCGCGGCGCTACGATGCGCACCCCTTGATGGAGACCATCGATGTGGCGTTCATGGGCCCATGGGGCGAGGGCGACGGCGAGTGCCGGCAGGAGCAACTCGAGCGTTTTGCCGAGCTCTATCAACAGGCGTTCGTCCACACGCCACTCCTGGCGCTGATCGCCGGGGACCCGCTGACCGGCGACCCGATGCGGGCGGCAGTGCGGCGCGGCAGCGGCTGGCGGGCGGATTGCTTTGGAGACATGCGGCGCACGGGCAAGCACCTGCCCCACGCGCCGCTTCACCTGGAATGGAACCACATGTTCAACTGCTATCCCAGGCGGCTGGCCGAGGCCGGCGCCCAGGACGCCTGGAAGACCGCGCCGGTGCACTTCGAGACCTGCGCTTCGCCCATCGACTGGCCCGGGCAGGGGGTGGATCTCGATTTCGTCATCGAGCAGGGCCTCAAGTACCATGCCACCTACTTCATGCCCAAGTCGACGGCGCTGCCGCCGCCGTACATGGAGAAACTCGCAGCCTTCTGCCGCCGAATGGGATACCGCTTCGTCTTCCGGCAGGCCACGATGAGCACGCGCGTAAAGAAGGGGGAGGCACTCATCTTCCAGGCCTGGATCGAGAACGTGGGCGTGGCGCCGCTCTACCGGAAATACGACTTCGCCCTGCGGTTCCGGCAAGACGGGCGCGACACGGTGATCAAGCTGGAGGCGGTCGATCCGCGCACCTGGCTGCCGGGCGATGTATGGATCGACCGCGCCCTTCCCCTGCCGCCGGTCCTGGGGCCGGGCTGGGTGGAAGTGTCGGCCGGGCTGACCGATCCGGACGGCCGGGCGGCCGTGAACTTCGCGATCCAGGAACGGTTCGCAGACCGGTGGGCCCAGCTGGGAGGGTTCGAAATCCGCGGTTGAGCAGGTCCGGAGAGCCGAATACAGGAGGGGAATCGAACCGCCATGAATGACGGACCCGTGAAGATCGGGTGGAGTTCGCAGGAGGTAACGCCGGAAAAACCGGTGAACTTGATGGGGCAGT
>CAYRKB010000217.1:0-4318 GCA_964424705.1 uncultured Victivallales bacterium
CGCACGTCCGGGTCTGTGAGGGGCCTGGGCGGCAACGCCCAGGTCTACTCGGCACGAAGATCGGAACCATGAAAGCCGCGCTGCGCGGAGGATTGGCGGCCGCGCTGTTGGCGGCGGGAATGCTGGAGACGGGAGCCGCCGCGGCGGCGGAACACGCGCCGCCGGCTGGCGGATCGGAGCAGCGGATCGATGTCCTGCTGCTCGGCTACTACATCTGGGCGAAGCCCGAGTATGTCGAGCTGTGCAAGAAAGAGGGCATCAACATCCACCTCGCCAAACGCGAGGATCCGACCGCCGCCGACCCGGCGAACTACCCGGTGGAGTATCTGAAGCAGTTTGATGTGGTGGTCGTCAGCGGCGCCATGGAAAAGCCGTGGGATGTGACCGTGCTCGGGCAGTCGATCAAGCCGGGGATCGTTGACAACCTGCTGGAGTACAACCGGCAGGGCGGCGGCCTGGTGTGGATACCACTCGGCGCGGGGTACGGCGCCTTGGACTGGAACGAAAGCACGGGACACAAGATCGATGCCGAAGCGCTTGACGAATCCCTGGACGGCGACGCCAACAAGACCTTTGCATCCGTCACCGAGAACCTGCGCAATTCCCTGAGCTACTTCTGGACCACGGAAGTTAAGGAGCATCCGGTGACCGACGGGGTGCGTGGGCTGTTCCTGGGCATCGCGGGCGAGTGGGGCTGGCCGGCGACGATTCCGATGACCTTCGGCAAGTCCTGGGACGTGCTGATCCACGGCGGCAAGGAAACCCGCACCGTGACCAACAAGACCCCGCGCGGCGATGAAGCCCGGGCCCACACCCCGAGCGGGATCACCGGCACGTACAAGAGTCGGCCGGAAATCATCGCCGCGCGGGCTGAGTCCGGCGAGCGCAAAGGCCGCATGATGGTGCTGCCGATCTACACCACCTGGACCTGGGGTAACTACGGGCACCCCGCCATGAAAGAAGCATTCCTCTTCAACGGCGACGGCACTCATCCGAGTGACGGGCAGAAGTTCCTGATGAATTCCTGGCGCTGGCTGGCCGAACCGGCTGTCGCAGCGGGTATGGGCGGTGCGCCCCTGCCGACACAAGCCAAGGACAAGGCGCCCGATCTCTCGCCCGTGACCTGGCAGCAGCCGGAAGACATCCCGTGGGGCAACATTCACGGCGGTCCGTGGATGCGCGGGTTGCTCGGTGCCCGCAGCCAGTACGGCGGTGGTTCCGGCACGGTCGCCGAATGGGTGGCCGCGGCCAAGGCTGCCGGATTGCAGTATCTGATCTTCGTTGACGAACTGGGTGAGTTGACCGCGGAGAAATACGCCAAACTCATTGCCGACTGCAAGGCGGCGACGGACGACACCTTTACCGCCATCCCCGGCCTGGGCGCTTACGACACCGACGGGGTGTATCGTTTCATGCCGGGCCTCGACCGCATGCCTTCGCCCTCTCGCCTGACCGAAGACGGGAAGGCATTCAAACAACACGTCGGTGTCTGCAGCGACTCCGCCTGGGTGACCTGGCCGGTCATGGCCGAGTTTGGCAAAGCAAAGTACGACCTCTGGTGGAACCATGTCATCGCCGTCTGCGCGCCCTTGGTCTACGAGAAAGGCAAGCTGGTCGACGACGCCGTCGAGCGCTGGTGGTACGATATCGAGAAAGGCAATATGCGCATGCTGCCGGTCTCGCTGGTGCGTATGGACAAACCTGCGGACATCGCAGAAGCCGCGGCGAACGCGCACGTCACCGTGCTGCGAACCGACAAGGGCGGCGACATTGTGCCGGTGATCCTACGTTGGGGATTCTCGGGGCAGATCTTCCCGAGCTATCTGACCAGCGGCCCGGAGATTGTCGAGTGGATCTGCCACGCTGCCGCGCCCCCGGGCGGGACGGGGATGGAGCCATACCGGCCCAATTCGTCGCGTTTCCGACTGTTGCTCAAGGTGCGCAGCGACGCCGGGATCGCCAAGGTCACATTGACCGACCTTTATACCGGTCAGGCCTACCGCGACTGGCGTCCGGAAGGCGAGCAGGCTTTCACTGTGGCGGTGGATGAGGCCCTGGACTGCCACCGTTTGCTGGCGCTGGTCGTGACCGATGTCAACGGCCGCACCGCCATCGCCCCGCCTGCCTATCCGCAGATGATGGGCAACCGCGTCTGGCACATGGGCGACCGGTTGATGGGCCTGCATCATCAGACGGTTTGGAACGAAGATCACACGCGCTTGATCGGCAACGTCGGCACGGCACTCGGGCTTGGCTACCAAAAAGGTGCCATCAATGAGTGCGCAGGTGCGCTTCAGACCGATCACGCCTCCGAACTGGTATTCCACGGCATCGAAGGGGCAGGTGTCTATCCCGCCGAACTCAAGCTGAACGCCAACCTGCGCGTGGATGGCCAACAGATTCTCCCCGCCTACCGCTACAACCTGTCCCTGTCGGGGCACGATCTGACTGTGCTCGATCATGTCGGCGACACGATGCTTGAGCAGGGAGCGAAGTTCGATTTCAACGGTCCGCCGGCACCCAAGGAACCGACCCCCTTTGCCGATATCACCATCCGCTCCTGGGGACTGCGCCAGCCCTACATGACGCCGGTGAAAATGGTGGTCGACGAGATCACCTTCAAATTCAAGCAGGACTGCAAGCCGGAGGCGCTCATCCTGGGCCGCCACTGGGGACCCGATACCGATACCGTTTTCAATTTCCTCTGCATCCGTCCCGGCGCCGATGCCGATACTAAGTCCTGGACATTCAGCGCCGGGCAGAAGTTCCGGCGCAAGACCAACTTCACGCCCGGTGGCTTCCTCTATCAGGCCAAGATGCTTGCAGGGACTATGGGGGTCATCGCCCTCGACGACAAGATGATGGCCGACTCCGAAGCCAGGCATCACCAATACCACGTTCGGCCCGAGCTGTCGCGGGAATTCAAGGCCGGCGATGAGATCAAGGTCCGCATGCTGCTTGTCGCCCGCACCTTTGACGACCAGCAGGGCAGCAGCGAATGGCTGCAGCAGCTCATCAGCGACTACGGCATCGGCACCGGCAAGCCCGGCTACCCCTATGAAGTCCTGCAGGGCAAGGTCAAAGAGATCAACTACATCTTCGACCTGCAGGCCGAGAACGGTGGCGCGGCGGTCAAGATCGGGAAGTATCCACTCGCCTCCACCCTGCCGTTGCGGGTCAACGGCATCCGCGCGAACGCGGCCTGCGGCGAGTACGATCTGGACAGCAAGCGCATCCGGCCGCTGCCGGTCTTCGAGGGCAGCGTCACCACCAGCGTCCAGCCGTCCTGGGCGGCCTCGCACCTCTACATCGGCGAATGGCTGACCTGGGACAACGACCAGGCCCGCATCAGCCTGGTTCAGGACGGCGAGAACTTCCAGCTCGAAGCGCACAATCCCACCGACAAAGAAATTGCCGTTACTCTAACCGGGGCCAGCGGTTTTGCGCCACTTGCGCAGTTCGCAAGAACACTGACGATCGCACCGCACCAAAGCGTCAAAGAGGCGATTGCCAGCGCCGCGAATAGCGTGAAGCTGGTGCCGTTGCGGTACTGAAGAATAGGGTAGAAAGATGTCAGGCAGAAAAATGGAGAATGCAACCAGAATGAAGGCAACATCAGCAACAAGAGTCTTATTAGCCAGTTTCATTGTCATTGGCAGTACCGGCACCAGTCTCTTTGCCGGGGAGCTGCGCGGGTTTGGCAAAGTCACCGAATCCAAACTGCAAGAGACCGGCGACGTGACCGGGTGCAAGTTTAGCTGTGCGAGTCCGGAAAAGGCAAAGCTGCTGATGCACAAACTGGGGCGGGACCTGGCCCAGAGCGCGACCGAGCCGGTAGCGTGGAAGCGCGTGACCCTGGGCGGAACCGCGGTTCCGGTGCTCGTGCGTCCCGGCCTGGGAAGTTTCCTGCTTATGGCCTGCGGCGACACCGTGACGGTCTACGGCGCCGGAGACGGCGTCGCCCCGGAGACCGCCTTCGCCGGCGTGGCCGGGGCGCTGGCCGGCGGAACGTTCTTCGACCCGGCCTTCACCTATCCGCGCTACCTGGACAAGTATTCGCACTACGGCATCGGCTGCTGGTACCCCAGCAACTGGGGGGACAAGAACAGCGAGGGCAAACCCAATACCGTGGATGACCATTTCGCGTTCGCCCGCGAACTGGATCTGGTGCTGCAGCCGAATGCCGGCGGGTATCTGCTGCGCAATCTGCTGCCAAAAATGAAGGAATATGACCGCCCCTATCACTTCGCCGCGTGGCAGGAATGGAGCGCGGAACTGGCGATCATGGCCCCGGAGGAACTGATCACGACCGGGCCGC
>CAYRKB010000218.1:0-4208 GCA_964424705.1 uncultured Victivallales bacterium
CCCGTCAGCCTCCCTGCCTTCTCCCGAGAAGACGTTGCGCGAATGTGGCGCAGGGATGAAGCCTCGATAGGCGCCCGGAAAAGCGACCAGGAAGTCGCCGCCCTGCGCCAAATTCGCGCAACACTGGGTTTCCGAGCGCACGGGAGGATGCTCCCTCTCTTCTTCTCCGTGGCTCCAGCGAAGCGGGTGGTGAATCTTCTCTTCTCTGCAAACCCAAGCTGTAGGGGCTACGCCAGTGAAATGGAGATGGCAGAAAGCAATTTCTTATCAGCTGAATGATGAAGATGGCCCTGCCAACCATTGAAACCCGCCCTCGCACGTTTCGCACGTTGCCGTTGATCTTCGCCCTTATCACGGCCGCTCTCGGTTTGCTGGCCCTGCTCGGATGGATTCTAGGCTTGCCGCCGATGGCCAGCTTCGCGACGGGGCTGAGACCGATGTCGCCGAGCACGGCGCTGCTGCTTCTGTTGAATGGAGCCGCGATCGTCTTGCGCGTCCGAACGCCATTGAGCCGCAGTGCCTTTTGGATCAGCGTGACGGCCGGCGGGCTGGTATCGCTGGTCGCAGGCCTGCTATTCGCGCTCTCCACATTGAACATTCATCCGAAAATGGAGCACTTCGGCTTGAACATCCTCGGCACGGTGGGCGGAGTGAATATAGGCCACATGTCACCCGTCACCGCGCTCTGTTTTCTGCTGACCAGCGTGTCGTTCCTGGCCTCGCTTACGCGGTCCGTCATCCGGCCCTGGCGTACCGTTCTGGCGTTGGGTTCGGCGGCTGTGCTCGTGGGAACGGTTTTTGTCCTCCTTCTGGCTTACCTCTTCGATGCCCCTCTGCTCTACGTGAACACGTTCATCCCGCCAGCACTCAACACACTTCTCGCCTTCATCACGCTGGGCCTGGCGCTGCTGGTCCTGGGCAACCGGGTGGGCGAATGGCGGGACCGTTCGCCGGACACCAGTGCCCGCACGGCGTTGCACTTCTTCCTCATCTTTCTCGTGCTCGCCGTCGGCATCGTCGCCGCCGGCTACAGCTACTACCGGAACCATGAGCGGGCCTACCGCGCAGCGGCGGATTCCCAGCTTTTGTCCATCGCGGAATTGAAGGTGGGGGAGTTGATACAGTGGCGCGAGGATCGGTTGGGTGACGGGGCCATTTTCTTTAAGAATCCATCCTTCTCCGATCTAGTGCGGCGCTGCCTCGAGCAACCGGCGGCCGCGGACGCAAGCCAGCAGGTGCTGGACTGGTTGCACAAGTACTCAACTCTGGAGGACTATGACCAGGTTCGCTTGATGGATGCGCAGGCGGTTACGCGCCTGTTACTGCCCGGCGGTCTGAATCCCGCCAGCGTCGACACGGTGCGGGCGGCATCCGAATGCTTGCGGCTCGGTCGCATAACCATTCAGGACTTCTACCGGCACGAACACGACCGGCGCGTCTATCTGTCGGTTCAGATTCCCATCTTCGACGGGTCGGAACCAAACCGCCCGTTAGGCGTGGTCGTTCTGCGCATTGATCCTGCGAAGTATCTTTACCCCTTCATCCAGCGCTGGCCGACGCCCAGTGCGACGGCGGAGACGCTGCTCGTCCGCCGGGAAGGCAACGAGGTATTATTCCTGAACGAACTCCGGTTTCGGACAAACACCGTACTGAACCTGCGTGAGCCCTTGGACAACGTCTCCGGTCCCGAGGCGCAGGCCGCTCTCGGCCGGGAGGGCATCATGGATGGAATAGACTACCAGGGCAAGTCGGTGGTTGCGGCCATGCGCACCGTTCCCAACTCGCCGTGGGCGCTGGTGGCCCGCATGGACAGCGCGGAAGTGCGGGCGCCGATGCTCGCGCAACTCTGGCAAGTCATCGCCGTGATCGGCGCCATGCTCTTCGGCGCAGCTGCCGGTGTGGGGCTGGTGTGGCGGCAGCAGCGCGTGCGGTTCTACCGGCAAGAGGCGGAGTCGATGGCCGCGCTGCGGTTGATGCGCTTCTCCGTTGAGAGAGCTTCGGATGCTCTCTTCTGGATGACGGCGGACGCCCGCATCGTGGACGTCAATACGGCGGCGTGTCGATCGCTCGGCTATACCCGGGAGGAGATGCTCCAGTTGCGCGCGCCGGACGTGGATATCCACTACTCCGCCGAGAAATGGCCACAGCTTTTCGCCGAGCTCCGGCAGCGCGGTTCAATGACGTTTGAGTCCGAACAGCGCACCAAGGACGGCCGGCTCTTCCCGGTGGAAACTGTGGCCAATTATGTGACGCAAGATAACGAGGAGTATAACTGCGTCTTTGTCCGTGACATCACTGAGCGCAAGAAGGCTGTGGATGCGTTGCGTGAAGCGGAGTGGAAGTTTCAGGCACTGTTTGAGAAGGGCCCCATCGGAGTCGCCTATCATAAGATGATCTATGACGCCTCGGGGAAGCCAATCGACTATTTGTTTCTCGATGCGAACGATGCCTGTTTGAAGCTGACGGGTGTTGATCCGCGGGGTAAGACAGTAACTGAGGCTTTTCCCGGCATTGAAAATGATCCGTTTGATTATATCGGAAAGTACGGTCGCGTTGCCCGCACGGGAGAAGAGTTGCGCTTTGAATCCTATCTGCAAGTGAACGGCCAGTGGTATGATGTCGTATGCTATCAGTACAAGCCGGATCACTTTGTTGCAGCATTCGTTAATATTACCACTCGAAAGCAGGCGGAGGAGGCTCTGCGGCAGAGCGAATTTCGTTGGAAATTCGCTGTCGACGGCTCCGGTGATGGACTTTGGGACTGGGACGTGCTGTCGGGTACGGTGTTCTTTTCCAGGCGCTGGAAGGAAATGCTCGGCTTCGCGGAAGAGGAGATAGGCAGCGGCCGCGACGAATGGAGCAAGCGCGTTCATCCCGACGATCGGACGCGGGTCACGGCCGAGGTGCAGGCACACCTCGCCGGAACGACACCGCATTACATCAGTGAGCACCGGGTTAGCTGCAAAGATGGCGCCTGGAAATGGATGCTCGACCGCGGTGTGGTGCTGAGTCGTGATGCCGACGGCAAGCCGCTCCGCGTGATCGGCACACAGTCCGATATCACCGAGCGCAGGCTGGCCGTGGAGAAACATGACAAACTGCAGTCACTGCTGATTCAGGCCCAGAAGATGGAATCCGTCGGCCGCCTGGCGGGCGGCATCGCCCACGACTTCAACAACCTGCTCATGGGCATCATGAACTACGTCGACCTGTGCCGGGACGCACTGGAGGCGGACCACCCGACCCGGGGCTATCTCGATGAGATCACCGTTAACGCGGAGCGCTCCGCCAACCTCACTCGTCAGCTCATCGCCTTTGCCCGAAAGCAGACGATCGCGCCCACGGTACTGGACTTGAACGACGCGGTTGTCGGCATGCTCAAGATGCTGGAGCAGCTGCTCGGAGAGAACGTCAGCATGACTTGGGTTCCGGGCGCGAGGCTGTGGCAGGTCAAGGTCGACCCTTCCCAGGTGGACCAGATCATGGCCAACCTCTGCGTCAACGCGAGGGATGCCATCGCCGGGGTAGGGCGGCTTATTATTGAGACCTCCAACGTCGTCGCCGATGAGCGCTACTGCGCCGGCAACGCGGGCGCGGTCCCCGGCGAGTATGTCCAGCTCGCCGTGAGCGACACCGGCCACGGCATGGGGAAGGATGTGCTCGAGCACATCTTTGAGCCGTTCTTTACCACCAAGGAGGTTGGCAAGGGCACCGGCCTCGGGCTGGCGACCGTATATGGCATTGCCGTCCAGAACAAGGGCTTCATCACCGTCTATAGCGAGCCTGGCAAGGGCACGACTTTCAAAATTCACTTTCCGCGGTCTGAGGCGCCGTCGGCCGCCGCGCCGGTCGCCGCCGCGCCGTCGGTGCTGCCTCGCGGCAGCGAAACCATCCTGCTGGTCGAGGACGAGAAGTCCGTGCGCGTCACCACGCACATGTTCCTGGAGGAGCTCGGGTACAAGGTGCTGGTCGCGGACGATCCCGGGAAGGCCCTGGGCCTGGCGGCGCAGCATTCCGGCGATATTGACCTGCTGATCACGGACGTTATCATGCCTAACATGAGCGGAAGGCACCTGGCCGACCAGCTGTGCCTCAACCGCCCGTCCACCAGGCGCCTTTTTATGTCCGGCTTCACCGCCGACGTGATTGCGCGGGAGGGCGTCCTTGAAGACGGCGTGCAGTTCCTGACCAAGCCCTTCGGCCGCGAG
>CAYRKB010000219.1:0-4171 GCA_964424705.1 uncultured Victivallales bacterium
CACCGGCCTCCGGCGCACCAGAAGCACCTGGAGTGGACGCCCGAGCGGATCGTCTTCTGGGCGGGAACGATCGGTGCGAACTGCAGTGCAGCGGCACCGGGCCACGTGTTTTCGCCTGCAAGGACGCGTGGGCGGGAGGCGGGGCTGCTGGACTGGGGCGGTTGTGAGGCTGTAGGTCATGTCATGTGTGCCGCTACGGGGTCCTTTTGAAACTGGGAAGTGCGGCACCATCTCTTTGCCCCCACAACTTATCCACGGCCCAACTGACAAGGTAGATCGCAACGATCACGAGGACGATCAAGATCTTTATGAACTGGTCGGCAACATTCCAACCCCATCCGCCCAAAAGCCATCTCGCACCCCAGCAGGATCGCCGAAGAAGCACAGAGGAACAAACAGAGGCAGCCATGAGCCTTCCGGGCCAATCGGAACTGGCCCGAGAAGCAGAGTAAGCACCACGCATCGAACACTATGCTTCCACCGGCCACGCAGATAGCGGCCAGGTAACCATACTCCGAACAGAGAAGCCAGAAGCGCGCGACCGATTAGAAATGAAGCCAGGATCACTTTCCACGACTCCTTTCGAGCGTGCACTCAGCTACAGGTGCCGCCGCTTTCTCAGCACCGTTAGTTGTAACGCCGTGGATCGCTATCCCTTAGAAAGAAGGCACGACATTCACCGCAAGGTCTCGCCTTCACACGCACTGCATCAATGAACAGTTGCAGGGATCGGATCGTTATTTCTCTGGTCTTGTTGAGCCTCCTCCTCCCCCAGGAAAGAAATAGGCCCAGTCTTTTGAGACATCCCCGCCGACGTAGTGCATTACCGTCGCCCGTCCATCAGGGCCAGTAGAATCATAGTCAATGTCGTCAGGCAGTCCGTGCATAGTGCCGGTGAAGGTGGGGCCCATGGGTTGCGGGCTGAACCAATTGTGCCACGTCAGAATAGAACCAACGACACGAATGCTAAAATTGCCGTGGGCGACCCAGTCTTGTTCAGGGTGGATGGCTTGCCCCAGCCGCCCACTGGCACTGACGGGGTCGTCCCTTCCAATCCCCCAATCACAGTATAGCTTGGAGACGGAAAGTTTCCATGCGTGGTGCACCCATCGCGTGTCCGGAGTCGCACCCATCGGTGTGCGATTGAAATGGTAACTCTGATCGCCGAAAGGAGCCGGAAAAGGACTCGTAGCCCCACTATCCACAGCATCCGTATCATCACCGATCGAATCCGCGCCAGGTGATTGCCTATAGCCGACCCACATCCAAGCCCAGAGCGCAGTTCGCAGTTTGTGCACGTCGGAGCCCCAAAGGCCGCCAATATCTATGCGACTTAGAGCATTGTTCTCAACGAATCTGTAGAGGCCGCCGCCGCCCAGTTCCTCAATGGCATCACGCGAAATCCATCGCCCCAACTCCGGGTTGTAATATCGAAAGCCACGTTGTTGCATTCGTGAGCGCCGGGCCACGTGTTTTCGGCTGCAGGGGCGGGTGTGCGTGGAAATGGCTTGCGGACCAAGGGCTGCTGTGAGGCTGTATGTAATTGTTCGACCAGTGTTACTGCGGGATTTGTAGCACGGCGGCGGCGGGCGGGGAAGCAGAAACGCACGGACAAGAACGCAAGAAAGCTCGCCAAGCAAACTGGTCTTTCTTGAGCCCTTGTTCCACGGCACGACGAGGCAGAAAAGCGGAAACGCTTTGCGACAACAACCCCGCTCGTGAAGGTGTGGGAGCAGAAAGGAAGGGCCACGCACGTGAAGACGGGAAGACGGGCACAAGGCAGAATACAAGCCCGCGCCAACTAGATACCCGCTACGCTTTGACGCGCATCCGCTTTATCTCGTCGAAGATCTGATCCACGGTCAGGTTGCCCAGGATCTTGTGTCGGTCCTTGGTGTAGTCCCCAGAGCCGTGCCTGAATTGCTGCATGAACTGCACCATCCCGGCAGGCCCGAGTTCCCGGACCAGAGCCTTTACGCCACGCGCACGAACCGTGTCGGCCACCAACGTCTGAGTGCTCATATCGCCAAATTCTCCTTGAGCCATGTGAGGGGGTTCGCTACCGGAACCCGTAAAGTCTTTGCGTGCCTGTATGCCTTCTTTAGCAGATCATCATCGACTGTGAGGAAGACGTCGACCCCGGCTTTTTCCGCACAGGCCAAATGAACCGAATCCATCGCTGCGAACCCCAAAGACTCCAAGATCCTGCCTCGAGCTCTATCAGACGCCTCGATTCGGACGCGTTCTGACAAAACAGCCGCCAGCGCTGACACTTCGAGGCAACGATCAGGATCCGCCGTCCTGCCGATCTCATACTCAACGGCCTCGCCGCCAATTCCGATGCATTTCCCAGTTCCGATGAACCGAAGGATCGACTTCACCGCCTCCGCCTCGATCCTGACCTTCTCCTGACTCAAGTCGTCGAACGGACGATTCAAGCAGCACACGTCCAGATAAATGCGCGGTTTGCCCCTCATGTCTGAATACAGTGTAGACTCGTTCATGATTGCCCGCAACCTTCTTTCTCCCTGGGATGGCACTTCTCGTGCGTGGCCTTCAGGTCCGTGATGGTGAGCTTGGCGTAGTGCTTCAAGGTCTCCAGCGACTCGTGGCCCAGCAGCTCCTTGACGTGGTACATGTTCGCGCCGCCCCTGAGCAGCTCCGTCGTGCAGCTCCTGCGGAACGTGTGCGGGGTGACCGTCCGGCCCAGGCCGGCCCGCGCCGCGCAGGCGTGCAGCAGGCGCCGGAACGTGTAGTACGGGAACCGCCGGCCCGCGCCGTCGAGGAACACGGCCTGCTCCTGCCCGTCGCCGGCCACCGCGGAGCGCACCGCCCGGACGTAGCCCTGCAGGTAGTTCAGCGCCGTGCGCCCCACCGGCACGATGCGCTCCTTGCGCCCCTTCCCCAGCACCTTGGCCGTGCCGCCGCCGAAGTCGACGTCGCCCAGGTTCAGCCCCAGCAGCTCGGCGACGCGCATCCCGCTGGAGTAGAGCACCTCCAGCATGGCGCGCAGCCTGTAGCCGTCGGCGGTGTCCGTGGGCACGGTCGCCAGCAGCCGCTCCATCTGCTCGTGGCTCAGCACGCTGCCCGGCAGGAAGACCGGCTCCTTGACGTACTGCAGCACCGCGGCCAACGCCCGCGTGGTCGCCCCGGCCTCGCCGAGGTAGCGCAGAAACCCGTTCAGTGTCTCGACGTGCTTGTTGACGCTGCGGGCCTTGAGCGGCTGGCCCTTCGTGGTGGTGCGCCGCGCCAGCGCCTTCTGCCAGGCCTGCAGGTGCCGGGGCCGCAGGCGCTCGGGCGTGGCGACTCCCTGCTTCTCCTGCGCCCAGCGCAGGAACACCCCGACGCAGCACCGGGACTGCCGGATCGTGTAGCGGCTGAAGTTCAAGGCGCGCTGGTGCTCGACGTGCTCGTCGTGGTACTCGGCCAGCGTCTTCATTGCCCCACCCGGCTTCCCTCGTGCATGGCCTTGACGTCGGTGAGCGAGAGCCGCAGGTACTGGCTGAGGTGCCCCATGGCGGAGTGCCCGAGCAGCGCCTGGATCGCCACCGGACTGGCGGCCCGGCGCAGCATGTGCGTCGCGCAGGCCCGGCGTATGGAGTGCAGCCCGATGCGCGTCGCGATGCCCGGCGCCCGCCGATACCGCAGCATGATCTGCTCCAAGGCGCCGTCGTACAGCGCCCGGCCGTTCTTCGCCAGCCACAGTGCCGCGATGTCGCCCTTGCGCAGCAACGCCGGCCTGACGTCCGCCAGGTATGCGCCAAGCCACCTGACGGCCTCGGCGCCCAGCGGAACCATCCGCTCCCGGCTGTGGAACATGGGACAGTCGATGGGCATCACGCCGAACAAGGTTCAAGACCGGCTACGCATCCTGCATCTCGCTGGCCAGGAGAACCCCAAAGTCAGGATCCAGCAGGCCTCTGCCGGTTCCGACATCGTGATTTGCGATCCTCTCTATGCTCTTTGCAATGGCGGCGAGACAATCGAAGACCTGCGCGAGCCGCTGCGCTGGCTGCGTCGGCTTGCGGTTCAACGTGTCGCGGTTCTCTTTGTCCACCATGACGCGAAGGGCACGCCGGGAGACAGGGACACGCGGGACCGTGGCAGCGGTAGCGGCAACCCCCTTTCGCGCAGGAGCCGTGATGGGCGCGATAAATAGCAGCAGCCGGAT
>CAYRKB010000220.1:0-4154 GCA_964424705.1 uncultured Victivallales bacterium
GGAGCTCGAAGGAATCCGTGAAACGGATGCTTGACTCTAGCCTTCTCATGGAAGCCACGGAGCGAAAACACGGAGAGAAGAAAAGAGGGGAAAGTCCATCCTTCCGTGCACTCGGAAACCCAATGTTGCGCGAATTTGGCGCAGGGCGGTGGCTTCTTGGGCGCTTTCCGAGTTCCTGGCGAGGACTCCGCCCTGTGCAAAATTCGCGCAACGACTTCTCGGGAGAAGGCAGGGAGGCTGACGGGGTCCGCTCTTCTCCGTGTTTCCGTGTCTCCAGCGAAGCGGGTGGTGGCTCCCCTCGCACTACAGGTTGTGGTTACGCCAGTCAAATGGATACCCCAGTTGGGGAAACCTGGGCCCCCAGGCCTTCTCCCCGCAACCGAACGATCTGGAACTCAAGGAAGTGGGAAACCGCGAATGGATGCCAATAGACGCGAAGGAGGAACTGGGGAGGGGGAGATTTCACTCGCCCGCCTGCAGCGCTGTGCGGGAGCGCAGCTCCGCAGGCGGGCGTGGCTCCACTCCTCGTTCAACCGCATCGTTCCGGCTTAGGACACCACGTCGGCCATCTTGAAGATCGGGAGGAACATGCAGAGGACGATGCCTCCGATCACCACGCCGAGGAATACCATGAGCAGCGGCTCGAGCAGCGAGGTCAGGCCCGTCAGCATGGTCTCAATTTCATCATCGTAGAAGTCGGCGATGCTTGAGAGCATGTCATCCATCTTCCCGCTCTTTTCGCCGGCCTGGAGCATGCGGACAAGCATGACGGGAAACACCTTCTGTTCGATCATGGCCGAGGAGATAGGCTCCCCGCGCTCGACGGCGGTACGCAATTCGGTCACAGCCCGCCCGGTGACCAGGTTGCCGGTCGCGCCAGACGCGATTTCGAGCGCATTCAGGATGGGGATGCCGCTGCGGATCATCTCCCCCAGCGTTCGGGAAAAGCGCGCGGATGCAACTTTAAGGCCCAGCGCGCCAAAAACCGGCAGCCTTAACACGAACTTGTCGAACGAGAAGGCGCCTTGCGGCGTAGCCTTCCACTTCTTGAAGGTAATCACCAGCGCGACGATGACGATGACGACAAAGATCCCGAACTTCTTCATGAAATCGCTGACATCGAGAAGAAACTGGGTCGGGGCAGGAAGGGCTTTCCCGAAATCCTTGAACATCGTGCCGAACACGGGCACGATGAAGACGATCATGCCGATCGCGATTGCGAACGCCACGCACAGCACGATCGTCGGGTACATCATGGCGGACTTAACCTTGCGTTTCAGCCGCGCGCTGGCTTCGAGGAATGTGGCGAGTCGGATCACGGTTTCTGACAGCTGCCCGCCAGTTTCGCCACCCCTTACCATGTTCGCGTAGAGGTCGTCGAAGATGGTTGGAAACTGCCGCAGCGATTCGGAGAAAGCCGAGCCATTCTCGATATTCTTGCGGACGCGGTTCAACACGGCTTTGAAGTTCGGGTTGTCGGCTTGTTCTTCCAGCGTCTCCAGAGTGGCGACGATCGGCATGCCTGCGGCCAACATGGCGCCCAGCTGACGCGAAAAGGACGGCAGCAAGGTGCCGACAATCTTCTTTGAGCCCGGGATGCGCTTCTTGTCTTTGAAAGTGAGGACCACGTCCTTCTTCGCGGCACCTTTGGCCGGCTTGGCGGCGGCGGCCGCTGCGGGACGCGCTGCGGCAGCGGGACGGGAAGCGGATGCGCTGCGAACGATAGGACTCATCTTGCACCTCCTGCAGGTTTACTCGCCGCCGGTGACTTCAAGTGCCGCTTCGAGGCTCGTAAAGCCGTCACGAACCCGCGAAAGGCCGACATCTTTGAGCGAAAGCATCCCGTTCTTGCGCGCCAATTGGCGGATCTCACCGGTATTCATGCCCTTAAGAATGCCCTGGCGAATCTCGTCATTCACCAGCAAGACCTCCATGATGGCGCCTCGCCCTTTGTACCCGCCGGAGCAGCGCGGGCACCCCACGGCCTTGAAGACCTTGCGGCCCTCGAACATGGCAGGGTTGATATGATTTGCTTCAAGGATGTCTTTGGCGAGCAGCGCCGGCGCGCGGCAGGCGGTGCAGAGCTTTCGATAAAGCCGCTGCGCCTGGGCAAGGACAAGGCATGAGCCAAGCATGAAAGGCTCGCACCCCATGTCCACGAGACGGGTAATGGCGCCCGGCGCGTCGTTGGTGTGCAGCGTGCTCAGCACCAAGTGCCCCGTCAGGGCTGCCTTGATGGCGATTTCCGCGGTTTCTGCGTCCCGGATTTCTCCCACGAGCACGATGTCCGGGTCCTGTCGCAGGATGGAGCGCAGCGCGGCGGCAAACGAAAGGCCCACATCGCTATTGATCTGAACCTGATTGATGCCTTCGATCTGGTATTCAACCGGGTCTGCGCAGGTGATGATGTTCACGTCCGGCTGGTTGAGGTCCTGCAGGCAGGAGTAGAGGGTGGTGGTCTTGCCGCTGCCCGTGGGGCCCGTCACGAGGATGATGCCGTGCGGCTGCTGAATGGCGTACTGCATCGCTCGCTCCGCCAGATCGTCCAGGCCCAATGCGGCCAGGCTCGGGGCCAGCGATGTCTTGTCCAAAATACGCATTACGATCTTTTCGCCGTGCGAGGCGGGCAGGACGCTGACGCGCAGGTCCACTTCCTTCCCCAGCGCTTTGATGTTGAACCTCCCGTCCTGGGGGATTCGCCGCTCTGCAATGTCCAGGTCGGACATGATCTTGATGCGCGAGATGACGGCGGCCTGCAGATTCTTCGGCGGGCCGGGGCGCTCGGACAAGCTTCCGTCCACGCGGTAGCGCAGCCGCACCCGCTTATCCATCGGCTCAATGTGAATATCGCTGGCACCGCAGCGGAGCGCTTCGACCAGGATCATGTTGACCATGCGGATGACCGGGGCGCCTTCGGCCGTTTCGATCATTTCCTCGAGGCTCTCATCCTGCCCGGCGGATTCCACGACTTCGACGTCGCTCTCCGAGTTGCGCATGAGTTCCGCCATATCGAACCCGGGCGACGTCTCCTCGAAAATGCGGGTCAGCACATTGCTGATTTCGTGCTCAGGCGCCGCGACGGGCGTGATCAGCATCCCTGTCACGGTCGAGGCTTCGTCCAGTGCGATCAAGTCGAACGGGTCGCCCATGGCGAGCGTCAGCGATTTTCCCAAGCGCGCAATCGGGATGAAGAGCCGCTTGGCCATGGTTTCCTTTGGGAACAGCTCCAGAAGACCGGGTTCCGGCGTAAAGTGCGCCAGCGAGATCGGCGGCATCTTCAGGTACTCCGCCATCGCCAGGGTCATATCCACGGGCTTGACGAGCTTCTTCTCGATGAGGAACTTCTCAAGGCGAATCCCGTTGGTCTTCGCGCCCGCCTCGGCTTCTTCCAGCGCTTTGGCGTCGATTACCTTTCGAGCCAGAAGAATGTCGGATATCTTGCCTGTGTTTTTCTGCTTAGCCATAGTTCAGAGTCATTCTCGCAGCCGTGAGAACATAGCATGCGTACATCAAGACCGGTCGTTATGCAACAGAAAACGACCAACACCCGGTAATAGGAAAGCGAAAAGAAGACGCTCCCTGCCGGTCTGCCCTGAGCTACGTGCATTGTCCGGCCCGGTGAACAGGGTTTAGCAGTAATCATGCCGTTTCGACCATGCAGCCGCCCGCGTAAAGCGGGCTCTACCACACAGCCGCCCGCATAAAGCGGGCTCTACTTCGACCACGCTACCGCATAAAGCAGGCTGTGATCATGCAAAGTGTATCTTAAAGCGCTATATATAAACATAATACGAAAGTAGAGCCCGCTTTACGCGGGCTGCTTCTAAAAACGATTAATTACATACAAGTCGTTGCATATAAGCATACAACGCACGATATCCTAGATCGTGATGGTGGGGCCACTACGAAACACGCGAAAGGCCTTGAGAATCAGTGCAGTGCAATTTCCGGGCGCACCATAGGAATGGTTTCGTTGACGAAGGATCGGCTCCCTGCCGCCTTGTGCGGCAGGAGCCTGAATTTCGGCTCCTGCGCCGCAAGGGCGCAGGGAGCCCCGTTTTCCGGGCGCACCATAGGAATGGTTTCGTTGACGAAGGATCGGCTCCCTGCCGCCTTGTGCGGCAGGAGCCTGAATTTCGGCTCCTGCGCCGCAA
>CAYRKB010000221.1:0-4148 GCA_964424705.1 uncultured Victivallales bacterium
CTCAGTTATGCAGGGGGCCTCCCCGTGGCCTTGCGCCACGGGAGGCGGAATTCTGACCCCTGCCGCACGAGGCGGCAGGGAGCCCCCCCTGCGTCACTGAGGCGTTGCGTCGTGCCCGCTGCCTGAGTTCGAAGATAGCGAAGATTGTAGTTGAGGTCGGACGGCAGGATCCTGTAAAGCCAGCCGTCGGCATAAGGGGCGCGCTCGACCGTGGCGGGTTCCTCAATCACCCGGGCATTTGCCTCAAGCACCCGCCCGCTCACCGGGCACATCAGGGAGTGTAAGATGGCGTCCCCGGACGCAAACACCGCGCAGCAGCTGCCCTGAACAAGTTCTTCCCCCGCAGGCAATAGCTCCACGTTCTTCACCCCGCTGATTGTCCTCACGAACACATCGCTGGCGCCGACCCGCACGGTTCCCGCCGGCTCCGCGGCCGCCCAGCTCACGTACCCGAGGCGGAAATACTGGGGGGGGCACGTTGTGGGGTCCGGCGGCGGCCACCCGCCGTTGCCCGCCGCCTCCATGAGGCGGCCGTAGCTGAACCCGCGCCGCACGGCCGCCAGCAGCTCGTCCGCCGTGAAGGGCTTGGCGATGAAATCGATCGCCCCGGCCAGAAGGGATCGAACGGCGTTCTCGACCGTGGAGTAGCCGGTGATCATGACCACGGGTGTGCGGTCGCCCCGGCGGGCAGCCTCCGCAAGATACTGAAACCCGTCAAGGCGCTCCATCATGATATCGCAGAGGACAAGCCGGTAGGAGCACCGGTCAAGCCGCCCCAGTCCGGCCGCGCCGCTTTCCGCTGCGTCGACGGAAAGCCCTTCGCTGCCGCAGATCTTTGCGACCGCTTGCACGACGACGGCCTCGTCATCGATTACCAGAATGTCGCGCATTTGTTTCATGGCTTGGCGGGAATGCGGACGATGAACGTGGTGCCAACCCCGACCTCGCTCTCCACATCGATCGATCCGTTGTGGTTGTCAATGATTCCCCAGATAACAGCCAATCCGAGGCCCGTGCCCTTGGGCCCCTTTGTGGAGTAAAAGGGCTCGTAGATCTTTGAAAGCAGATCTTTGGGTATGCCACACCCCGTGTCGCGAACGCGCACCTCGACCAGCTCCCTGTTCCCGGACGCGTCGATTTCCTCCCACCGTTGCCATCCGCACCCGTCGCGTGTGCAGCCCTGCACGATGCCGCTCGCCGGCACTTCGAACGCGTAGATCCCCGCCTTGCACTGAGGGCAGGCCCCGTTTTCGACCATCAGGGAGGCCGAGCATTCGGGACAGACGAACTGGTCCGGCCTCTCCGCGCTGAAGGATCTTCCGTGGCGATGTGTGCCCTTTCCGTACATTGGGTCCAGATAGACCAGTCCTTCATCGCTCCCGCCGCGCGCTTTCAGCCGAACCGACGGCTTTCCGTCGATTCGCACCTCGTTGTCAATCAGGCTGTGCCGCTTGGGGCAAAGGGCCTGCTTGATCTGCGTCACGCCGACGGGCGAGAGGCTGAGAGCGGCGGAGCTTACCGTGATTGTCCCCCCTTGCGGCCCGATGGCATCCGCTGCGTTCACGAGCAGATTGACGAAGACCTGCTCGATCTGGTTCGCGTCGATCGTGGTCCATGGAAGGTTCGGATCCAGATGCCGTTCCAGGGCCACGTGGTTCAGCAGGAGCTGCCTTTCCACCAGCGAAATGGAACGCTGGATGATCTCGTTGACGTTGGCTGCGCTCTTCTTGGGAACGGACTGGCGGGAAAAATCCAGAAGGCTCTTTACGATGCCGCGGCAGCGGATTGTCTCCCGCACGATGACTTTGAGGTCCTCGTGTACCTCAGGCCGGTCCGCCGTCTGCTTGAGCAGGAGGCTGCTGTACGTGAGAACCCCCGTTAACGGGTTGTTGATCTCGTGGGCCACGCCGGCGGCCAGCCGTCCGAGCGAGGCCATTTTGTCGGATTGGAAGAGCTGCAGCCGGGCGTCGGAGAGCTTTCGCGTCATGTGATTGAAGGAGCGGGCGAGCATCCCGAGCTCGTCTTCGCTCTTCTCCTCGATCGTGTAGCTGAGATCTCCGCCGGCGACGTGCTGGGTGGCGGCAAGGAGCTGCTCCACAGGCGCGGCCACCCACCGCCGGACGAAGATGCCGACAATAAAGCTCAGCAGGAGCACTGCGCTGACGGCGAGAAGGATGATCTCCAACTGGCCGCGGCGAAGGTCCCTGTCAATTGCCTCCAGGGGCATGACGACATCGAAGACCCCAAGAACCGTCTGCGATTGCGGATGGGCGTGACACGCCGCGCTCCAGCATGAGGCCTGGTTGTAGATCGGCGTGATGATGCCCATCGTGCGGGACGGGTCGCCCGGGCGCCGGAAGACGCGGGTCCGTTCCTTCATCCCCAGGCTCTTGAGCGGCGGCTCCCTGAAGTGGCAGCGGACGCAGCTCTCGGCGCTTTTGTCGACCATCTTTCCGACCTCGTCCGCCACGGAAGAGTAGATCACCTGGCCCGCCTTGTTCATGATGCGAATGCGTTCGATGCTCTGCTGTCGCCCCAGCCGTTTGATCGTCTCGTGAATGCGTGCGGGTTCGTTCATCAGCATGTCGTATTCGGTGCTCGACGTCATGGTCTGGCTGATCTGGCTGGCATGGCGCTCCACTTCCATTAAGAGGCTGCGGCTGTGGGACTGGATGCTGATGCAGGCAAAGATGCTGATGGTGAGCAGCGCGGTCAGGCTCACTGCCAGCGTCAGTTTGAGGCCGATCTTCCTGCGAATCATCGGGGCACCCGCCGCGCTGGCGCAAGGGGCGCCTTGGCCGGTCTGCCCGGCGTATCCCCGGGGCAGGTCTTGGAGGTCGCCTCCGCGCCGGATCCTCCGGCATGGTATTCCTCGCGGTGCATCACGTGCGCCAGCGCCGCCGTGGTGAATCCCCCGGCCGCAAGGGCGACACCGGCCGGAGAAGCCGGGAGTCCGGCGATCCCGGCTCCGATTGCCAGCGAACGCCCGAGGAAGGCGCGGCGGTTGGTTGTCTTCATGGTCTCTCCCGTGCAACCGTTCGCCGTATATCTAAGCAGGCGCGACGGGTGGGAACAAGCATTCTATTCTCGCGAGGCAATATGTGGGTCGATATGTTCGGCCGACGTTTCGCGCGCGTCCTGCGTTCCGTGTTGACCGTACGGCCCCCCGGGGCGTACTATTCCCGCCCCTGATTCAAAGAAGATGGCGCGCGGAGTCCAAGGAAACCTGAAAGGCCGGTCGATGAGCGAAGAGCAGAACCCGCAACCCGGGAATGAGCCGAAGAAAGCCCCGGAGCAGACCCCTCCGCGCGCGGATTTGCCCGGAGGCATGTCCGCCCGGACGCGCAGCCTTCTTGCCTGGGCCCTCGTGCTGGCCATGGTGCTGATGATGGTGCAGTTCGGCATGCGCCGGCAGGACCCGGTGGAGGTCATCAAGTACAACCCCGAGTTTCGCGGCTATGTGCAGACGGGCCGCGTCAAGACCTGTGAGATCGTGCAGGACGTCTCCGGCGTAGTATTCATCCGCGGCGAGCTGAAGCCGGCGACCCTCGAGAAGCCGGAGGCGGGCGAGAAACCGGACAAGTCAAAGACGACGAAGTTCAAGGTGTTCATTACGGCCGCGGACGAGGACCTGAAGCGCTTCCTCGAGGCGAACAACGTTGAATTCAGCGTGCCCCCGCAGAACCCGCTGCTCTGGCAGATCGCTTCGAGCGTCCTGCCGGTGGTGCTCATCTTCGGCCTGCTCTACTTTCTCTTCATGCGTCAGATCCGGGCGGCCGGCCAGGGCGCGATGAGCTTCGGCAAGAGCCGGGCGCGTCTTCTGAATCGCGATTCGCACAAGATGACGTTCGAGAACGTTGCCGGCATTGATGAGGCGAAGGACGAAGTGCAGGAGATCATCGAGTTTCTCAAGGATCCCAAGCGCTTCCGCAACCTCGGCGGGCGCATCCCGAAGGGCGTGCTGCTGGTGGGCCCTCCGGGCACGGGCAAGACGCTCCTGGCGAAGGCCATCGCCGGAGAGGCAAATGTTCCTTTCTTCAGCATCAGCGGGTCGGACTTCGTGGAGATGTTTGTCGGCGTCGGCGCCTCGCGCGTGCGCGACATGTTTGAGCAGGGCAAGAAAAACGCGCCGTGCATCATCTTCATCG
>CAYRKB010000222.1:0-4131 GCA_964424705.1 uncultured Victivallales bacterium
CAAGCGCAGAGGATTTGCGCGTGACCCGCCAGCTTGTCGAGGCCGGCCGGATCGTAGACATCAAGGTGCTGGATCATATCGTGATCGGCAGGCCGGTCGAACCTGTTGGCGATCAGCCTGGGCGGCCCGGTTTTCTCTCCTTGCGAGAGAGCGGTCTCTGTGCGTTCGAATAATCAGCGTTCAATCGACAGGAGGATTAAGCATGGCCCAAAGACCGATCAGGACCGCGTTTGAAGACCTGGCCCGCGGATTCGAGAACAATCATGTGTTCGGCCACATGCACGCGTACGACCTGTACCGGTCCTGGCTGGAAGCGGTGTGGGCGTTTCTGAACGCCGTTCATGAGCCGGACGCATATCGTCAGTGTTTGGATAGGTATACGCGTGAACAGGGCGAGGAGTTCGGTCGGCTGCTGGGCGTCTATACCGATGCCGTGGAGGCGCACCCGTTCCGGGATATTCTCGGGGAGATCTTCATGCGATTGGACGTGCACTCAGCCCGAGCCGGTCAGTACTTTACGCCCATGAGCATCGCCGAAATGATGGCCCGCATGCAGTTCAACAAAGATGACTTCGAGCGGCTGGTCGCCGAAAAGGGCTGCGTGACCGTATGCGATCCGGCCGTCGGCTCCGGGGTCATGCTGCTGGCCTTCGCCAAGGTTGTACATGAAACCCTGGGACGGCCGGCTTTGGCCAAGGTCCGTTTCTATGGCACAGACATAGATGAGCGTTGTGTGAACATGTGCCGCATTCAGATCAGGTTAAACGGTATGGATGCTTTCGGCCGGATTGCTGGCATGCTGGACGGTCAGTCGTCCGATGTCACGGTAAAAGCTGGGCAATTGATGCTTCCGGGCATTGCAGCGTAGGAGTCTACACAGGCCGCGTTCCGTCTTCACGGCGGAGCGGGCTTTACCATCTAAGAAAGGAGAATCATGGAACAACTTGCAGGCATCTCGCTGGAGTACCGTGAAGGAACCAGCGACAAGGTTTACCAAGCCAGCATCGAAAGCTCGGGCAGCGGCTACGTCGTCAACTTTGCTTACGGTCGCAGGGGCTCCGCGCTGAACACGGGGACGAAGACTCAGGCGCCGGTGTCATATGCCGAGGCGCAGAGTGTTTACGATAAGCTGATCAGGTCCAAGATCGCAAAAGGCTACAGGATCAACGGCGGCGGCGCTGCTATCTCTGTAGCGGACAACGCGGGGAGGGACACGGGGCTGCGGCCGCAACTGCTCAACCCAATCCTGGAGGAAGAGGCCGAGCCCTACCTCCGCGACAACAACTGGTGCGCGCAGGAAAAGTTCGACGGTCGTCGCATGCTGCTGGTCAAGGGATCCAGCGGCGCGTTCGCGGCGGCCAACCGCAAAGGCCGGCTCGTGGCGTGTCCCGAGGCCGTGCGGGCGGCGGTGGCGGCGGTTCCGGGGCCGTTCGTGATCGACGGCGAACTTGTGGGCGAAAAATACCACGCCTTCGACCTGCTGGCCACGGCCGAGGACAGGCGAGGAATGACATACGCGGACCGCCTGGCCGAGTTGGAAGCGTTATTCGGCAGTCATGCAGGCACCTCCTTCGCTATCGCGCCTACGGTGTACGGGCATGCCGCTAAGCGCGCCTTTGCCGAGGGGCTCAAGGCCGCGGACAGGGAAGGAGTAGTCTTCAAGGATCTGCGCGCACGCTGGTCGGCGGGGTGCCCCGCAAGCGGCGGCGCTGCGCTCAAGCTCAAATTCTGGGCCACGTGTTCGTGCGTGGTGCTCAGGTTAAACGACCGCCGCAGCGTTGAACTGGCGCTGAGCGGCCGCCCGGTCGGCAACGTCACGATCCCGCCCAATCACAGCATACCCAAAACCGGACAGGTGGTGGAGATCCGCTACCTCTACGTAACTGGTCCAGGCGGTTCGCTTTACCAGCCCGTGTATCAGGGCGAGCGCGATGACATCGACCCGATAGACTGCACCTTCGAAAAACAGCGACTCAAGTGCAAGCCGCAGGAGGATGATCAGGACGCGCTGGACATTTCGGCTGCATGACGCAACCGATACGCTTTCACAACAACCCCAACCGAAAGGAACAGCATGACCCTAAACCAGTTGATTCAACAGGCGTCGTCGGTTTACCCGGACGCTGCCATCCTCGACTACTGGGATGAGGATCACGAATGCGCGATCGACAACCCCGGCGGGGGCGACAGTCTTGCCATGTTCATCGCATGGGAGCTGTACGAGACCTTCGACCCGGATGCCGACGACGAGCAGCAGCTCACCACGGCGATCGGAGCGATGCAGCGGGCGGCGGACTGCCTGCAGGACGTTGCGGCTGCACTGAACGGGCTGTCGGTCATGCGGCTGGCGGCGTAGGTGGGACCGGAACCGCCATAAGCCGGGCGGCTCGTTCGGCGTGCCTTGCCGTAGCCTGCATGGCGAAGGTAGGTGCCGTGCACCCGTGGCTGGCTGGGCAACCCTCAGTCAGTCACGGGGAGGCGATTCGCGATTGTCTTTGGCTTTCGTCACTTCGATCACATAGAGTCGGACAGTCGCTTGCAGGGGCTGGTTCGCGTGTCTCGGTCAGAGGTCACTGCTTGCGACGGCTGCGACGAAGTCGATGGCGACGACCAATACCATGAATAGAATGCAGCCGTAGTGCAGGATGTCGAGATCCGTTCTCGTGAGAGCGCTATTTCGGCGAACAAGGATCATCACTGTTACGAGCCAGTGAGCGAGAGCCCCCAAGCCGACAATGCGACCGAACTGGTCGCCGCACAGGATGGCTGCGGAAAGCAGCCCAAGAATCATTTGCCCGAGAATGGGCGACAAAAATCGGACATCGCGCAACGTATACCGAGCTGTAGAACGTATCCTCATGATCGGCGCGAACGTCAGTGCTGAGGATCGGCGAGCTTGCGAGCCGTATCCTCCGGCCCTTTGTTCGCTCCTGATGTCACAAGCAAGCCGTTCTTCGACATCCAGTCCCTGAGTTCTCTGAAATCTGCGAGTATCTTTGGTGTCTTCTCCCCGCCGTAAAGCTCCATCTCCTTTAGGCGCTGTTCAATGCGGGCCACGTCATAGTCCAATGCCTCCGCAAGGGGTTCGATGCACTCACGGGACGATTTCCGCATGAGTTCGCTCCGCATCGCGGGATTCTCCTCGCTGACGACCTCAACAACCTTGCCCTTGGCATCCGTCTTCCTTTCTCGTCGGACTCCGTAGTCCGAAGCGTAGCCATGAACATGACCGTGGAGGAATCCTGTGAAGGTCTTCTTCACGTTGCGCAAGATGATGTTGTCAAACTGTTGAGCGATTGCCCGAATCGTCGCCTCGTCGCTGCCATTCTCTTTCAGGTGGGCGATGATGTTGTTGCGAGCCTGCAGGCGGCGGCGTTCCTGATCGAATATATCCTCATAGGGCGTCCACGTGAGAGCGGTGGCCTTTTCGAGAGGAGAGAGCGCATTGGTGAGGCTGAGCGTGGCGACTTGGGCAAACACCTCTGCTGAGCGCCGAACCGATTCCCCTTCGGCGCGGATGTCACTTCTGATTCGTTCCGCATCTTGGCGAAAGGTTCTCAAGAAGGACTCGTCGCTCTTGAAGTCAGAAGGGGCGTAGAGGACCTTGTGGTTCCAGTTCAACGTCGCAAAGAAGAGAACAACGAGAACGGAAGGAAACAGCATCACGAACCAGATAAAGAGGGACTGAAGATCAGGCGTTAGACGCGGAAGGGCCAGGCAACTGAACACCTCGGCTAAACCTGCGAAAAGAGCGACTATGGTGAGGGGGTTGCGGATTGGCTTCAACTTATCGAAAACTGACATTTTGAACCTTTCTTCCTCCGGAGCGAACAATAGATAGGAGGCCAGACGCAATCCACGGTTGCGGGGGCGCCAAGGCACACGTCGCCTACGTCGGTAACGTTACCCGGACGGATGAACCGATGTCAAGCCACCGCTGCAAGATTTCATAACCATCTGAGGTCCGCGGGATCAAAGCCACTGATCCTGCATGCGCTGTCGAACTGCAGTTAGCCGTTTTACTCTTACTCATCGGCGGGCCGATACTGATCGTGCCCCGCCTTCACTTTGTCTCTGTCACAAGAAAGGAAAACCAATGAGAACACGAATCCAGAACTACATCCGCTCCGG
>CAYRKB010000223.1:0-4090 GCA_964424705.1 uncultured Victivallales bacterium
GTGGAAGGTGGAAGGTGGGAGGTGGAAGGTGGAAGGTGGGAGGTGGAAGGTGGAAGGTGGGAGGTGGAAGGTGGAAGGTGGGAGGTGGAAGGTGGAAAGGTCTTAATCGTAATCCTAATCCTAATCTCTCTCCGGTTCTTTCGTCTTACTGAACTCACATGAAAACGACCTTCGATCACGAAAAGCTCAACGTCTACCAGGAAGCGATCCGTTTCGTTGCCTGGTCTGATGCGCTTCTCACGACCATTCCGAAGAGTCTTGCCGTCCATGATCAGCTGGACCGTGCCGCTACATCGATTCCGCTGAATATCGCCGAGGGGAATGGCAAATACACGGCGGCTGACCGGTGCCGCTTCTTCGACATTGCGCGCGGTTCGGCGCTGGAGTGCGACGCCTGTCTGGACGTTCTCGTGGCGAAGGGCCAACTCAACGACATCGATCAGGGCAAGGCGAGCTTGGCACAGATCGTCTCCATGCTGGTCGGGTTGATTCGAAGCAATTCAAAAGATCGGGTGCATGAAGAGCCCGCAGGATATGCGGCTGAGCAGGGGGGAAGAGCGGAGAGAGATTAAGATTAGGATTAAGATTAGGATTGAGAGTGGGAAGCAGGAGAATAGCATGAAATCGTTCGTTTCGTTTGTCTCGTCGCGTCTGGTCCGGTGGGGGATGATTTCCCTCTTGTTCGCTGTGTCCCGTGCGATGGCGGCTGCGCCTGAGCCGCCGGTTGCGGTGGACAAATTTGCGCTGGAAGGCGAGATTGACGGCGAGAACATCGTGTTCAGCCTCAGCCTCGAGGCGCAGCCCGCGGCGCGCAAGTCGCTGCTGCCCGTTGTGAACGGCGATGTGGCCTACCTGGATGGCCGGCTCCCGCGCGGGGCAGAGGTCGTGCGGGACGGCAGCGCGTATCTCATCCGGCTGGCCTCCACGCGCCGCCAGCCCATCACATTCCGCTTCGCCAGCCGCCCGATCGTCGAGGGAGAGTGGCGTCGCACGTTCTTCACCATTCCCGGCTCCAGCGTACGCAAACTGTCCCTGATCTGTGACCGGGCGGACCTGGAAGTCCGGTTCCCCGGGGCGCTCGAGGTAACGCGCGGCAAGGCGGCCAACGGGAAGCCCTGCGTCACCGCGTACCTCGGCATTACGAACCGCTTTGAAGTGGCCTGGAAGCCGGAAGTCAAGCGGCTGCAGGGCGAGCTCGCCGCAAGCTGCGAGGCGAACAGCATCGTGTCCACGGGCATTGGCGCGCTGAAGATGGACCAGGTGTTCACGTACCGCGTGATCCAGGGCAGCCTGACGCGCCTGGTCCTGTTGCTGCCCGGGGTGAACGTGACGCAGGTGCGCGGCGACGACATCCAGGACTGGCGCATTGAAAAGCCGACGCCCGACACCGCGAAGCTGATCGTGACCCTGAGCCGGCCGCGCGAGGACGTGTACCGGCTGCAGGTTCTCAGCGAGATGAGCCTGCCCAAGTTCCCGACCCGCTTCACGCTGCCGGTGATCGTGCCCGAGAACGTCATTCGCACCAGCGGCTTCCTGCTGATCGGGACGGACAGCGCCATCAAGCTGCAGATCCCGAAGATTGCGGGCCTGACCCAGATGGATTCCGCCGCCTTTGCGGCGGGAGAGCCGGGCCCCGGCGAAGTGAAACGGCTGATCCCGTCGCGGCCGGCGGCAGCGTACCAGTTCGCGAACATGCCGTACACCGCCGAGGTGGCGGCGGATGACGTAACGCCCCTGCTGAACGCGGATTGCCGGCACGTGCTGACGCTGGCCGAGAACGAGCTGTCCTTCTCCGCCTCCATCGAGGTGGACGTACGCGACGCGCCCGCCCGCGAAATCCTGCTCGAAACCATGGCGGACCCGGGCTGGACTGTCACGGGGGTGACCGGCCAGCACGTGTCCGAGCCGGACGTGGACGTGCGCGATACCGGGACGGTGCGCGTGATCGAGGTGCCGTTCAAGCAGGCCGTAAGCGGCACGACGCTGGTGCAGGTGCAGATGCAGAAGACGCTGACGGCCGGCGACGCGGCTTTCTCGGTGCCCTCGCTGCGAGTTGTCGGGGCGCGGGCGGAGCGGGGCTACCTCGTTGTGGCGGCGGAGAAGGGCATGCGTCTGAAGACGGGCACGCTCGAAGGCCTGCGCGAGGTGCACACAGGCTCCGCGCCGATGCGCGTGGAGAACGCGCAGCTTGCGTTCCGGTTCAAGGAGGCGGGCTGGAAGGCGGCCCTTTCCGTGGAGCGCACAACCCCCTCCCTGCACGCGGAGGTGTTTCACGTGGTTTCGCTGGGCGAGGGCGTCCAGTATTGCAGCGCGGCGATCACCTTCCACATCGGCGCCGCGCCGCTGCAGGAGCTGCGCCTGCGGATCCCGGCGGCAATCCAGAACGTCGAGATTACCGGCGCGGATGTCGAGGGGTGGAAGCGCAACGGCGACGAGTGCGTCGTCCGGCTGCAGGCGCGGGTGATGGGGGACTACACGCTGTTGGTCACCTATGACCGCCAGTATCCCCTGCCTACGGCGGATATTCATGTCGGGACGGTCGAGACGGTCGGGGCCGAGAGCGAGGTGGGCTATATCGCGGTGGCCAGCTCGCTGAACCTGAATCTCAACGATGTCGGCGAGTCCCACGCCGCGCTGATCCGGATCGACCGCGAGGAGTTGCCGCCGGAGTATTCCACGCTGGTCACCGCGCCGATCCTGCGGTCGTATCGCTACGTGCGCACGCCGCACGCGGCGCAGCTGCACGTGCAGATGCTGAATACCGAGCAGCTGATCGGCCAGGTCGCGGACTACGTGAAGCTTTCGACCGTGCTGAGCCGCGACGGCGAGGCGGTGACGACGGCGGAGTATTTCATCAAGAACGCCACGCTGCAGTTCTTCTCGGTCACGCTGCCGCCTGGCGCGAAGCTGTGGGCCGTGAAGTCCGTCAGCGAATCCGGCGTGCGCGAGGGGATCCTGTCGCAGGAGTCCGGCTCGAAGCTGCTGATTCCGGTCGCGCGGCCGCGCGACCCGAATACCGCGATCCGCCTTGAAGTCACCTATGCCCAGTCGTGCGGCGCGCTGGGCTTCTGGCGCGGCGGGCTGCGGGGCGTGAGCATGGCCGGCCCGGTGCTTCCCGACGCGCATGCGACGTTCGCCGGCTGGAGCGTCCTTCCCCCGGAGAAGTTTGTGATTTCCGAGGCGGGCGGCAACATGACGGTGGAAGGCGCGGGCGAATCCAACTGGCTAGCGGCGGTGCTGCGCACGGCCCTGCGAATGGGCGGGGCGCTGGCGGACGGGTGGGGACAGCACAGGTTTTCGCAGGCGTGCACGGACCTCTCGCCTGCGCAGCAGAGCGTCGAGCTCTCGCGCACCGTGAACCTGCGCGGCATGGAGCCGGTGTACGTCAACCTGCGCGTTGCGCCGCGCTGGATCGGCTCCGCAGGCTCGGTGCGGGGGCTTCTCGCCGCCGCGGGCTGCGCCGTGATTCTGCTGCCGTTCGCGCTGATGGGCGGGTTCGTGATGCGGGCGCTTTTCCTTACGGCGCTGCTCACGGCCATCGGTCAGCTGCAGTACGGGCGCACCGGCCTCGCGCTTGTCATCGTGGCCTTTGGGCAACACACGGAACGCCGTACCGCCGGTGGCGCGGTAGAAGTAGGAGTTGCCAAAAACGCTGCCGAGCAATACCGTATTGCCCCCGAAGGACGCGGTAGCGTAATTGGCCACCAGCACGAAGCTATTGGCGATGACGGGACGTGACACGACCAGACCGGACGAGGTGCCATTGAAGGAGACGGCCGGTTTGCCATTGACGGCGCTATCCACCAGAGTGGGCGCTGCGTTCGTGCCGGGGATCGCGTCGTAGCCTTTTCCGGATTGATCCTTCCAGGTGGTGATGGCCGATCCGCTGGTCTCCACGCCTGCGTCGGCGGTGAGCCAACAGTAAACCCCGCTGATGTAGGGGAAGGGGAAGGCGGCCAACGCTTCGACATGGCCATCGGCGTACGAGGCGACGCTCTTGCCACCATGGCGGGGGTCGATCTCATCGCCCATCATGAATGTGTTGCCGCTCGCCAGCGTGCCGTCGACGGTGAGCAACTCCATCGTTGCG
>CAYRKB010000224.1:0-4051 GCA_964424705.1 uncultured Victivallales bacterium
TGGCCCGCGTAAAGCGGGCTCTACCTCTCATGGCCCGCGTAAAGCGGGCTCTACCTCTCATGGCCCGCGTAAAGCGGGCTCTACCTCTCATGGCCCGCGTAAAGCGGGCTCTACCTCTCATGGCCCGCGTAAAGCGGGCTCTACCGGTTACAGTAGAGCCCGCTTTAGGCGGGCTGCGCAGCCATCATCCTAAAAGGAGCAGTTCGGATCACTACGAAATACGCCAAGCACGCGAAAAGGCCATGGGAATCAATGCAGCACAACACGGCATATCCTCGTTGTTGGCGCAACTCCTTTTCCATTAGAATCATGTTTTCGTGTGTTTCGCGCTTTTCGTAGTGCATCTGCTCTTTCCAGGATCATGCGATTTGCTGCCGCGGAATGCGCTTGAGCGCGAAGGCGATACGAAATACCATCTGTCCCAACCAAGGAGTCTGTTGTGGCGTACGAAGTTGTGCTTTATGGGACGCCGGTCCTTCGCGAAAAGTCGAAACCGGTGAAGGAAGTCACTCCGGCAATCCGCCGTCTTGCGAAAGACATGCTGGAGACCATGTACCGCTACAATGGCGCCGGGCTGGCGGCCCAGCAGATCGGGCGCACCGAGGCAATCTGCGTCATCGACGTCACGCTCAAGGAGACCCCGTCGCAGCCCGATGCCGGCGAGCTGCCCTCCACGCCCATGCCCGTCGTCATGATCAACCCTCGCATCGTGGAGGAGGAAGGCCAGCAGTCGGGCCAGGAGGGCTGCCTGAGCTTCCCCGAGATCTTCGTCGGCGTAAAGCGCGCGGCGAAGGTGACCGCCGCATTCATGAACCTCGAGGGCCGCGAAGAGAAGGTGCTCGCCCAGGGGCTGTTTGCCCGGGCGATCCAGCACGAGCTGGATCATCTGAACGGCGTCCTGCTCGTGGATCGCATGTCGCCGGTGCAAAAGGTCGCCAATGCCGGGAAGCTCAAGCGCCTGAAGAAGCAGGCTCTGGAGAAGTAGGCGGGGCGGAGGGCAAGAGGGTTCAGGAGAGAGGAAGTCGGGGAAACACTCAACACTCAACACTCAACACTCAACACTCAACACTCAACACTCAACACTCAACTCTCAACACTCAACTCTCAACTCTTCCCGCGTGAGCATTGAATATTGGATGTTGAGCGTTGAACATTTCTTCGCTCTCCGCTCCCCGCTCTTCGCTCTCCGCTCACGCTTCTTTCGGCGGAGGGACGTTGAGCTTGATGTGCAGCTCGCGCAGCTGCTTCTCGCTGACGCTGCTGGGCGCGTTCATCATCAGGTCCTGCGCCCGCTGGTTCATCGGGAACGCGATGACCTCGCGGATGTTTGTCTCGCCGGCCAGCAACATCACCATGCGGTCGATGCCCGGCGCAATGCCTCCGTGCGGAGGCGCGCCAAAGCGGAACGCGTTGAGCATGAAGCCGAACCGCTCCTCGGTGGCCTCCTTCGAGTAGCCGGCGATCTCAAACGCCTTGTACATGATCTCGGGCTTGTGGTTCCGGATGGCCCCGCTTGAAAGCTCGATCCCGTTGCAGACGATGTCGTACTGGTACGCCGCCACGTCGAGCGGGTTCATCGTTTCCAGCGCCTCCAGGCCGCCCTGCGGCATGGAGAAAGGGTTATGGGAGAAGATGACGCTCTGCGTCTCCTCATCGAATTCGAACATCGGGAAATCAACAATCCAGCAGAATCGATACACGTCCTTCTCGATCAGATTGAGGTCCCGGCCCAGCTTGGCGCGGATGTCGCCGCTGATGGCGGACGCCTTCTTCTTCGTGTCGCACACAAAGAACACCACGTCGCCCGCCTTGACCTTGCACGTCTCGGCCAGCTGCTTCAATTCCTCTTCCTTGAGGAACTTGGCGATCGGCCCCTTGACCTGAGTGTCGGTCCAGACGAGATACGCCAGCCCGCGCCCGCCGAGCTCCTTGGCATGCTCCACCAGCTTGTCAAAGAAGCTGCGCGGCTGCCCCGCGATTCCCGCCACCGGGATTGCACGCACCACTTCGCCCTTTTCCACCGCCTGGCGGAAGGCGTCGAACCCGGCGGCGCGGAAGATCCCGGAGACATCCGTCATCGTGATGGGGATGCGCAGGTCGGGCTTGTCGGAGCCATACCAGACCATGGCATCCCGGTAGGCGATGCGGCGAAAAGGAATCTCATCCACCTTCTGCTTTGAGAACTCCTTGAACACGCCCGCGATCACATCCTCGACGACCTTGAAAACATCATCCTGCGTCACGTACGACATCTCAAGGTCCAGCTGGTAGAACTCGCCCGGCGAGCGGTCCGCCCGGGCATCTTCATCGCGGAAGCAGGCCGCGATCTGAAAATAGCGATCGAAGCCCGACACCATCAGCAGCTGCTTGAACAGCTGCGGAGCCTGCGGCAGGGCGTAGAACTTGCCCGGATGCACGCGGCTGGGGACAAGGTAGTCGCGCGCGCCTTCCGGCGAGCTGCACGTAAGAATCGGGGTTTGAATCTCATTAAACCCATGCGTCTGCATTCGGCGGCGCAGGCTCGCGATGATCTGCGAGCGCAGCATGATATTCTTGTGGATGCGCTCGCGGCGCAGGTCGAGGAACCGGTACCGGAGCCGGATTTCCTCCGGGCCTTCCTCCTCGCCCGCCAGGTAGAGAGGCAGAGTCTCCGCCGTGCTCTGCACCACGCATTCCTCCGCCACCATCTCGACCTCGCCCGTCGACATCTCCGGGTTCACCGTGTCCGGCGAGCGCAGGATCACCCGGCCGGTTACCGTGATCACGCTCTCGAGCCGCACCTTCTGGCAGGCGTCGAAGAACGCGCGGTCGGGCTGGATGACAACCTGCGTGATCCCGTAGTGGTCGCGCAGATCGATGAACAGGAGGCTGCCGTGGTCGCGCTTGCGGAAGACCCAGCCGGAGAGGCGGGCCACTTCGTTCGCGTGGGCCCGGCTCAGCTCGCCGCAGGTGTGGGATCTATATATATGCATGGCTCTACTCCACGATCACGACCGGCGTGCCCACGGGCACGATGTCGAACAGTTCTTCCACGTCACTATTTTTCATTCGTACACATCCCTGGCTCACGGGCTGGCCGACCGACGCGTCATCCCATGTCCCGTGGATCCCGTAGCCGCGCACCGCAGGCGTATCACCCGTGGCTTTCAGCGCCATCCAGCGCGTGCCCAGAATGTTTTCCTTGTCGCCGTAGGGGATCTCCTTGCCGTCCGGGCGCCACCAGGTGGGCTCCACGATCTGGTCGCTCACTACAAACGTTCCGAGCGGGGTCCTGCCGAACTTCCCCGTGGCCACGCGGTACCGTTTGAAGAAAGCGTCGTTCATATACACAATCATGTCGTTCTGGGACTTGCTCACAAGGACCGAGAACTGCCCCGTCAGGACCCGCAGCACATCGCCGGGGCGAATCCGGTTGACGTCCTTGATCTGGTTGCTGCGCTGGATCAGGCGCCGGCTGGCACCCAGATTTTTCGCGATCTTGTCCACCGAGTCACCGTCCTTGACAAGGTAGTCCACCTTCTCGGGCATGGCGGAAGGCGTAAGCACGAGCTCGGCGTCAATGCGTCCAAGCCTGGTTTCGATGTCGGCTTTCTCGGCCGGGCTCGCCGGGCAGGCCAGGGCCTTGAGATACAGCGGCCGTGCCGCGGCCAGCGCGCCCTGGGATTCGTACGCCCGCGCCCGCGCCAGCTGGGCGGAGGCTTCCGGCGCGGCGGCCAGAGGAACCGGGGCGGCCGGCCCGGGCGCCTGTGTCCGACGCTCGGGCGCGGTCACGCCGCGCGCAGGAGCCGCGGGGGCAGCGGCCACCCCTGGTGCGGCCGCGTGTTCATGGCGATAGCGCACAAACACCAAGCTGCCCACGACCAGCAGAACGACCAGCAGCAGCCATGGGCGCCGTGTTGGGAACTTGAATTCTTCAGGCTCTCGAAAGTTCATCATTCGTCCGGAAGTTACGATCACTACGAGACACTAGAAGCGCGAAAGGCCTCTGGCATTAAAACCCCGGCCATTGAATAGTTTCGTTGACGAAGGACCGGCTCCCTGCCGCCTTGCG
>CAYRKB010000225.1:0-3937 GCA_964424705.1 uncultured Victivallales bacterium
CCACCCGAATGCGTTACGCCTCCGGCTTGAGGCCGGTCTTCAGCTCAGCCATGCACCGGTTGGCTCCAATGGCGACCGGTTCGAGGGATATGGTCCGCGCGCCTTGCACGAATGCCTCGAGCAACGCGCAAGAACAGACCTTGTTGATCAGCCGGCAGATTCCAGCCGAGCACATATGGATGGCAACAAGTCCCGACTCATCAAACAGGTCTTCCCGGCCCCCTGCAAGCAGCAGGCGGAATTTGACGTACTCGATGGTCTCGGCCAGGCTGAGCGGTTCGAGGCCGGCCTGCATGTAGATGCGGCCCATCAACGCTTCGTAATTCGGATGCTGCAGTCGCTTCAGAAGCCTGGGTTCGGAGAACAGGATCGCGGTCAGCAGTTTTCGCTCAGGGATCTCGATATTGCTGAGCGTGCGGAGCGTATGAAGGCTCTCGGCGCTGAGGAAATGGCATTCGTCGATCAGCACAACAAGTTTCCGCCGCTGGTGATACAGGTCGATGATGTGATCGGAAAGCAGCCCGATGAGCGTGTGGGCGTGGCCGGTGGTTCCAGGGGCCATGATGTCGTTCATACGAACATGCCTTTCTGTGTTCTTTGCACCGCATCATTCGTTCGATCCGATCGGGTGGCCGTCTCCGGCGCGGGGCGGGGCGAGTCGCCCCAGAAGAAATTGCCGGAACGTGTGTTTGAAGCCGGTATCGTGCGATCCGTCTCAAGGAAAGAATCCGCCAGTTTCCGCAGCCAGGGCGCGCTGGCGGAGTCCGGGTGCGCCAGCACGAGCGGGGCGCACTCTCGAAACGATTTCTCCACGCACGGATCTTCGGGAATACACCCCAGGTAGGTCGGGCTGCAGCCCAAAAAACGCGTCGCGCAGGCGCTGATATTGTCGAATACCAATCTGGCTTCTGCTTCGTTCGCAACGCGGTTGACGAGAAGCCCCATGCGCCCTTGGACCTTGCGTTTTGTCGCAGCCTTGATCACGCCGTACGCGTCAAGAATCGAAGCCGTATTCTGGGTGACCACCACAACGATGTCATCGGCGCCTTGCAGGTAGTGCAATACTCTCGACGATATGCCTGCGGCTGTGTCTACAACGAGGAACTCGAATGCCGCCGTCGTTTCCTCCAACTGCCGGTCCGCGCGCTGCAGGAGGCCAGGATCCACATCGGCCAGCTCCGAAATGCCCGACGATCCGCAGAGGATCTGCACACCGGCTGGGCCGTTCATCAGGAGATCCTCGGCCTTTACATCCCCACGGAGCAGGTCCATGATCGTGTGAGTCGCACGAATGTTCATGAGCACATGGACGTTGGCGAGGCCCAGATCCGCGTCCAGCAGCATGGTGCGATAGCCCGCGCGCGAAAGCTCAATTGCCAGGTTGACTGAAATGAATGTCTTGCCGACACCGCCCTTGCCGCTGGTTACAGCGATGGTGCGGAGAGAGCGGCGGCCAGCAGACTGCTCCCTAGCCAGTATCCGACGCGTTGTTGGTACATCGAGGTGTTCATGCGTCATCAGGCGATCGATGCGACGCAGGAGCGAAATCTGGCGGTCATCGAACGCGCGCCCGACGAGGCTGCGTTCGCCCATGCCGCCTCCAAGGAAGTCCGGGAAGACTTTCTCAAAGAAGCGGATCCTGCCTTCTCCGAGACCGAGCGCCTGCGAAACCGCGCGAATATCGTGGGACGGCGACATCCAGCCTCATTTCCCGGCAAACGGGCGTTCGTCGGATTCACTCATTGAATTCTGCCGTCGGCCGGGAGAGTGCTCCGGATGGTGGTGCGCAGAGGGCTTTTCGGGCCCGCGACGAACATCCACACCAGGCTTACATGGCCGCACCGAGCGGGTATACAATGCAGCCACGGCTGTTGCAATGATCAAACTGGAGGTCGAGCAGAGGCCCATACTATGGGTCACAACACTGGCGGTTATCTGGTCTTCCGCATCGCGCCAGCCTTCAAAGAGTCGACTCAATGACTTCGACCGGCCCTATTTTGGCACCTGACTCCGAAACAGGACAACTCTTGACGACCCACTTTCCGCTGGCTGCCTTCTCTCTCCAAACCATCATAATCGGAGTTGATATGGGCGTGGGGGATGACGGCGCGCATGAAACAGCGACAGGTGTTTCATGCTGAGCCGGAAGACTCTCAAAATGAACAGCTTGGGCCGGAACGCTTACGTAAACGTCCTGCCGTCCGACACCCGATTCTGAAGGCTGATAGACAAAGCCAAGAGCCAGCATGGATCCAGCCAGAAGCAAACCACCTGCCGCAATCGTTACAATTTTCTTCATAATACTCCGTCAGTAATTCAGCGTTTCTTTCTCCGCCACGTGCAACTAGCTTTGCACTTGTCGTGCCATGATTCATTTTGGATCGCAATAAACTCTTCTCCAACATGTTACATACACTTCTACACAAACTAGGCTGTGAGCATTACTGTTCATTGTGTGGCATTATGCAACAATGTGAACATGGGCTAATCCAAGTCGGGAAGATCAGGCGATCACGCAGAACAACGGCTTCGGCAATCCAGGCCGTGAGATCGGCTCGCGCGGTGGCTGGCAACGGGGAGTGGCAGTTTTTGGTTTTTTTGTCGATCATATGCTGCTGTGCTCCGGCTCAGTATTGCTATCGGCATCAATCTTCAGCACTTTAGCGAATTTCGTCCGGTCTTCGAATCTTGCCGTACCGGGAGCAACACGAACCACCCCGGCAGGAGCACGACGACGGGACCTACAGGAGCGAAAGCACCTGCCGGGATGCAGTGAGTGGCTCGAAATCTGTCTTGCCGGCGCCCGCGCGAGCGCCTGCTGCGCCGGAAGCCGGCGATCAGTCGGGGCCCTCTTCGCCGCCCCCTCTCTCGCTATTTCGCTATGGGCGCATGTGAGTTCCGGGGATCGCCGCCCGGGGGAGATGCGGCGAAGCTCGGAGAGAACTCGGCGGGGTCGCCGCATCTCCAGTCGGAGTTGCCCGTTGTCGCTCCCGGCTTGCTTCTGGAGTCGCGACGCCCTCGTCGCGGAGATGAAGAAACGCACCGGAACGGACAACTCCCCGGAACTCACATGCGCCCCTTGCGTGGCTCGCTATCTGGCTGGAAAATTGTATTGGCTTTCTGCGCGGGAGCGCAGACACTGATGAAGCAGGAGAGTCGCGCGGCGGACGAGGCGGCAGCGGGAAAAGGAGGCCGACAATGGGTGACACAGGCAAGAAGGACAAGGATAAGAGGCAGCACCAACAGGCCGACAGACACGCACAAGAGGCGAAGAAGAAGCACGAACAGTCACAGAAGAGAGTTCTGTAGCAGCGGCAGCCGGAATCCACTCAGTATCTTGACGGGGAACGGCGTTTGGCGTTCGCCTGGTTCAGGCTGAGTCCGGGCACATAGCGGGCGGCCCATCGAACACGGGGCTCGTGACGGAGGACTGTGCCTTGATGCGTAAAATCCTCTAGTCTTCTTCCGGCTCGTCGGCTTCATTCGCCACGGCTTCGTCAACGTCGTGCGTGTCGTCCCCGTCTGTCTCCTCCACTTCAATAAGGCTCCTCTTCAGCCTGTGGAGTTCGCTGCCGTCTGGGAGGGTGAGGTCGACGTACTGCCCGTGGTCATCAAAGACGGCCACTTCATAAGGTTCGCCAGCCGTGAAGAACTCATCCCTCTCTTGAACGATTCCGCTCCGCTTGTCCATCGCCTGGATCAGCGTCGCATGGTAATCGTCCTTGAAACGGATGACCACCGGGCCTGGTTCGTCGTGTAGTGATTTCATGCTTCGCAACCTCCGTTCACGGTGAACCCATGTGCCGACTTCCCATTCTGATCTTCGACGTCGAGTAGTGTAGCCCATTCACGGACACCCGACAAGAACTGCCGGCTGATGGTGGGGCGCATGTGAGTTCCGGGGATCGCCGCCCGGGGGAGATGCGGCGAAGCTCGG
>CAYRKB010000226.1:0-3907 GCA_964424705.1 uncultured Victivallales bacterium
GCAAGCAAGCATCATGGAAAATACCCACCTACTGAAGACGGAGAAAACGCTATCATACGCCGCGATTTTGCGTCAACAAAATCCTAACCGTTTTCTCATCCGATCCGCACACATCCGATCATCCCCGCCACCTTCTCATACGATCCGATCCCCCTTCTTCTCCTCCTCTGTAGCCGGCCGCGCTGAGGCCGGTCTGTCGCCTCTCCCTCCCATCCCCCAGACGTCAGCGAGCGAAAGCAAGCCAGCCGTTTCTCATCCCACCCCGCCCCCTCTCGATTCGTCCGATACGCCCGCCCGCCATAGCCTCGCGCGAGGGCGAGTCCGTTTCGTCCGATCACCGGCGCGGAAGAGTTCGGTGCAAAGTTCGGAGAAAAGTTCGGTGTAAAGTTCGGGGAAAAGTTCGGTGAAAACGGCCATGGGCGTCCTGCAAGTCTTGACACAAAACCAGCACCTGACGATTCCAGAACTCGCCCGCCCCCCAAGCACCGCCAAACGCAAGCGAGGCAAGCGCTGCCTGCATTTGTCACTTGATTCCTCTCGTTTCGTCCGATCCATCCGCAGTCTGCAGTCTCCGGTCCGCAGTCTGCGGTCTGGGCTTTCTCTTGAATTCGCCTTGCCGCCGGTGTAGTTTCCTTCCCACGTGCGTCCTGTGTGCTGCGGCCGTTTCGGCTGAACCGGGCGGACTCTCGTTTTCTTCTGGACCTGAAATATGCCAACACTGGAATGGGCCAATCGAGAAGCGGCGGTGCGGGCGGCGACGCGCGCGCCCTTCCGCCTGCTGGAGCATGATCCGGCGCTGTCATTCGGCGACCCGGACAACGAGAACATGCTCATTCAGGGCGATAATCTCGAAGGCGCCAAAACCCTCATGCCCTACTTCGCCGGGCGCGTGAAGTGCTTCGCCATTGACGGTCCCTACAACACCCGCTCCGCCTTCGAGCACTACGACGACAATCTGGAGCACTCGACGTGGCTTTCCATGATGTACCCCCGCCTGGAACTCATGCGCGACCTGCTGGCCGAAGACGGTTCCATCTGGGCGTGCATTGACGACAACGAGGGCCATTACCTGAAGGTGGTCATGGACGAGGTGTTCGGGCGGAAGAACTTCGTGGCATCAATCGTATGGCAGAAGGTGTACACGGTGAAGAACTCCGCCCGCCAACTGTCCGACATGCATGACTATGTCCTTCTCTATGCCAGGAACGCCGACACTTGGAAACCGAACCTCGTTCCGCGCTCAGAGAAGCAAGACAAGGCATACACAAACCCAGACAAGGATCCCCGTGGTCCCTGGAAGGCCACGCCCCTGCATGCCCGAAACCCATACAGTCAAGGTCTCTATGATATTGTGAGCCCTTCAGGCCGCATCATCCGTCCACCGCGAGGAACATATTGGCGGTTCAGCAAAGATCACTTGGATGAACTCATGCGGACCAATCAGATTTGGTGGGGGAGTGACGGCAGCAACACTCCTGCGCAGAAGAGATTTCTTTCGGAAGTGAAAGAAGGCCTCGTCCCATCGACATGGTGGCCACACAATGAAGCAGGCCACAACGCTGAGGCAAAGAACGAGATTCGCGCTCTCCTGAGTGAAAGTGCTGAAATGTTCGTTACTCCGAAACCGGAGCGCCTCCTGAAACAAATCATTACCATTGCCACCAATCCCGGGGACATCGTATGCGATTCGTTCTTGGGCTCCGGCACAACGGCGGCGGTGGCGCACAAGATGGGGCGGCGGTGGATCGGGATCGAGATGGGTGACCATGCCGTGACGCACTGCATACCTCGGTTACAAAAAGTAATAGACGGTGAACAAGGCGGCATATCCCAGGCCGTGAACTGGAAGGGCGGGGGCGGGTTTCGGTTCTACCGGCTCGGCCCGGCCATCACGGACGATGCCGGCCGCATCAATCCGGCCATCCGGTTCCCAACGCTGGCGGCACATGTCTGGTTCTCCGAAACGCACACGCCGTTGACCAAGGTCGGCAAGACGCCGCTACTTGGCCTCCACAAAGGCACGGCGGTTTACCTCCTCTACAACGGCATTCTCGGGGATGCCAAGTCCAACACGTTGACCGGCCGGGTCCTGCGCGACCTGCCCCGGCACGATGGGCCGAAGGTGATCTTCTCGGAATGCACGAGCCTGGGTGACGACCGGTTGCGCCGGGAGAACATCATTTTCAAACACATCCCGTATGATGTAAAGGGACGGTGAGCATGGGGCAGAAACGCAAAAGCAGCATCGCGAAGCGACCCACCTTCACGGGTCTTCTGGGCGAACTCCGGGTGCTCATCCGGTCCGCCCGTCAACAGGCGTTGCGGGCGGTGGATGTCGTCCAGGTGCGCACCGGCTGGGAGGTCGGCCGGCACATTGTCGAGTTCGAGCAGGGCGGCTCCACGCGGGCGGAATACGGCAAGGGTTTGCTGGAGCGGGTCGCTGACCAACTCACGCGCGAATTCGGCAAGGGATTTGACGCATCGAACCTCTACAAGATGAGCCAGTTCTACCGACTTTTCCCGAATTTAGACGCACTGCGTCTAGAATTGAGTTGGACGCATTACCGACTTCTTCTGCGGGTTGAAGAAGAGGGCGCCCGCGAGTGGTACATGAACGAGGCGGCGGAACAGAACTGGGGCACGCGCGCACTGGAGCGGCAGATCGGCACGCTCTACTACGAGCGCCTGCTGCTCAGCAAGGACCGCAAGCCCGTGCTGGCGGAAGCGGCGCGGAAGACCGCGACGGCGGACCGCTCCCCGCGAGCGTTCGTGCGAGACCCGGTCATGTTGGAGTTCCTCGGATTTTCAGAGGCCGGCAAACTTCAGGAGTCCAAACTGGAAGACGCTTTGTTGGCCAACCTGCAGGCGTTTCTCCTGGAACTCGGCAAGGGCTTTGCCTTTGTCGCGCGCCAGCAGCGCATCAGCACCGAGAGCAAGGATTTCTACCTCGACCTCGTCTTCTACAACCACCTCCTCAAGTGTTTCGTGCTGTTCGACCTGAAGACCGAGGAATTGACACATCAAGACATCGGCCAGATGGACATGTACGTGCGGATGTACGACGATCTGCGGCGCGGGCCGGGCGACAATCCGACGGTGGGCGTGATTCTCTGCGCCCAGAAAGATCAGACGGTGGTTCGCTATTCGGTGCTGAGCGAACACAAGCGGCTCTTTGCCAGCCGCTACCGGTTGGTCCTGCCGTCCGAAAAGGAACTGCGGACGGAATTGACGCGCGAGCGGCGTTTGTTGACGGAGAACCCATGTTCAAAGCCAAAGCCTATCAAGAAGAAACGCTGAACCGCCTGGCCGCCTTTCTGGAAGCCGCCCGGTTCGACGGCCCCAAGGCCGCCTTCGACGCCGCAGCACGTGAGGTGCCGAAGCCGTGGAATAAACCCTACGCTCCGTTGGCGCATTTGCCGGATACACCCTACACCTGCCTGCGCCTGCCGACGGGCGGCGGCAAGACATTCCTGGCGGCGCTGGCGGTCAAACTCGGCGCGAAGTTCCTGGGCCGGGAACACAATCCCCTCGTGTTGTGGCTGGTTCCGTCCGACGCGATCCGCCAACAGACGATTGAAACGCTCCAGAAGCCGGGTCATCCGAATAAGGAGACTCTGGAGGCCGACTTCGGCGAGAACAAGGTCCGGGTTCTGGACATCGAGGATTTTGCCGACCTGACGCCGCAAGACTTCCGGGACAAGGCGTGCATCGTCATCAGCACCTTTGCCGCCCTTCGCGTGGAGCATACGGCGGGACGCAAGTTCTACGCGCACAAGGAATCTCTGGAGCCGCACTTCGCGGCCGTGCCGCCCAACACGACCGGGCTGGAACTCCACACCGAAGGACCGCAAGCCGGCAAGATCAAGAAGTCATGCGCCAACATCATGGCGCTGATTCGGCCGCTGGT
>CAYRKB010000227.1:0-3884 GCA_964424705.1 uncultured Victivallales bacterium
TGCGGCGACCCCGCCGCGTTCTCTCCGAGCTTCGCCGCATCTCCCCCGGGCGGCGTCCCCGGAACTCACATGCGCCCTGATCAAGGCCAGGAGCGGGCGGGGAATTGACATACGAGCCTTATTGCGTATCATCAGCGCCGTACCCCGCCGGAGCGGAAGCGTGGCGCACCACGCGGGCCTGCTTTCCACGGCTCAGGAAGAAGGAGGTCGGTATGAACGGTCAACGCAATCGGATGATGACGCTCGGGGGAGTTGTCGGTTCCGCGGTTTTCGGGATCCTCGCGTGTTGCCTGACGACAAGCTGCGAAGAGGGCGGCAGCCAGTTTCTCAGCGTTAGCCCGAGCAGCGCCACGGTGGGCGCAAATATCAAGTCCTTCACGCTGGTCGTAGTGGGCGGCACGCGAGACCTTTCTCTGCCGCTTGCGTGGAGCGTAGCCAATGCGGATCTCGGCAACATTGTCCAGAGCTCGGGATATTCCGCTGTCTATGGCCGCACAGCCCTTAACGGCATGAACACCGTAACCGTCCGGGATCAGTACGGCGCCGAGGGAGTGGTGGCTGTCAAACAGGTCGCGGAGTCTACGGCGCAGCCGGGAGCGTCGCCCTCGACCAATTCGCCTGCGGCGACGACCCCGACGCCGTCCGCCAGCTTCCCCGGTCAACTCACGGTCGCCAGCGGCGAACCGGCCTTCACCGTGTCGGGGACAACGGTCACCATGGAGATGAGCAACGTCCAGCACAGCGACCTGAATCAGGTGGTGTCCTTCGATTTCTCGCTCAACGCGGGAAGCGTTTACACGGGGCGGGTGTTCAACATCCAGCGGAATGGTTCGGGCGAGACCGTGTCGTACGAAGCGACAATCAATGGCCAGGCATATCATTACCCCTGACCCTTGCCAGTCGGACGCCGCCGCGACGGGGCGCGCGGTCTGCCGTTTGGCGTTTCTCCTCCTTGGCCTGGCGTCGCTGGGCGCCTCTTCCTGCATGCCTGCAGCGGCCGCCGTGGCCACGAACAGCGCTGCCGTGTACGGGACGTCAGCGGCCGATTGTGACCGGCATGCAGAAGCGCTTCGGTCGAAGATCCCGCGCGGCTTCTCGGTCGTCATAGAGCCTCCCTTCGTCGTGCTCGGTGACGAGGCGCCCGACGTGGTGCGCTCGCGGGCGAAGCAGACCGTCGGCTGGGCTGTAAAAATGCTCAAGCAGGACTACTTCGCCCGCGATCCGGAGGCCATCATCGACGTCTGGCTCTTTCGCGACAGGAAGAGCTACGAGAAACATGCCCGCGAGATGTTTCACGACACCCCCTCCACGCCGTTCGGGTATTATTCGGAGAAAGAGAAAGCGCTGATCATGAACATCGCCACCGGCGGCGGCACGCTGGTGCACGAGATTGTGCATCCCTTCATCAGTGCGAATTTCCCGGACTGTCCCGCCTGGCTGAACGAAGGACTCGGATCCCTCTATGAGCAGTCGGAGGAAAAGGACGGCCACATCCGCGGGCGCACCAACTGGCGGCTGGCCGGCCTGCAGGAAGCCATCCAGCGGAAGGAGGTGCCCTCGTTCGCGGACCTCACCGGCACCTCGACGGGCGAATTCTACAATGAGGACCGTGGTAGCAACTATGCGCAGGCGCGGTACCTCTGCTACTACCTTCAGGAACAGGGGCTGCTGATCAAGTTCTACCGCGAGTTCGTCGCCCGGCAGCGGGAGGACCCGACCGGCTTCGCGACGCTCCAGTCCGTTCTTGGCGAGAAGGACATGGGCGCGTTCAAGGAGCGCTGGGAGCGATTTGTCCTGCGGCTTGCGTTCCCGTAAGGGGCGCTGCGGCCGCCGCGATTCTGCCTGCCGCCGGGATCAGCCCCCGGCCGCGACGGATTCAAGCTTGGCCCAGCGGTCCACGAGCTGCTCCATCTCGTGCAGCGCCTGCTTGGCGCGAATCTGGGTGCGGCGCACTTCGTCCGGGTCTTTCTTGTAGAAGCCGGGGTCGCACAGCATGGCGTGCAGCGAGGCTTGCTCCCGTTCGAGCGCCTCAATGCTCGAGCCGATGCCCCTGAGCTCCTTCTGTTCGCTGAAGGTGAGCCTGCGCGGCTGCGGCGTGGCGGGCCGGGGCGCAGGCGCCTCGCGCTTGCCCGCGTCCGCCGCGGCTTTGTCGGCGCGGCGCCGCTGCGCCAGCCAGTCGTCGTATCCGCCCGCATATTGCACCACGTGGCCGTCGCCTTCAAACACGAGCGTGCTCGTCACCACGTTGTTAATGAATGCGCGGTCGTGGCTGACCAGCAGCAGCGTGCCGGGATACATCTGCAGCTGTTCCTCCAGCAGGTCGAGGGTCTCCACATCCAGGTCGTTGGTGGGCTCGTCCATGATCAGCAGGTTGCTCGGCTCCACGAAGAGCTTGGCCAGCAGCAGGCGGTTTCGCTCGCCCCCGGAAAGAACGTGCACGGGCGTGCGCGCGCGGTCGGGCGTGAACAGAAAATCCTGAAGATACCCGTAGATATGGCGCCGCTGCCCGCCGATATCGACGAACTCACGGCCGTCCGCCACGTTCTCGGCGACGGTCTTCTGGCCGTCCAGTGCCATTCGCATCTGGTCGAAGTATGCCAGCTGCAGGCGCGTTCCGAGCTTCACGGAGCCGGCCGTGGGGGTCAGCTCCCCGGACATCAGCCGCAGCAGCGTTGTCTTGCCGCAGCCGTTGGGGCCCATGATGCCGATGCGCTCGCCCTTGAGAATGCGGATGTCGAGATCGCGGACAAGGGGCTCGCCGCCGGGAAAGGCGAATCCGGCGCCCTCCGCCTTGATCACCTGGGCTCCCGAGCTGCCGGACGCCTGCAGGACAATGCGGCTGGCGCCCTGCTCGGTGCGCCGCGCACGGAACTCGTCGCGCAGCGCCAGCAGGGCGCGCACGCGGCCTTCGTTGCGCGTTCGCCGCGCCTTCACGCCCTTGCGCAGCCAGGCTTCCTCCTTGTCGCGCAGCTTATCCCTGCGTTCCCACTGGACAGCTTCATCGTCAAGAAGCTGCTGCTTGCGGCCCAGGAACGTGTCGTAATCGCAGTCCCAGCCTGCCAGCGCGCCGCGGTCCAGATCGATAATGCGCCGCGCCATCCGGCGCAGGAACGCGCGGTCGTGCGTGATGAAGAGGAAGGTTTCGACGCGCCGCAGCAGGTGCTCCTCGAGCCACCCGATCGACGCGATGTCCAGGTGGTTGGTGGGCTCATCAAGCAGCAGAACGTCAGGCTCGCAGACCAGGGCGCGCGCCAGCAGCACGCGGCGTTTCATGCCGCCGGACAAAGTCGCGAACGGGGCATCCGGGTCAAGCCCAAGCTTCGCCATGACCTGGGTGGCTGCTCCCTCGTGTTCCCAATGGTCCACGTCCGCATGGCGGCGCAGCCCGCTCTCCGCGATCTCGCGCACGCTGCCGGCAAGATCCAGGGGCACCTCCTGGGGCAGGTAGGCCACGCGGACGCCGGGCTCGCGCAGCACCGCGCCGGAGTCCGGTGCGAGTTCGCCGGCAAGGATCTTCAGCAGCGTGGACTTGCCGGCGCCGTTGCGGCCGACCAGGCACGTGCGCTCGCCGCGCTCCACGTTCAGGCAGACTCCGTCCAGCAGCGCCTCGCCGCCAAAACGGATCGTCCCCTCCTGCAGACTCAAAAGCGCCATGATGGTCCCTGGGTTTCGCGCCGCCCGCGCCTGCGCCGTGCGGCAAGTTAAACTATCTTGAAATGGCCGCGCATGATAGTCGGCGCGCGCGCCCTCCGCAAGGCACTTCGCCGGCCCTGAACGTATCCCATGGCGCGGGCCCTCGTGGCGGAAGAGCGCCGGAAGAGCGGCGCGCGGGGCGCATGTGAGTTCCGGGGATCGCCGCCCGGGGGAGATGCGGCGAAGCTCGG
>CAYRKB010000228.1:0-3854 GCA_964424705.1 uncultured Victivallales bacterium
TCCACGTCCCGGCGTCCCAGCAGCGCCTCCACGGACGGGGCGGCGTCAATTCCAAGGGCCTTGCACCTCGCGGCGGCCCGCGCGGCATCGTGGTCCCATCCGGCCACAAGCTGCACCCCGTGCTCGGGATGCGTCTGCCAGACGGAGCAGTACTGCCCCAAATGCCCGTGGGCAAATCCGAGAATCCCCAGACGAATCATGGTACCCCGCATGGCAAACGTTACCTCGCGCCCAACGCCTTCAGACAGGCATTCATGTATCCATAGCTTTCCGCGGCAATCACATCGCGCCGGGGCAGTTCATACGTACCCGCACCGATCACCTCGAGGCAGACGGGGCCGTTGTAGTTGCCGTCCACCATGGCCTTAAAGTACCCCAACAGGTTGATGTCCCCTCGCCCGCAGGCCTGGTCCTTCGGCTCACCCGGACGCGGCCCTCGCCCTTTGCAGTCCCGAATGTGGACGTGCCGTACCCGGCTCAGCACGGCCGGCAAAGCCAGAGCCGGGTCCTCATTGGAGCGGTAGATATGACTGGGGTCCATGTCCACGCCAAAGGCTGGTGACTGGATACGTTTCATGGCACGCAGCGTCGTGGGCGTATTGTAGATGGATCCGCCCACATGCGCCTTGCAGCAGAGGGTCACCCCGTACTGTGCGGCCTTGTCGGCCATCCGGGCAATGAGGTCGGTCTGCTTCACGAAATCCTCTTCTACATCGGACTTGCCACCCGGACCCACGTTGACGATCGGAACCCCGATCGCCCGGCCCGCTTCGAAGGCCTTGGTCAAACGGGCCTCATCCAGCGAAGCGACCTCCATGCTCAGGAGCGCCAGCCCGTTCTCCACCGCCAGCGACTTGATCATATCCGCCTGGGAAGCCCACTGCTCGAGATCGAGATGCTCGCACATGCCCTTTATGGCCGACAGTTCAATTCCATCATACCCGGCCCAGGCAATGTGTTTCATGGCCGTAGCCAGGTCATGTCCCTGAAACAATACCGAATTGACACCCAGTTTGATCATCGTTGAACTCCTTCTTCCTGTTGTGGATCAGATCTGTTCCGTTCTGGGATCCCCGTGCACGGTCGGCAGCGCGTGAGGACGCATCAGTGCGCCGCCGTTTTCGTAGGACTCAATCACCGCCTGGATATACTCCAAGGTCGCCAACGCATCACGCCCGTTTGAGCGCAGGCGCTCCGGGTGAATGCCTTGGGTCACGTCTTCATGGAACGCGTGAATGCGCAGCGGGAAGGTGGCACCAAAATCCTTGATCCCGGTTTCCAGGATCTCCGGCGTCGGTCGATCGCTCAGGCCGAACTTTTCGCCCGGCTTGGGAGCCGGCCAGTAGGTCAGCCGCTCGATGCAGTTTTCGATGCAGAAGGATCCTTTGCTGCCGGCAACTTCGCAGCTCCACCAGCCGCCCAGCCCCCAGACGGCATCACCGCGCTGGCTCAGCAGATAACCCACAGTGCCGTTCGCAAACGTCACATGGACGCTGTTCACCGACACCAGGAGATCGCCCGCAGCCTTCCGGAACCCGGGCTTCGAACAGAACGCCTGAACGTGGGTAATATCACCGCAGAAATACCGCATGACACTGAAGGGATGCGTCAGGAATGCCTTCATGTGCGCGTATGGCTGGTTGAAGCGAGGCGACTTGTTGAACTTGTACGTTGCGTCGCCTCCGTTGAAGCCCACCTTGAACATCGTATAGATCAGTTCGCCCACCATGCCGTCATCCATGTATTGCTTCGCGCGGTCGGCCGTGGGAGTAAAATAGTGATTCAGGTTGCAGCCCAGATAGAGTTTCCGTTCGGCAGCGTACCGGACCATCTCCCGCGCTTCGCCAATATCGTTGGAAAGCGGCTTCTCACACAACACATGCTTCCCCGCCGCCATAGCCTCCATCGCCGGCTCGAAATGCCAACTACCGTTTTCGTAACCGCCGGTCGTCACATCCACCACATCCAGGTCCTCGTTGGCCATCATCTCTTTGAGGCTGTAGTAGGCTTTGACACCATGCTTGGCCGAGGCTTCGTCCGCCTTCTTCTTTACTACGTCGCAGACGGCTACGAGTTCAGCCAAGGGATCCTTCAGGTGACATCCGGCGTGATTGTTGCCAATACCGCCCATTCCGACTACGCCAACCCTGATCTTTCTGGATGATTCCGACTTCGCTGTCATACCCTTCCGTCCTCCTGGTTATCGTCGTTACGCGCTGTTGGTTTCAAATTCAGGGCCTTACTATACGGCATCGCGTTACCGTCGCCTTGACAAAACCGTCAGAAACAAGCACAAAACAGGCATGTCACAACCGCGCATTCGTCCGGCTAACGTTTTCCCTGACAGGGACTTTCCGCTCGCCCTGCACTGGGTCACCGATCACCGGGACACCAAGGTGCACAGCCACGGTTTCTACGAGCTGGTCGTGGTCCTTGAGGGGCACGGGCGCCATCTGGCGGGCGAAGAGTCCTATCCGATCGAGGCGGGCGATGTGTTCCTGCTGCGCGGCGACATGGTGCATGGGTACGCGGATATGGAACACATGACGCTGGTCAATATCCTGTTCGACCCCAAGCGCCTTCAGCTGCCCATGGATTATCTGGAGGATCTGTCCGGTTACCATGCGCTCTTCCGGGTGGAACCGCGGCTGCGGGAGCACAGCAGGTTTCGTAATCGGCTCCATCTGACAGAAGAGGAACTGGCCGAGGAAGTGGGCATGGTGGCGCGTCTGAAGGAGGAGTTGGCGCGGCGCCGGCCGGGCTACCGGTTCCAGGCCTGCGTCCATCTGATGGGACTGATCGGGTTCCTCTCCCGCTGCTATTCGCATAACACGCCACGGACGGAGCGGCCCTTCCTGCTCATGGGCGATGCCCTGAGCTACATCGAGCAGCATTTCCGGGAACCCATAGGCATCCGTGACCTGACCCGCATCGCCCACATGTCCGAAAGCACGCTCACGCGCACATTCCGCAGGGTGCTCGGCCGGTCCCCGATCGAGCATGTCATCCGCGTCAGGGTTCTGCGCGCCGCCGACCTGCTGCAGCGAGGAGAGGTGCGTGTCACCGAGGCGGCGTTCCAGTGCGGGTTCAGCGACAGCAACTACTTCTCGCGCCAGTTCCGCAAGGTCATGGGTGTATCCCCTCGCCAGTTCCGTTCGCGGCATGTGCCCCCATCGCACCCCTAGCAGGATTCGATCGCGCCTGAGCGGACCGGACAAACAAGCAGTTGGAAAACCACAAAACCCCGCCTACTCCGGAATCGGTATGGGCTGGAAATTGACAGTCCGGTGTGTCCGTGATACACGCGCGTCACGTACTATGATGAAAAGCCTTGCCAGCAGAGCGCTTTCTAAGCTTAGAGCCGTGAAGATCATCCTGCTTACCTCCACTGCTCCCAAGCGACCTGCACGTTACCGCGCTTACCTGAACCTGCAAGCAGGGAAGTACAAGTCTCACGAGATCGGCATCCCCAGATAGGAACAGGGGCAACTGAGGTACCTGGATGCTGAGTTCTCCGCTGTGAACAGGGCCGTTGCCATTCTGGATGTCTCCTGTGGTGATGGAGTCGGACTCAGGGGATTCCGAAAGATGGGATTCACGAATATCGTTGGTTTTGAATTGGATGCAGAGAAGGCGGAGACGGCCAAGGCATCTGGGTACCAGGTTCTCCAGGGCGACTTCCACGATCTGAGTATCTTTGGCAACGCACAATTCGATGTTGTCTACAGTTCGCATAGTCTTGAACATGCGCTCTATCCCGACAAGGTGCTTCGGGAGTTCTTTCGCGTTCTCAAGAATGGCGGAGGACTGAAGCTTGTCTTGCCATTTCCAGACCATGGTCCACTTGACGCTCA
>CAYRKB010000229.1:0-589 GCA_964424705.1 uncultured Victivallales bacterium
GGGCGCGTTGCGTGACGGCTTGATCGAAAGGTAGCCACCATCCAGGGCGAGGTCGGTCGCATAGGCGGTGAGGTTGCCGTGGTGCTCCGGCAGCAGCACGAGCACTTCACGGGCCTGACTCGGAATGGATGGAACCTCGGCGTTCTTCAGCATCCAGACGTGCTTCGCTATCTGCGCCGCATCCAGCTTGGAACTCTTGGACTTCTTACGAGCCTTCAATTCGATCATGACCATGGCCCCGTCGCCAAGGAAGAAGCCGTCGTCCTGAGCCACGTGGTACCAGTTCGTGTTCCCGAGATCTTTGGTTTGCGAACCACTTATCCGGAGCAACGTCCCCGGCAGTTCCTTGCCCAGAGCGCGAGACAGGAGGCCAAGAAGGAGATTAGGCGGGACGCGGCAGAGGGCGTGCATTAGTCGGATGTTGACGATGTACTCTACCAACTCGAAGCAGTCGATGAACTGCTTCTGGTAGCCCGGAAACTTCGAGTGACTGCCGAGTTGCCGACGGAGTTCCTCTGCAACTGCTTGCTTCACTTCTGCCAGGATGTCGTCAAACGCCAGCGTATCCCAACGCGCTGCTGTCGCTTTC
>CAYRKB010000229.1:599-2881 GCA_964424705.1 uncultured Victivallales bacterium
CTGCCTCCGTCCAGCGAGGACAATGAGCGCGCCAAGCTCCCAGGCCGGGGCATGATATCCAGGTTGGGGACGAAGGAACTCACCCTGAAGTGAAGGTCGTGTGCAAGCCAGGAGTAGACGAGGCTGCCGGGATGAGTGTGCTTCTCCATTAATGTATCGCCCCAAGGTGTCGGTACGCGTTCGAAGATGCCCGTGGATCGAGAAGCGGTCAATGCAATTCCGGCCGGAGGCTAGCGTCTCTATGAAGACCAGCGGCGGCGGCACCCGACTTTGAAACGGCGAGGCACACGGATCGGGGAGATTCGTGTGTAGTTTCTTCATGATCGGCGCGATTCGGGCTTGGGGGTCGTGTATCTAGGCGTCCGAGGCGGGATCCGGGGGCGGTTCCGGGGCTGGCCGTATGGCCAGGATCTTGTGTGGTTCCGGCACGTTGAGGGTCTTCAGGAGCTGCTGGATGGCGGGCCGGACGTCGGTCGTCTGGTGGATCCGCGAGCCGTCGCGCTCGTACTCGACGACCTTGATGGTCTGGAGCCTGGACGCGATGTTGCGCCAGGTGTCGTTGGCGCGGTTCTCGGCCATGCGGGTGAGGAGCAGCGCCAGTACGCAGAGCGTGACGTGGGCGTGGATCCGGTGGACGCTCCAGTGGTAGATCGGCCGCATCCGCATGCCGGACTTCATCATGCGCCAGCAGTCCTCGACCTGCATGAGCTGCTTGTACCCGAGCGCCATGTCGACCGGCGTCAGCGTGTCGTCGTTGGTGGTCACGACCCACTTGCCGTCCAGGCGCTCCTCGCGCTTGACGGCCGCCAGGTCGATCTCGAGTTGGCCGCTACGGCCACGCCGGAGGTACTTCCCGAAGCGCTCGCTGGTCAGCAGGTCGCAGGTGCGCTTCGAGTGCTGCTCGCCGGGCTTGGGCGCCTTCAGCGTCGCCAGTTCCGCGGCGGCCAGTTCCAGCAACCGCTCGCGGTGCCGCCGCTGCCGCTTCTCCTCCGCCGGGTTGTGGCAGACCACGTAGCGCCGCCGCCGCTCGCCGTCTCCTACCACCACCTCCTTGACCCGCAGGTTGTCCGTGACCGCCTGGTACCGTCCAGCGCGCGTCAGGACCTCCTTCGTGACCTCGTCCCCGGCGCGCATCTTCGTAGCCAGGATGTACTTCCCGCCGCCCAGCGCGAGCTGCCGCCGGTTGTCCTCCGAGTTCATCCCGGCGTCGCCCACGAAGACGCAGCGGCCAAGGCGCCAGCCCTGCAGATCCTGCTTCACTTGCGCGACCGTCGTCGCGTCCATGGTGTTCCCGGGGAAGACCCACGATCGGACCGGCAGACCGTCGCGGGTCACCGCCAGTCCGACCACCACCTGCGGCACGTCGCCGCGCCCGTTCTTCGACTTCCCGCGCTTGCGGGGCGCCTTGTACTCCTTCGCCCCGGCCGCCTGGCTCCCTTGCACCATGCCCTCGGCGTCGCCCTCGTCCTCTTCGTCCACCTCGAAGTGCAGCGACGTCGTGTCGTAGAAGATCAGGTCCACGTCGGCGTTCAGTACGTCCACCATCCGCCAGTAGACCTCCTTCTCCACCTCCGCCTTGTTGCGCTCCAGGAAGTCCATCGCGCCGTACAGGTGGTGCAACTCCAGGTTCGTCGCGTCCGGCAGGTACACCTCCTCGCGCAGCCACTGCTCCCAGCAGTACAGCTTCGAGTACCCGTGCAGCGCACGGTTCGCCACCATCGCGAAGAGCGCCCGCTCGAACGGCTGCGTCCGCTTCTCCGCCGCCATCTTCCCTTCCAGCACCTTATCGATCCCGAGCTCGCGCCACAGCCGGTCGAGCACGTACGCCCCGCCGCTCGGCCACGAGTCGATCATGCGCACGCCAGGCGCGCCCCGGACCTCTTCCTCGCCGCCGAAGACCCGCAGGATGCTCTTCGCCAGCCGCCGCATCTTGACCGCGTCCACCTGGTCCGCGCGCCCGAAGTTGTAGACAACCTGCGGGATCGCGCACCGGCGCTTCGGATCCCAAACGTTCTCGGCCAGTTGGTAGTACTGGACCTTCGAGCCGTCCTTGTTCGTCCGCGTTGTCGTTCGCAGGTACATATCCAGTATCTACGGCCATCGCATCGTTGCTGTCAAGGTATCTCAGGCAAGTCGTGTGCCTATGGATTTTGCGACCCGGCGATGACGAAAACCCAATGATTTCCGATCAGGGTTGCCCGAAAGTGTACCTAGAAGGGGGTTTACGATTCAAAGTCGGGTAAGGATAGGAGTCTACATTCTCGAGCAATGCCCGCGCGAAT
>CAYRKB010000229.1:2891-3841 GCA_964424705.1 uncultured Victivallales bacterium
AACAGAATCGGCCACCCGCAAGGTGCGCGAACGAACGAGCACGAAGACCGGAACCAACCATCGCAGTTGAAGGAACATGGTTCGCCTCAGCCTAGTGACCGCAGCACAGGGGACTTGGCGCGATTGGCTAGAGTCGTTTCGTCACTTCCTCCTGCGGAAACCAGAATGTCAAAGTTCATAAGCTACTTCCGACTAATGTCAGCGGCGCACCGAAACCCTATGTCTCCGCTGCAACTACTGCGTGCCATCTCGTCGCGACTCGACGTGCGTAGACGGTACTGACTAAGAAACGTCCAGGAGCCATCGCGGACACTTTGGTAGGTGTACTGGAATCTAATTCCTTTATCATACTCCTCCTTCTTTAAATTTTTATCATTTACCCACTCTTGTACGTTTCCTGCCATATCGCAGGCCCCATACGGGCTGCTCCCCGCCTTCTTCGAGCAAACCGGCCACGTGCTACCCTTGCCGCAGCCTTCGCGTTCTGGACCGCCGCCCCATACTGCCAGTTCGCACGAAGGTTCCTGATTTCCCCATGGGTACTTGCGCCGATCTGTTCCGCGCGCCGCCTTTTCCCACTCTGGCTCGGTAGGCAGTCGTTTTCCGGCCTATGCACAGTAATCACTGGCTTGGCTCCAGAGAACGCAATTGATGGGATGTTGTTCTACACCAACATTTTTCCAATTGCATTTTTCCTTTAAGTGAATGATTACGGCTGACTTCGGCTTAGCGTTTGCTGCATACGCTTCCGTGCAGCCTCCTGCCTCTACGCATGCCGCGTATTCAGCGACCGTAACCTCGTGAACATCGATCAGAAAGGATTCTAGAAATACGGTGCGTCCTGGATTCTCTTTGTCCTCGCTCTGGCAGACGTCGTCGACGCGTGGGTTACACCCCATGAAGAACTTGCCCGCGGGAACCTCCACCATACCCGCCGAGCCGCTGCCAGT
>CAYRKB010000230.1:0-3793 GCA_964424705.1 uncultured Victivallales bacterium
GCGGCGGGGTCGCCGCATCTCCAGTCGGAGTTGCCCGTTGTCGCTCCCGGCTTGCCGTGACGCACTCGTCGCTTAGATGCAAAGATGCGCCTGAACGGACAACTCCCCGGAACTCACATGCGCCCATCCCGTAGGGCGCGGCACTTCGATTGTTGACATGATGATGTTGCGTGCTACGATTCCGTATCGAATCCACTTACGGCGTGACTATGCAAGTCGAACAGCGACCAGATTCTCAGGCGGGCGAGCCCGGGCCGGAGGCGGCGTGCGGGTTCAGAAGAGCGCAGGCGCTGGGGTGTGCAGGCGCTGCGTTCATTGTGTCCGGGGTCGGGTCGGTTCTGCTGCTGCTCCGTCGGCGGAACCCCCGCCATGCCCGGCATCTTGGGCACTGGGCCTCGCGCCTGGGAGTACTCACGGTCCTGGTCGGGGCAACGGGGCTTCTGGCTTACCTGTACGACACGCCGCTTCTGTCGATCCTGTTGATTGTGGCTGGAATGATCACGGCTGCCGTGGCGGCCCGAATTGCGCTCTTGATCGGCAGCAGGTTCGACGAGAGCAAAAGAAAGCTGCGGGGAAGTGAAGAGCGACGCCGGGCCGTCCTCGAGGCGGCCATGGACGGTGTCTGGCTGGCGGATACGCAGGGGCGCCTGCTGGAAGTCAATGATGCGTATTGCCGGATGAGCGGCTACAGCGCCCGGGAGCTGCTGGCCATGCGCATCCATGACCTGGAGGCGCGGGATGACGTCAACGCCGCCTCCGCATATATAGAAGAGATCATGGTGCGTGGCGAGCGTCGGTTTGAGTCACGGCACCGCCGCAAAGATGGCTGCGTGTTTGACGTCGAAGCAAGCGCCCGGTACCAGCCCTCGGACGGCGGGCGGATTGTGGTGTTTCTGCGCGACATTACGGAGCGCAAGCAGGTGGAGCGCTATCGCGACCTGGGCAGCCGGATCGTGCAGATACTCAACGAGGCGGACCCCGTGCAGGTCTCCATCCAGCGTGTTCTTTCCGAGCTGAAGGCGCGGACGGGTTTCGATGCTGTGGGTCTTCGCATGCAGGTCGGTGATGACTACCCATACTTCGCACAGCAGGGATTTCCCTGGAGCTTCCTGCAGACGGAAAACACGCTGATCGCGCGCGATACGTCCGGGGGCGTATGCAGGAGCCCTCAAGGAGACGTGCGCCTCGAGTGCACATGTGGCCAGGTCCTCTCCGGCGGGTTTGATCCTGACAGCGCGCTTTTTACAGCGGGGGGGAGCTTCTGGACAAACGACACTTTCCTCCTGCCTGATGTTGAGGGCGGTGCGCAGCCGCCGCTGCATCCGCGGAGTGCGTGCGTTCATCAGGGGTATGCCTCCGTGGCACTTGTACCTGTGCGAAGCAAGGGCAAGATTGTCGGACTGATCCAGCTCAACGACCGCCGCAAGGGTTGCTTCACCCTGGGCGCGGTGGAAAAGCTTGAGGGCATCGGGGAGCACATTGGGGAGACGTTGGTGCGCAGGCTGGCGGAGGATGCGCTGGCGGCGGAGCACCAGCGGAGGCTGCTCATTCTGGAGAGCATCGGCGACGGGTTCTTCAGCCTGGACCGGCAGTGGAGGGTCACCTACATCAACGAGCGCGGCGCGCGGCTTCTCGGGAGGTCGCGGGCAGATCTGGTGGGCAAGATTCTCTGGGAGAGCTTTCCCGAGTCCGAAACCGCGCCGTTCCGGCAGGCCTACGAACTGGCGCTGGCTGACCAGGTGCCCGCCGGCGTCGAGGCGTTCTTCTCTCCTCTGGAGGCGTGGTTCAAGGCCCGCGCGTATCCTTCGCCCGAGGGGCTCAGCGTTTTCTACCAGAACACCACCGAGCGGAAGGCGGTGCTGGCGGAGAATGAACTGCTTGCCCGTTTCACGGAGGAGTCTCCGGACGCCATCCTGCGAATTCTGGAGGACGGCACGCTCGCGTACGCGAACCCGGCTTCTTTTGTGCTGTTGAGCCAGCTGGACGGGCACGTGGGGATGCCCGCGCCGGAAACGCTGCGCCAGCCCGCCTTGGCGGCGCTGGCCAGGGATCTAAGGCAGGAGTCGGAGTTCGTCTGCGCCGATCGCGTCTACACCATTCTCTGTGCGCCATTTCCCGAAAGCGGATATGCGAACGTCTATGGACGGGACGTCACCGAAAAGCGCACTGCGGAAAAGATGGTAGCGCTTGCCGTTGAGAGGGAGAGGGGCGCGCTGTCTCTCTCTGTGGGCGCTCGCGCGGCCGTCGACACTCTTAATGCCATCGGCGACGGTGTCATGCTTCTGGACATGGACGGTTGCGTGCTTTCCATTAATCCGGCGTTTGAGAAGATGACGGGAATCCTGCGGGCTGAAGCGTTCGGGCAGCATGTTCGGGCGATGCTCTCAACGGTGCTGCAGCCCGACGAATTCAATCTGGCGGACGCTGCACTGGCGAAGGCGCTTCAGGGGAAGGCGGCTGCGCTGCCGGCGGTTTCCCTGCTGAACCGGAGTGGCGGCCGCACCCCGACCATCCCGACGCTGGCCTTCGTGCGCGACGCCTGCGAGCGGCCGACGGCCGTTGTGGTCACGCTGAGGGATGTATCCGGGATCCAGGCCGTGCAGAAGTCGCTGAAGGAAAGCAAAGAGAGGTACCGCGAACTGGTCGAGCACGCCAACAGCTGCATCATGCGCGTCACGCCTGATCACACCATCACTTTCTTCAATGAGTATGCGCAGGCGTTCTTCGGCTACCGGGCGGAGGACGTGATCGGCCGGAACGTGCTGGGCACGATCGTTCCGGAAACGGACTCCGGGGGGCGCGATTTGCGGGGGCTGATGAGGGACATTACAGCGCATCCTGAGCTGCACGCGATGAGTGAGAATGAGAACTGCTGCAAGGATGGCCGGCGCGTCTGGCTGCACTGGGCAAACCGGGCCGTTCGCGACGAGCAGGGGAGGGTCGTGGAGCTTCTCTGCGTGGGCACGGATATTACGCGGCGTCGCGAGATGGAGAAGGAAGCCCTGCGTTACCAGCGGCGGCTTCAGGAGCTCTCAGAGAAGCTGGCGGCATCGGAGGAAGAGGACCGCTGGCGAATCTCGCGCTACATCCACGATGCAATCATCCAGAACCTGTCGCTCTCCACCATCCGGTTGGGGTCGCTGGCGAAGCCTCTGGCCGCCGCCCAGCTGGGGGAGGAGGTCAGAACGCTAAGGCAGGTGAAAGAGTTGCTCAACGCGGCTATCGACGAATGCCGCATGGTCATGTCCGACCTGACGCCCTCCCTGCTTTACGAACTGGGGCTGGTTCCCGCGCTGAACGAACTCGCCCAGCAGGTGCAGGAGAAGCATGGGCGGCGGATGATTGTGGATGATGATGGGCTTGAGAGGCCCATGTCGCATCCGCTGCGAGGACTTCTCTTCGCCTGCACACGGGAAGTGATTATGAATGCGCTGAAACATGCAGGGCTATGCGAAATCCGCGTCTCCGTGAGCAGGCGCGAGAACGGGATTGTGCTTCAGGTGTCCGATGACGGAAAAGGGTTCGATCCGGACGTCGTAAGCACACATCCGGAACGCAGCGGCGGGTTCGGTCTGTTCAGCATCCGCGAGCGCATGGAGGGGTTGGGCGGGCGGCTGGAGCTGAAGTCGGCGCCCGGCAAGGGCACGACTGCGACAATGGCGGTGCCGTTGTTGGAAGGCGAGGGAAGGTGAGGTGGACGGTGGTGCGCCACGCTGGCGCACCTATCTAGCGGGGTGTAAGTCCCCGTCATGGCAGGCAAAGCTCCCTGCCGTGTACCGAGTGTTGAGCCTCC
>CAYRKB010000231.1:0-3777 GCA_964424705.1 uncultured Victivallales bacterium
CACGCAGGCGATCTTCACGCTGCGCGGCAAGCCGCTCAACGTGTGCGACCTGAACCGCGACACGCTGTACAAGAACGAGGAGCTCTACAACCTGATGCGCAGCCTCGATATCGAGGAGTCGCCCGCCAGGCTGCGCTACGGCAAGATCATCCTCGCGACCGATGCGGACGTGGACGGGCTGCACATCCGCAATTTGCTTCTCACCTTCTTCCTGCGCTACTTCGAGCCCGTTGTGCATGAGGGCCGCGTCCATATCTTCGAAACGCCGCTCTTCCGCGTGCGCAACAAACAGCGGACCATCTACTGCTACTCGGAGCAGGAACGGGATGTCGCCGCGAAGGAAATCGGGCGGGCGGCGGAGATTACCCGGTTCAAAGGCCTCGGCGAAATCTCGCCCGGCGAATTCAAGGGCTTCATCGGCCCCGACATACGGCTGACCCCCGTGCGCGTGGAGCAGCGGCATGCGGTGCCCGCCATCCTCGCATTTTACATGGGGCGCAACACCCCGGACCGCCGCGACTACATTATGCAGCATCTCGTCGTGGAGACCGGGCCATGAGCGAACAGCAGCAACTGCCCCTGGGCAGCGACGAACTCTTCACGCCCGAGGCGCCCCCGCTCGACCTTACGGCGGCGCCTGCCGCGGGCAGCAGGAATCTTCCCAACGACCCCTTGCGCCGTCTCGTGGACAGCAACTTCCTGCAGTATGCATCCTACGTAATCCGCGACCGGGCCATCCCCCACCTCGACGACGGGCTCAAGCCCGTGCAGCGGCGCATCCTCCACTCGCTGCACGCTAACGACGACGGCAAGTTCATCAAAGTCGCGAACATCGTCGGCTACTGCATGCAGTTTCATCCGCACGGCGATGCTTCGATCGGGGACGCCCTGGTGAACCTCGCCAACAAGCGCTACCTGATCGAGGGGCAGGGCAACTTCGGAAACCTTCATACCGGCGACCCGGCCGCTGCCGTGCGCTACATCGAATGCCGCCTCACCCCCCTCGCGCGGGAGGAGCTGTTTGCCGATGAGCTCACGGATTTCGTGCCGACCTACGACGGGCGCAAACAGGAGCCGGTGACCCTCCCCTCCCGACTTCCGCTCCTCCTTATGCTCGGCGCCGAGGGCATTGCCGTGGGAATTTCCACCCGCATCCTGCCTCACAATTTCGGCGAACTTATCGAGGCCCAGATCGCCATCCTGCAGAAGAAGCCGTTCGACGTGCTGCCCGACTTCGTCCAGGGCGGGCGGATGGATGCGGCAGGCTATGCAGAGGGACGTGGCAGCATCCGGCTGCGCGCCCGCGTCGAGATCCGCGATGCGCACTCCCTGGTGATCCGCGAGATTCCGTTCGGAACCACGACCGACTCGATCATCGCCTCGATCGAGGAGGTCGGGCGCAAGGGAAAGCTCAAACTCCGCAGCATCAACGATTTCACCTCGGAAAACGTGGAAATCGAGGTGCGGCTGCAGGAAGATCAGGATGCGGCCCGCGCGGTGGAAGCCCTGTTCGCCTTTACGCAATGCGAAGTCCAGCTCGCCAGCCGGATCGTCGTCATCCGCGAGAATCGGCCGGTCGAGCTGGACGTGCCCGGCGTGCTGCGCCACAATTCCGAGCGCCTCCTGCAGCTTCTCCAGCAGGAGCTGAAGCTGAGCCAGAAGAATCTGACGGAAGAGCTGCACCGCAAGACGCTGGCCCAGCTCTTTATCGAGAACCGCGTCTACCAGCGCATCGAGGCCTGCCGCTCGCCCGAGGAGGCAGAGCAAGCCGTGCGCGATGGCATGGCGCCGTTCCGTGACCGACTGCAGCGCGACCTCACCCAGGCGGACGTCACGCTGCTGCTCGACATCCCCGTCCGCCGCATCTCGCTCTTCGACCTCGGCCGCAACGTCCAGGAGATGGAGAAGATCCGCGGCCAACTCGCCGAAGCGCGGGAAAACCTGGCGAATCTCGTCGCGCACGCCGTGCGGTACCTTCGCCGCATCCAAAAGAAACACGCCGGCGACTATCCCCGCCGCACCGAGGTCACGCGCTTCGACGCGATTGCCATTCGCGACCTCACATCCTCCGAGCTGTCCATCGCCTACGACCGCGCCAAAGGCTACCTTGGCCACAAGATTCCCGGCGCTCCGATGCTCGCCTGCTCGTCGCTCGACAAACTGCTCCTCGTCTGGAACGACGGGCGCATCAAGATCGTGGCCCCGCCCGACAAGCTGTTCGTCGACGCGTCCCTGGCGTACTGCGGCATCCTGAACAAGGAACGCGTGCTGACCGTGGTCTACACGCTGGACTTCTTCACGTATGCCAAGAAGTTCATGGCGGGAGGAATGATCACCAACCGCGAATACCGGTTCGCCTCGAAAGGCGCCGAGGTCCGGTTCTTCGCCGACGATGCGCCCGCGCAGCTGCACGCGCGATACGGCGAGGCGGACGCAAAGGCCATTGCGCAGCAGACGTTCGAACTCGACGCACTGCCCGTGCGAGACCGGGACGGGCGCGGAGCCACCCTGACCATGAAGTCCGTCGTTTTTGTGGGCGCGACCAAACCCCCGGACTGGGACGAGGCGCGCACCGGCCCGCGCGGCTCATTCATCGACGGCATCGCCGCACGCCGGGGCTGAACCTACCGGCTCCACGTTCCGCTCGTGGCAGCCAGACGCATGAGCTCGGCCAGGCAGGCGTCTGTGCGTTCGACTTGCAGCCGCGGGAACTTGCCGTCCTTCATCAGGTAGTCGTTGTCTTTCGTGAACATCACCTTGCCCGCGCGGGTCTCGACGCGGCTGATTCCATGCAACGCGCATGCAACGCGTAGCGCCGCAATCCTCAGCAGCCGCTCCGCCGATGCCGGGACCGGGCCGAAGCGGTCGCGCCACTCGAGCTGCAGCGCATCCACGTCGTCCGCCGACGTCACCTCGGCCAGCCGGCGATACGCCGCGATGCGCAGCCGCTCGTCATCGATAAACTCGTAGGGCAGGAACGCCACGCGGCCAGGGTCGGCGCCCGCCGGCGAAAGCTCGAGGCAGTCGAGCCTGACTTCCACATCGACGAGGCGCGGCGGCGCCTCGCCCTTCAGGCGCGCCACCGTCCGGCGCAGAAGCTGGCAGTAAAGCCCGAAGCCCACCGCCGTCACGTGGCCGCTCTGCGCCGCACCCAGAAGGTTCCCCGCGCCGCGTATTTCAAGGTCGCGCAGCGCGAGATTGAAGCCCGAGCTGAGGCCGGAGTATTTCTTCACCGCACCGATCCGGTCGCGCGCGTCGGAATCCACGATGCCGTGCGTCGGCAGCAGCAGGTAGGCGTAGGCCTTGCGGTTGGAGCGCCCGACGCGGCCGCGGAGCTGGTACAGGTCGGCGATCCCGAAGCGATCCGCGCGGTCGATGAGAATCGTGTTCGCGCGCGGCACGTCCACGCCGCTCTCGACGATCGTGGTGCTCAGCAGCACATCAAACTCGCCCGCGCCAAAATCGCGCATGACCTCGGCCAGCTCGCGGGACGACATCTGCCCGTGCGCCACGCGCACGCGCGCTTCGGGCACAAGGCGCTCGACGCGCGCGCGGCACGGCTCGATGGTAAGGATGCGGTTGTGCAGGTAGAACACCTGCCCCTCGCGGCCGAGCTCGCGCAGAATCGCTTCGCGCACCACGGCGTCCTCGTTCTTTGCCACGATCGTCTCGATCGCCATGCGCTCGCGCGGCGGCGTCTGCAGCAGGCTCATGTCGCGCGCGCCGGTCATGCTCATGTAGAGCGTGCGCGGGATCGGCGTGGCGGTCAGCGTCAGC
>CAYRKB010000232.1:0-2381 GCA_964424705.1 uncultured Victivallales bacterium
CAGTTCAGCTTCATGAAGGCTCCAGCATCCACCGGAATGCAGCAGTCTCCAAGCGAAGCGGAATCCCACCCGCCCCGCCGCGCTTGCCCTGAGCACAGCCGAAGGGCGCGCCCGCCGCAAACGTGGTCCTTCCGCGTCGATGTGCCGCTGGTCCGCGAATCCATGCGCGACGCCCACGGCTCCGCCGTCAAGGCCCGCACCCCCGAGGACGTTGCCGCACTTTGCGCCGACCTGCGTCACTCCGCCCAAGAGGTCTTCATCGTCATCGATTTGTTATGGTGAGCTCACCATAAGAGGTCTTATGCCGAGCGCCGGATTATGCCGAGCGATGCGGGCGCGTGGCCGCCAAACCGGTCTACGCCGTGTGCGTGCTCGGCATAATCAGAGCGCTTTCAGGAAGGCCATGAGCGCGTCGCCTGGCCGGAACCGCTGCATCCTGCTTCCTTGCGGGGCGGTCTTGGCGAGGATGCGTTCCTTCATGGCCAAGTCCGCATGGACGTACATTTGCGTCGTTTCCATGTGCTCATGGCCAAGCCAAAGCGCGATGACTGCGATGCCCGCTCCTGCGTGGAGTAGGTTCATCGCGGTGGTATGTCGCAACACGTGCGGCGAGATCCGCTTGTCCTTCATGGAGGGACACGTTTGCTGAGCAGTGGCGACATGCTTGGCCAACAGGTACTGAACTCCGTCCACGCTGAGCCTGCCCCCCGCCCGGTTCGGGAACAGGGGGCCGTCCGGCGGCGTGCGTTGCTCGTCGAGCCAAGTCCCAACGACTTGGGCAGCCGTGCGGCTCAGCGGCGTGCAGCGCTCTTTGCGCCCCTTGCCCAGACAGCGGACGTGCGCGCTCGCGCCAAGTGAAAGGTCTCTGCCGCAGAGGCCGCACAGTTCGGAGACGCGAAGGCCGGTGTGAATCGCGACCATGAGCAGCGCATAGTCTCTGCGGCCGGCCCACGTCTGACGGTCAGGCGCATTGAGGAGGGCTTCCGTTTCCGCTTCAGTCAGGTAGTCAATCAGCGCGCGTTCGTGTCGCTTGACCGGCATGGCCAACACACGCTGCACGAGCGCACTCTGCTCGGGCGTCCGAAATGCGGTGTAGCGGAAGAAGGAATGGATGGCGGCCAGCCTGGCATTGCGGCTGCGGGTGGCGTTCTTGCGCTCTTGCTCGAGATGCTCAAGAAAGCTCCCGATGAACGAACTGTTCAGGTCCTCGAGCCGCAACGCTGATGGCGCCTTGCCCAAATGGTCCTGGGCGAACATCAGGAGCAGTCGGAACGTGTCGCGATAGGCGGCAATGGTGTGTGGGCTGGCATGGCACTGCGCCATCAGGCGCTCGGTAAAGAAGGCCTGCATCAATGTCTGAAGATCCAACGCGCTCTTCATGGCTGCCCTCCCGCCAGCGGGTTGCATCGCGCACTCACCGCATCCAGCAGTTCTGGGGTGGCGCTCAGATACCAGTAGGTGTTTTCGACTTTGCCGTGCCCGAGGTAGGTCGCCAGCAAGGGCACACAACGCTCTGGCGCGGCATCGGACCTATACCATTGGGCCAAGGTTCTCACCGCAAACGTGTGCCGCAGGTCATGCAGCCGCGGTCCATGGAGCGCGCCGGCGCCACGCAACCCGATGCGTCTGGAGATCAGGAGGAAGTTGTAGTTTACGGGCACCAGCCCCAACGGCTGGCCTCGGTCTGAAACGAAGAAGGTGGTGCTCGCCAGGCGGCCGGCACACTTCTGTCTGCGGTGCGCATAGTCTCGCAGGCGTTCCTGCGTGGAGGGGTGGATGGGAACCAAGCGCGTCTTTCGGCACTTGCTTTCACGCACGGTGAGCACGCCCTCCGCGAGGTCAACTTCCTTGCAACTCAACGCGACGGCCTCACTCACGCGCATGCCCGTCACGGCCAGCAGGCCGAAAAGCGTGGCGTACGTGTACGGCCGCAGTCGCAACCCTTCCCAGGGGGCCAGTTCACGTGCGCCCTGGATCAGATCGTGAATCTGATCCGGGCTGTAGATGTAAGGCTGCGGCCGTCGAATCCGGCCCGGCAGAAGCCCCTGCGGGGGGACTTCCGTGCGCGCATCCGTAGCGCTGACGTAGCGCGCAAAGTCACGCACCATGCCCAAGCGCCGTGCGTGCCGGGCGGGGGCGACGCCTTGCGGCTGCTGGGCCCACTTCACCGCAAGTGCAGTGGTGATGGATGGACTACCATGGGCCTTGAGAAACGCGATGAACTTCGTCAAGGCGGCCTGAAGTTCACGAAGCTCAAATCCCAACTTGTGGCGTAGGGTCAAGTACTCATCAAGTGCGTGTCGCAGCGGGTTCATGTTCTTCTCCTGGCCAAGGCATGGCGATGGAACGTAGGCCGGTGATGTCCACCTTGGCGTAAATGG
>CAYRKB010000232.1:2391-3712 GCA_964424705.1 uncultured Victivallales bacterium
CTCGGGCTTTGGTGATGCAAGATCTGGCCGATCTCGGTCAGTGTGGCGCCGCGATGCATCATCGCGGTTGCCAGACTGTGGCGGAATAGATGGGGTCCCCGGCAGGGCGGAGACAGCCCGGCACGCGCCAAGGCTCCGGAAACGATGACGTAGACGGCGGAAGCGCTGGTCAAAGCGCCCCAGGGGGCCCTGGCGCGCAGGAAGACGCGACGCGAATCACATGGCGGTCTGCCGTGCTTCAGGTACGCCACGAGCGCTTTGCCAACATCTTGCGTCAGGGGAAAGCGTTTGCGCTGTTTAGCCTTTCCGCAGACGGAGAGCTCTGCGGTCTCCCAGCGAAGGTCGTCGAGCCGTAGCGAGACAATCTCTCCGGCGCGTAGTCCCAGACGCGCCAGAAGCATCAAGATGCCGAAGTCCCGCTTTCCAATCGGCGACTGCCGATCGCAGTGCTGCAGCACCAGGTTGACATCGTCAGCGCTCAGCCATTTTGGAGGCGGATCGGATCGCCAACACGGCGGTCTGGGAACATGCTCGGCGAGCGGGGTCGCAATCCGACCCGTCAGATAGAGAAAGTTCAGGAACCCCCGAAGTGACGGGAGTGTCCGCCGAGTGCTCGGGGGGGAAGTGCCGCATCCATCAGACGACACGAACGCATGAATATCCTGGACGCTCAGTGCGGACAGCTTCGTAAGGTCCGATCCAAGGCGCTTGAGCATCAGCTGTCGGGCAACAGCCGTGTAGTTCCGGATCGTGGTGGAGGCGAGACCACGCTCCCGTCCCAGATAGGCAATGAACTCGAGCTCCAGCTCATCCAACGGAGTAGGCCTTCTCGGGATGGGCGGCGGTGCCAGGCCGTCCTGACGCAGTCGCTGGAGTAACCGGTTGAGCAACGCCTCGCCATGGCGACACGACGAAGACCATCGCCGCCCGCGAAACTGGGCGATGGTCTCCTCGGACACTTCCTCGATCCCGAGGTGCTGCTTGCGCAACCACCGACCAAATCGGTTCACCGCTGAGACCGCTTTCCGAATCCCCCGGTGCACATAGCCCAACCCGGCCAGGTCGTCGGCAAAGGCATCAACGTACGGACCAAGTGGAGCTTCGCGAAAACGCGCAATCCACCGCTTACTCAGAAACAGATCCTCCAGCATATCGTCTCCCTCCTGTGCGTGTGTAACCCGCGAGGGAGATGACAGCCGGATTATGCCGAGCAGTTCAAGGGGGATGGCCCAGCAAATGGCCGAGAATCATGCCGTGAGCAGGGGCCGCTCGGCATAATCCGGCGCTCGGCATAAGACCTCTTATGGTGAGCTCACCATAA
>CAYRKB010000233.1:0-3705 GCA_964424705.1 uncultured Victivallales bacterium
TGATCTCCGAATACGACCGCATCGGCAACCTGCGCGAAGCGGTCGCCTTCCTCGCAACCTCCACCTTCAGGGGCTACGCGCACCTGGAGAAACATTTCGGCGCACACGAAGAGGTGTCGAGGCTCGAACCCGTGGAGCAGTGGTTCTGGTGCAGGAAAGGGATGTTCGGCGAGTGGCAGTACAATGCAGGCGCGAAGTCCGGCGCGGTCGAAGGGATAAAGATCAAGCGCGAGAACTTCATCCTGCTCGAATCGCCCTGCGCCCTGGACCGCATGCTGGCGGTCTACTACTTCCGGCGCAACCTCGCGCTGAAGGACTGGGACGGCTACCTGGAGATCTACGGCATACCTTCTTTGTTCTTTGTCGGGCCTCCGGGCGCGACGACCGAAAAGGAGAAGCTCTACGCCGAAATCGCGGAACAGCTCGCCTCCGCAGGGCGCGGCTACCTGCCGAACGGCACCACCGTGACTCACGTCAACGGTGGAGGCGCGGGCCGTGCGCCCTTCGCGGACCACCTGCAATACCTGGACAGGCAGATCGCGCTACTAGGCACAGGCGGGCTCCTGACGATGCTTGCCGAGTCCGGCAGCGGCACGCTGGCGGGTAGCGCCCACCAGGACGCCTTCAACCAGATCGCGCAGGCGGACGCCGCCGCGATCAGCGAAGCGTTCCAGCGTGACTTTGATGCGCCTCTGCTGGCAGAGGCTTTCCCCGGCTGGCCCGCGGAAGCCTACCTTGAAATTTCGATCAAGAAAGATAATCCCTACGGGCTTCCCGTGGAGAAGGATGTGCTGGGCCGCGTGACCATCGACACGCCGGCCATCGAACAGCCCTCGCAGATGGGCAACGTATAGGAGAACAGACTATGGATATCAAAGAACAGATCACAATCATGAAGGTTGAAGCACGCCTTGCCAACAGGGCGGACGAAGAAGGCCTCCGCAACTGGACGCCCGAAGCACGGGCGGCGAGTCTTGCCACGCGCCGGGCAAACGGAAGCGTCTGGGGCTGGAACCACCGCAAACGTGCGGTACCCTCCACGAGCGAAGCGTACGACAGGAGCATGGACGCCATGACCGAGGATGCCGAAGCGATCAGGCGTAGCCAGGCGTCCGGCGTTCCCACCATCAGCGCACCTTCAAAGTATGCGGAACAGCTTGCTGCTGACAGGCTCCAGGCATTCAAGCAGTGGCTCTCCGAATTGAAACGGACCGATGACGCCATCGCCGATTTCAACGAGATCGTCGCGGTCATGGGCGGACTGACCTCGGGGATCGCGAAAGCCCAGCGAGGCCAGACCATCGGCCCCGTGACAGCCGATGCCGCAGCGGAAGCGGCGGCAAAGAAAGCTGCCATCGAGAAATCGATCCGCCGGAACTTCGAGAAGCGCAACGCGGACTACCTCCGTGAAAATCCTGACGAGCGAGGGATCATGCTGGACATGGTCGCCGAGAAGGCCGAATACTATTCAGCTTCACCCGCGCAGAAAGTCGAGATGGAAAAGGACGCCTACCGTCAGATCCGGGACAGCGGCTCCATGAACATGCGCGAAAAGAAACCAACTTCAGAATACCCGAGGGGTGCTGATCTGGATGCGTTGCGGGCCGCCTTCCCCGATATTGTAGAGGCGAAGTCGCTCGGCGAGGGCGTCTGGAATGTCCGTAAAGCTGACGGCAGCGTCAGCATAATAACCGGGCCTTCTGCATCCACTCCTTCTGCTGATCGCACGAAGCAGGCCGGGGCAGACTACGGGACGCTTCTGGACGCCAAACGCAACTATGTGCGCGAGCGTGACGCTGTACGTCCGCAACTACAGGCCGAAGAAGTGGCGTACCCCGCGGGCAACGGCATCTGGATCGGACGCCTACCCAACGGCGACGAGCGCGTGATCAGCGCGGTTTCCGAGACGGGCTGGCTCTACAACCGCTGGAGTCCGGCCGCCCGAGCCGCCAGCCTTGCAGCGCGGCGGGCCAAAGGCAGCGTATGGGGATGGGACAAGCGCAAACGCGCCACGCCTGATACGACCGGAACCGACAACCAACAGTCAGCCTCGCCGAGTGCGCCGTCCGGGGACGGCAAGTCCATGAAGGATTATATCGCGGACGGCTTCTCCGGTCTTGATCCTGACTGGGCGGCCAAGACGGTGCGCCGGATCGAGGAGCGCGAAGCGTGGGGGAAAAAATTAACGGCGGACGAGGAGCGGCTCTTGAAGGAGTACAATGCCTACGTCGAGGAGATGAATAAAAAGGGCGGCGCCGGCAAAGAACCGGTTGCACGTGTCCTTGAGTCTGGCGTCATGACCAGCGACGGGCCTGTGAAGCTGTCGGGGGCGCCGGAACCCGAGGAATCCGTGCAGTGGGACAACATGGTCTCCGGCTTTAAGACGATGATCGGGAAGGGCGCCAAGCCGACGCTTGCCAACTTGCAAAAACAGTTTGAAAAGGATCGGGATGAGGAGAAGTTCAAGCTGGCGTCAGCCGCCCTGGTCGAAGCTTGGCATACCCACAGCCTCGACAAGTTCCAGGAGGAGTTCGAACGGGATCCGAAGAACAACTCCGAGTTCAGGACCTTCCAGGAGAAAAGTGGCGTGCCGACGGAATTCATCGGAGGAGATTAACATGCGCAAAGAGGGCATAGCGAACTGGAATCCGCTGGCGTGGGCACGCAGCCTAGCCACGCGGAGAGCTCGCGGGAGTGTGTGGGGATGGGACCACCGCACTCGCGCCGACAACACCGACCGGAATACGGTCGCTGTCGCCTCCTCTGCTTTGCCCCGCCCTGTGCCTTCCCTTCGCGCACGCACTGACGCGGACGAGCTGACGATGATCCCGGAGGAGGACTACCAGCTTGCGCTAGAAGCGGAGGAACGGGCAAGACGTAACAAACAAGCCATCGAGGATGGCATGATGATCGCCGTCGGCTCACCGGGTTTATCACGTTTCGCAAAGACAAAGCAACTGGCTGGCAAGGTGATTGATGTTTCGACCGATGCCGTCAACTCTTCACGCTCCGTGGTCACGGCTTACGACCTCTCCGCGCCCTTCCGGCAGGGCGGCATCGTGTCGCTCTCCCACCCGACGGCCGTACCGAGGGCTTATGTCCTTATGCTGAGGGCGGCGAAGAGCGAGCAGTCGGCCAAAGCTGTCGCGAGACTGATCAGGATGCGGCAGAACTATCCGCTTTACGGGAAGTCTGGCCTATACCTTGCCGACACTGGCAAAGAAGCCGAGGAGGTCTTCAAAGCAGTCTTCGCCAAGAAGATCCCTGGCGTGAACCTCTCCGAGCGGGCCTACAACGCCTATCTGAACTCGGTCCGCGCGGACTGCTTCGACTCGCTTGTGGATGCGCTCAAGGCTGTAGGCAAATCCGATGTCACCCAGGCGGAGCTGAAGGCGGTCGCCAACTATGTCAATGTAGCAACGGGGCGCGGCTCCATCGGCGCGGCTGAGAAGTATGCGAAGGAACTCTCCACAATCTTCTTCGCACCGAAACTGACCGCCAGCCGCTGGCAGATGCTTTCAGGGCAGCCCCTCTATGAGGGCTCCATGCGCTCCCGCATGATCATAGCCGGCGAGTACGGCAAATACCTTGCAGGTCTCGGGACGATCTACGGCCTCGCCAAGATGGCGGGCGCGGAGGTCACCTGGGACACACGCTCAACAGATTTTGGAAAGATCCGTTTCGGCCAGAACCGGATCGATCCGC
>CAYRKB010000234.1:0-3629 GCA_964424705.1 uncultured Victivallales bacterium
CCGACAACCCGACCGGCATCTACCACCGTACCTTTGCCACGCCTGCCGATTGGAAGCCGGGCGACGATGTTATCGTTCCTCCTCCCGGATCGTGCGGTGAAGACAAGGATAGGGTGGAGAAGGTGGATAAGGACGTGAAGTGCTACGATTGGTTCTTTTGCACCAAGAAGCTCCCAAAGGACCTGGCCCCACCACCAGCCGCAAAGTAGATCTGGCACGCGAGCAAACGCTTGGAGCTGTACGGCGCGCCTTCGGCGGGCGCGCCGAGGGTACCAACACCCATGAAAGGCTGTACGGACATGAAAACGGAAGATCGCAGCACTGCCGCAGGTTCCCAACCCTACGCAAACCCCTATCTGGCGGGGGTGCTGCTCGGGCTGGTGCTTCTGGCTTCTTTCCTGACCCTGGGCGCAGGCCTGGGCGCGTCGAGCGGCATCGCGCGCATCGGGGCTTCGCTCTCCGTGTGCGTGGCAGCTTCTCACACATTGGGCAGCGAGTACTTCGGTAAATGGGGCGCGAAACCGCTGAACTACTACTTGGTGTTCATGTTCGTAGGCACATTTATCGGCGCGTTGTTCTCTGCGTTGCTGGCGAACCGCGTGCGGATCCAGGTGGAGCGCGGCGCGGCATCGTCCATCAAGCAGCGCCTCGGTTACGCTTTGGTGGGCGGACTGATTGTCGGCTTCGCCAGCCGCCTGGCCCAGGGCTGCACCTCCGGTCAGGCTCTAAGCGGCGGCGCGCTGCTCCTCACCGGCAGTCTTGTGTTCCTAGTTTGTCTCTTTGCCAGCGGCTATGCCACAGCTTGGTTTGTAAGGAGGCAATGGCATGATTAACACCCTTTACAGTCTCGATGCGCTCGGCACCTCCCGGGCCTTCTTCCTCGCACTGCTGATTGGTGTCGGCTTCGGTTTTGCACTTGAGCGGGCTGGCTTCAGCAGTTCGCGACGCTTGGCCGGCGTCTTCTACTTCACCGACATGGCCGTCGTGAAGGTGATGTTCTCGGCGGTTATCACCGCTATGTTGGGATTATCGTACTTGGTGGCATTAGGGTGGATCCACTTGGACCAGATATTCCTGATGCCAACCATCTACGGCGCCCAAATCGTAGGCGGACTGCTATTCGGCGTTGGATTTGTCATGGGTGCCTGGTGCCCCGGCACGGCGGCGGCCGGTCTCGCCGCCGGACGGATCGACGCGCTCGTATTCCTGGTCGGTACGGTCGGAGGCAGCATTCTTTTCAACGAACTCTTCCCCGCCATCCGTGCGCTGTACACGGCCGGGGATCAAGGCCCGCAGATGGTCTATAACACTGTGGGTGCGTCACGCAACGGGTTCATCCTCGCGTTCACGCTGGTGGCCGTAGCCGCCTTCTGGCTGGCGGAGTGGGCCGAAAAGACGCGCACTGGGCGCGCACCCTATCTTGGTTCGCCGTTTCTGAAGGCCTTCAGCCTGGCCCTCGTGGCGCTGGCAGGCGGCTTGTTTGTACTGAGCCCCGTCGCAACACGGGCTTCTGTGAAGTCTGCGGGCGCGGCCACCGTAATGGCTGTGGACGAGGAAGCTCTGATGGAAAGGGTGGAGACGGCCCAGGACCATATCGAACCTGAAGAGCTTGCCGACCGCATGATAACCGGCGAACCGAATCTCGCGCTCGTGGACGTACGGCCAGCGTCCGAGTTCAATGCCTTCCACATTCGCGGTGCCCTTAACGCGCCGCTCGCCCAGTTGACGGAGGCCCTTCAACCGTACAAGAACAAAGGACTGATTGTTCTCTATTCCAATGGGATGACACATCCCGCCCAGGCACGCGACTCGCTCCAGCGGCAGGGCTTCTGCAACGTCTACATGCTGACGGACGGCCTGCAGGGCTTCCGGGATCGTTGCCTCAAGCCCGTCTCGTTGCGGAATGAGCCTTTGACGGCGGGTGCCGCCGCCCGGGTCAATGCTTGGCGCGCCTTCTTCGCCTCGCCCGACGGTATCGCCAAGGTCGGTGTCGCGATTGCGCCGGCTAACGCCTCCATGCCGCTGGTCGTCGAGACGGACTGGCTTGCGGTTCGGCTCGGCACGCCAGGTCTCAAGGTCATTGACCTGCGGCCCCAGCCGGAATACAACGCTGTGCACATTCCGGGTTCCATCAGCCTCAACATCGAGAGTCTCCGCGGCAACATCGGGGGGGTCCCGTCCATGCTACTGCCGTCCCCTATGCTCGCCGCCCAGTTCTCTCTCTTAGGGCTGCGGCCATCAGACTCCGTCGTCCTCATGTCCAGTGATAAGTTGCACGACACCACCTTGGCCGGCATGGCGTTCGAGAGGGTGGGGCACAGGGACTATGCCGTTATGAACGGCGGCTACGCCAAGTGGGCGGAGGAAGGTCGGCCCGCCACCGCAGCTTTGCCCGCCGTAACCGAATCGAAATATCCGGTGAAGAAGGATGCCGATGAGTTCACGGTAGATTTCCGGGCCGTGGCCGCCACTCTTGGTAAGCCTAGCGTCGTGATCATTGATGTGCGGCCGGCGGATTTCTATACGGGCAAGAAGTCCGACGAAGCCCGTGCCGGCCATATCCCCGGCGCGATCAATCGGGCTTTCACGGAGGATGTCATCACGAATTCCAACAAGGCCGTCACATTCAAGCCGACCGAGGTTTTAGCCTCCGCCTACCGTCAGATGATTCCGTCCACAAACACCGAAGTCATTGTGCATTGCCGCACCGGGCATCAGGCCAGCCAGACCTTCTTCGTGTTGAAGCACCTGCTGGGCTACCCGAATGTACGCTGGTACGACGCCGGCTGGACCGAATGGGCCTCCCGTCCGGAACTCCCGGTCATAAACGAACCGCAAGATGCCAAGAGTAGGAAGTGAACCCAAATCCTCGCCTAAGGCTCATTGCGGGAGCTGATGGGGTGCGCGGGGTCATCGGGTGTGGGCCTTGAATAGCTAATAGCCGCAGCCTGCACGGTACGCGTTCCGGCGTTACGTCGCAGACAGCACGTGTGAGAAACGGTTTTGCACTCTCCCGGCGCGCTGCTACAGATCAAGCGCATGGCAACACCCAGCGCCATCGAAATCCCCCGCACGCTGTCCGGCCCATACCTGGCAGGCCGATACGGTCCGGGCGCTCCACGTGGCGCTGGAGGCACGCTGTTCCTCTGCGGCCTCCGCGCCTGCCCCGCAGTGTGCGCCTCGCTCTGCTGCAGCGGCTCCGCTCGAACAATATCCTCGCCGGCCAATCGCTCCCAGCCGCCCGAAGGCGGGCGGCCCCTGGTCACCTGCGGAAGAGCAACAGCTCCGCGATGCCTTCGCCGCGCAGCAGCCCATCCCCGAAATCGCCAACGCCCACAGCCAGCCCGCCCACGAGTTCAATCCGTCAGCATCATCCCATGCCGTCCCAACTTGCCCTGAGAGAAGAAGCGTTTCTCTTTCTTCGGCGTTCCCATGAAACGCTGCAGACATGTCACCAGGCTGCGTGTGTTTTGTGGGTGCGTTTGTGGGTGCCCAGAATCACCGCGTTTCAGTTTCCGGCACTCTTTGGCCAAAAGAAACGAAAAACCACCGAATTTCATAAGAAACTCGATGGCTTATCACCAGTAAGGTGGTCGGGGCGAAGGGATTTGAACCCTTGACCTTTTGGT
>CAYRKB010000235.1:0-3527 GCA_964424705.1 uncultured Victivallales bacterium
GCCCCCCAAGGCCTGGACCAGGACGTCCACGATTTGTGCGTGGTCAACAATGGCCTGTTCTACCAGTGCCTCCGGGCCATGGAAACCCTGGCCTTGGAGCTGAACGATCATCACTACGCCTCACGTATGTCCAGCATCGCCCAAAGATGCCGCACGAATTTCATCAAACACTTCTACGACGCGGAGAAAGGATTCTTCATCGATTCGGTATCCTCCAGGGATTTCCGCAGACGGGAACATTATCCGACGTATGCCATCGTATGGACAACGACGTTCGCGGAGGAACTCATTCCCGATGGGGAAGCGCCCCGAATTGCCGAATTCCTGGAGAAGAACCTCCTGGATGGACTGGTGTTTTTCCAGTATCCCAAATGGGACAGTTGCTTCATGAAAGAAGGAAACCAGAGTTCCTATGCGCCATGCTGGGAACGATTTGTCCGTGAGGTTATGCGGCTGGCGGGCAGAACGGCGGCATTAACGGCGTGGTTTCAGACGGTGGACTGGTATTGGGGGCAGCATACCATTCCGGAATGTCATGCCTGCGAAGCGGAAAACGAAAATCTTTCCTTGGACAACCCGGGACGCCAGCAAATGATGGGCGTCAAAGCCTGGTACAGCACATTCATGCATGCCATGGCCGGTATTGAGGTAACCGCCGATGGGATTACGATCCGGCCGCAGAAGGCGAATCTGGAAATCCGCGGGCTCCGGATCCGGGACAAGACCATTGATGTCACCGCGGACGCGGCCGGCAAGGTCGGGATTCGCGTCGACGGCCGGATACTGTCCGGCACGGATCATATTCCCTTTGCGTGAACAGGAGCCAGAACGAAGATGAGTCATGACGCGCTGATGTACTGCAATCCCCTGCCGTTGGAGCATTACCAGCGCGGCCGCGCCTGTCAGTGGCCCGGCTACAAAGGGCGTGACTTCCGCGTCTGGACTCTTGACCGCAACAGCATCAAATAGTGTTTGGCAGCACCAAAAATAAAGAACTCGCATGGAACCAGAAGCCAAGGCAATGAGGGAGAAAAGACGCAAGTCGACTGGAATCGACGGCAACCGAATGGAATCAACGCCAAGCGTCCACCTGGTGTCTCGGCCTCCGGCCGCGCGCAGGCAGTTCCGGCCACTCCGCGCCCTGGCCGGCGCGGCTCTGCTGCTGGCGTCCACGTCCGCCTTCGCCGGCGGCGTGTATACGACCGACCCTGTGGTTGCGCCATTCTTGCCCCGTCCGATCACCATCGACGGGTCTCTGGACGACTGGCCGGAGGCGCGCTCTTCCCGCGTCGTCGCCTTCCCTTCTGGATCCAGCGAAAGCGTTCAAAGCTTCATCAAGCACCCCGCGCTTGGCAAAGGCCAAGCGGAAGTGATGATGACCCACGATGGTGACAATCTGTACCTCGGCCTGCGCCTGGACGCCGTGGACGCCGTCGTCAATACGGCAAAAGCCCCCGAGTCCTGGCATAGCGGCGGGGACGGCATCATCGTCAACGCGCGGGATGCCGCCGGCAAGAGGTTCTTCGTGTTGTGGTGGGGAGTGGACGGGAAGGGCGCGCCGCGGGTGGCGGTACGCCGCGACGGCGGGCCATGGCAGGAGACGGGCACGCTCGGCGGCAAGACCGCCATGCGCAGCGCGCCGGGCAAGGGCAGCGCGGTGGAGATCCTGATTCCGTGGAGCGCCCTTGGCCGGACGGATGCGGGGACTCCCCGGCTGGATCTGGTCTGGGAAGCCGCATTCAACGGCATCACTCTCGACGTGCTTAAGGACCTGCCACCGGCGATGCGTCGTCAACTCATGCATAGCAGCCGTGCCGTGTTGACCGTGCCGGAAAAGCAGGGCAGCCGTGGTTACCTGAGCAATCCCGCCTGGTGGGGGAAGCTGCGTTTTGGCGACGTGCAGGCCAAGCCGGGCGCGACACTGGAAACGGCCAAGGGCGTGGGCATCAGCGACTGGACGGCGCCCCAGACGGCTAAACCGATGACAATCGACGGCAAACTTGAGGACTGGCCCAAAGAATGGCTGGTGTCGGCAGCGCCGGTGCCCTGGGCCTACGGTGACCGCTACCGCTCCGAGATCGGGGTGACCTGGGACGCGGAGACGCTTTACCTGGTCTTCCGCTTCCACAACAACGGCCAGCCGATGCGCAACGATGAGACGGCGGCTAATCAAATGGGGTTCCAGGGCGGCGACTGCGCCCAGATCCGGATGAAGATCGGTGAGAAGGTGATCAACCTCTGCGGCTGGTACGACAGCAAGAATAAGACGCCCGGCCTTACCGCCGACGGCAAGGAGCGCAAGGAGCCGAACCTGCTGGCGGCCGGGGCGCGCGAGGCGTTCGCCGTGCTGCCTGACGGCAGCGGCTATGTGCAGGAGATCGCCATCCCCTTCAAGGAGCTTTTGCCCGCGCCTCCGGCTGCTGGCGACACCTGGCAGGCGACGTTCCAACTGTGGTGGATCGGGTTTGACGAACGCGTGTCGGTCGAGACCAGCGTCGACTTCATCAGTCCGCCGCCGCTGCAAACCCGCTTCGAACTGCCGCGCAATGCCGACATCAGTCTTGGCCTGTTCGACCCGCAGGGGCGGCTCGTGCGCCAGATCGTCATGGAGGAACCGCGCGTGGCCGGCGTCAATGTCGAGGGCTGGGACGGCTTGGATCAGTGGGGCAAGGTCATCCCACCCGGCGACTACCTGCTCAAGGGCATCCACTACAAGCAGCTGAAGACCGAATACGTCATGACCGCCACCAGCCCCGGCACACCGCCGTGGAATACGGCGGACGGCAAGGGCGGTTGGATGGCCGACGAGTCTTCGATCCAGGCGGTGGTGACCGACGGCGAAACGGTCTACGTCGCCGCGCCCCAGGCCGAGCAAACCCAATCGATCATCGCCATCGGACCGGACGGCAAGCGCCTGTGGGGCACTCATCCGCCTGTCGGCGCGCCTCGGTGTGTGTCGCTGACTCTGATGGGGGATCGCCTTTACGCGTTATACAGCAACCCAGAACTGGACGGTGACAAGAAGGCTATCGAACGGGGTATGGTTGTGTGTTTAGACAAGCGTACCGGCGAGCTTGCCGGCCCGAGCGTCAAGTCCGGTAGGCCAATCCCGGTCGCTACCTGGGACTATCGGAATGACGTCCGCGGCCTGTGGGAGCTGCGCCTGAACAAGAGTTTCAGTCCCGCCACCTACGGCGGCCAGCACCCCTACTTCAATACTGGTTTTTGCGAAACGACCGGCGCGCTCGGCCTGGCGGCGGTCGGGAACCGGCTCGTCGCCTCCCTGTTCTACAGTAACGAACTGATCGTGTTCGATGCGGACACATTGGAAATTATCAAACACATCCCGCTTGACGCCCCGGCCGGACTGCACGGGGTCGATGAGAAGAGCCTGCTGGCGGTCAGCGGGAAAAACCTGGTGAAAGTGGATATCGACAGCGGGGCCGTGACGCCGGTCATCACCGGGGGATTGTCGGCGCCGTATGGCGTGACCACCGACAAAGATGGCAACATCTACGTCAGCGACT
>CAYRKB010000236.1:0-3526 GCA_964424705.1 uncultured Victivallales bacterium
AACCGCGCCCGCCTGCAGCGCTGTGCAGGAGCGCAGCGACAGCACTGCGGGCAGGAATGGACGCGAAAGAACGCGAATGGGGCGCGGTAGGACTTGGCGAACTTGGTGGTGAAGAAACCCGGAAAGAGAAGCGTGGTGCAATTCTCCATCCGGGATGTTCTTGTTGCATCCCCCTCCGGCTCTTCCTACACTACTACGTATGAAATCGCATCAGCAGATCGACGCGCGCAGTCTGGAACTCGCCCGTGCGATCGCGTGCAGGATTGACGCGGATCCTGAACATCAGGCGGTCGCAATGGCGCGCGCGCGGTGTGCGCTCTGGCGGCGAACGGCGCCCTGTGCAGACCTCGATGAGTGGGCCGGCTTGCTTGAGCGCCCGTGGCCCGAGATTCGAGCCGTTCTGCTCGACCCCTCTGAACGCGGCACGCGACTGCGCCAGAGCAATCCCTTCTGTGGCGTGCTCTCGCCGCGCGAACGCTGGGCTCTTTACCGGAGTTTTCGTCATGACCCGCGCGCAGCTTGAACACATCCTGCGGGCGGCCGGGGCGATCACCGAGGAACGGGAAATCGTCGTTTTGGGAAGCCAGGCGATTCTTGGGACGTTCCCCGACGCGCCGGCTGAGCTTCGTCGCTCCATGGAGGCTGATGCGTTTCCGTTGGGGGCGCCCGAAAAGGCCGACCTCATCGACGGCACGATTGGCGAGCTTTCTCCGTTCCATGAAACCTATGGCTACTATGCGCATGGCATCGGTCCGGAATCGGCGGCGCTCCCCGATGGCTGGCGCGAACGCCTGGTGCGCGTGCACACGCCGGCAACCCAAGGCGTGACAGGCCTGTGCCTCGCACCCGAAGATGTGGCCGCCAGCAAACTTGCGGCCGGCCGCGAAAAGGATCATGAATTTGTTGAGGCACTCCTGCGCCATAGGCTTGTCGAGATCGCGCTCCTGCGCACTCGCGTCGCGGCGCTTCCGGCCGGGTATGCGCCACGCGCGTCGGCTGCCCTTGCCGGGTGCGAGGCCCGGGCGGCCAAGTTCCCAGGGTTGCACCCTGGGCTATGATGTGGCACACCTTTGGTGTGCGGGATGGGAAACCGAAGAGAATGTTCAACACTCAACACGCAATACGCAATTTGGAAGCTCGCTGAAGGCGAGCAACATCATAGCCCAGGGAGAATCCCTGGGGAGGAGAACCGTCATGCCCCAATCTTTGGCCCGGGTTTCCCTGCATCTGGTCTTTAGCACCCAGGACCGGCGGCGGGTGTTTCGTACGGCAGAGATGCGCGACGCGACGGCGGGGTATGTCACCGGCGTTCTTAAGAATCTCGGGTGCCCTGTAATGCGCATCGCCGTTGCGGTGGATCACGTGCACGTTCTGTTCCTGCTCTCGCGCACGACGCCGGTGGCGGATGCGGTGGCCGCTGTAAAGCGGGAGAGCAGCGGGTGGATTAAGGACCAGCCGTGGGCGCGCATGAATGCCGATTTCGCCCAGTTTCATTGGCAGAAGGGATATGGGATCTTTTCGGTGAGCGAGTCGAGGGCCGATGCGGTTGTGAAGTATATTGACGGGCAGATGGAGCACCATAAGCGCGTCACATTCCAGGATGAGTACCGGGAGTTCCTGAAGCGGAACAATGTGGCCTTTGATGAGCAATATGTGTGGGATTGAGGGAGATGTAGCACGCCTTCAGCGTGCAGGAAAGAAGAGGGGGGGGGCGGGGGTGTCTCCTTTCTAGTCCCAGGGATGCTCCCTGGGCAATGATGTAGCACACCTTTGGTGTGCGGGATGGGAAACCGAAGAGAATGTTCAATGGTCAACATTCAATATGCAATGTGGAAGCTCGCTGAAGGCGAGCAACATCATAGCCCAGGGAGAATCCCTGGGGGCAGGGAGAATCCCTGGGACATGTGTGGCGCGCGAAACGGGGAGAGGCACCCCAGGCATTCTCCCTGACCCATGATGCTCTGAGCCCCATTGACCTTCTTCTCCCATCTCCCACCTCTCACATCCTCCTTGAATCCTCTCCCCGGACACGGCAATCTGCCTGCATGCGCTCCCCACTGACCACTGATCGTTGTTCACTGATCACTTCTTCTCCCACCTTCCCTTCCGCCTCTCTCCACCTCTGGTCCTACTACGGGCTGCGCAGCCAGGTCTGGCTCTACCGCCTGCTGCGGGCCATGCGCCGCTACGAGCCGCATCTGCTGCTCCGCCACGAATGGATCGCCGGCCGGGACCTCTCCGAATTTCCCTGGCCCGGGGAGAGAACCCTCTTCTTTCCACGGCATCCGCCGCCTTTGCGCCTGGCCGCCCGGCTCGGAGCCTGGCTGCGCAACGGGCGCATGGACGTGCTGAGCTCGCTGGACGCGACGTTTGTGCAGCGCTCCCTGCGCGCGGTCCGGGCCCGCATCCTGCACGTGCACCTCGGCTGGCTCGCCACCACCGTGCTCGGAGCCAGGCATGATTTCGGAGTGCCCGTCGTCGTTTCCGTCTATGGGTCGGACGTGATCCGCGCCGCGACGTCGCGCACGCGATACCTGGCCGACCTCAGGAGCCTTCTCGCGCGAGGCATTCCTTTTGTAGCCGAATCCCATTTTCTCAAGGGGATTCTGGTCGACATGGGGGCCTCGCCGGACCGCGTCTTTGTGGTCCCGGTGGGCATCGATCTGGCGGAGCAGCCGGATGTGGAACTGACGCGGCAGCACCGTCTCAGCCGCCGGGACGCACGGCCCATCCGGATTCTCACCATCGGGCGGCTTGTGGATTACAAGGCGCCGCAGAAACTGCCGGCCGTGGCGAAGATTCTCAAAGACCGTGGGCTCAACTTCGAATGGAGCCTTGTGGGCGAAGGTCCGTTGCTCGATGAGGTCCGCAGCGGCACTCAGGCTCTGGGCGTCGCCGACCGTTTCAAGCTCCGCGGCGGCATTCCCTTTGCAGAATTGAAGGATCTTCTCTGGAGCAGCGATCTTATGGTGCACAACGCCATCGTTGCGCCGGACGGCGGCCGCGAGTGCCTGGGCGTGGCGTTAATTGAGGCCCAGGCCGTGGGCATACCTGTCGTCTCGTGCAAGGTGGGAGGAATCCCTGAGGCGGTGGCCGACGGGCAGACCGGCCTGCTCGTCGAGGAGGGAGATCAGGAGGCGATGGCCGACGCGATCATGCGCCTGGCCGCCGACCCCGCGTTGCGATGTGACATGGCCCTGGCCGGCATGCGCCGCGCGCGCGACCGTTTCGACTCGGCGAAACTGGCGGCACAATTGGAAAGCGTCTACGACGCGATCTGCACACCCCGGTGAGGCCGGTTGTTTTCACCACCAAGGACACCAAGGGCACGGCGGGGGACGGGGAGTGTGGCCACGGATTCACGCGGCAGGAGACGCGGATCGGAATGGAAAAGTGAGAAATGCAAAGTGCAAATTGGAATATCCAATAGCCAGCAAGGAATGTCCAATGGGCGCGCGGGAATGGGGAGCAAAGAGAATGTTCAATGGTCAACATTCAATATGCAATGTGGAAGCTCGCTGAAGGC
>CAYRKB010000237.1:0-3506 GCA_964424705.1 uncultured Victivallales bacterium
GTGTCCATCGCGCGGGCCTCCTCCCGTCGTGGCGCGCCGAGCCGTCGTGGCCCAGGAATAGGGACATGCCGGCGGAAAAGATGTCCGCCGTGGTGGTGGCGGACACAGCCGAAAAACGGCGTGCATTTGAGTATAGACGTTTCTGCACAGGGTGCGCAAGCACCGTTTTGTCCATGCGTGCAGGACGTGTTGAGCGTGAAATGGGGAATTCGGCAGTGATTTATGACTAAATCATCCATCTGCTCGTTGTCGCAATGGCCTGAGACACGAAAAACAGGGGGGTGTAACTTGGTAAACCCCAGTTCCCCCCTGCGCACGCTCACATCACGCTCAATCGCGCACGCCAGTGGTGTAACTTGACGCCCCGCGAGAGGGAGGCAAAAACTGCCGCGTCCCCGGTGGCTTGCCAGGCGAGATTGAGCTGCGGCAGAAAAATCGCGCCGTATGTCCAGCTCACCTTGCTCCACTGCGCGTCGCCGAAGATGGCATCCCACAGGCCCTGCCGTGTCCAGGCAAAGTACCCGTGCGGTTCGATATACTCCGTTTTGATGTTATACGCGGTCGCCTCCTGGATCATCCAGTTGCAGTCGGCCAGGTCTTCGGGAGGCGCGTTCTCGCGATAGGCGGCCAGGCCCCAGGTTACGCATTGCGTCTGGTCACCGGCGGACTGGTTGCTCCAGACACCGCCATACGGCTTGCACAGGCGCCCGCGTTCGCCTTTTTCAGCGGTCAGACTGAAGATATAATGCAACGCGCCGAAGGTGCGCCGACAGATCGCCAGGTCCTTCGCCTCGCCGGTGCAGCGGTACTTATAGGCCATGGCCGCCAGGTAGTAGGCGGTGTCCGTGGCCGTGTTCTCCCACGCTCGCCAGACGTGCATCGGCGCAATGCCGATTTCTTCCTCGGTTTTGCCCTGGAGATGACGGTGGCGATACGCCCCCCGGTAATCCTCGGCCGTGGGCAGTTCGTAGTCGCCGGCGCGGACGAACATCGGGATCAGCCCGTGCTCGCGCACGATCTTCGTCTCCACCAGCACCTCCAGGCGCAGGGCCTTGCGTTCCAGATCGGATAAGATCATTGTCCGCGCTCCTGGGTTATCGCTCGCGCGCGGGAAAACAGCCTTCCATCAGCCCGACCGGCTTCCAGATGCCCGCGCCACGGATCTCTTTCGCGACGCGGACCGCCAACCGGTGTATCCGGCCCGACGACAACGCGCCCAAGTCAATGATAAACGATCGATTCCACATGACCTCCGGCGGTTCGAGCTGCGAACCGATCGGCCGGTCATCGAGCCAGATGTGGCAGATGCCGTCCACTGCCCCGAACCGCAACACCGCCTGCTTCCCGGCCAACTCTTCTGGACAGGCGAACTCCACGCTGTACCAGGCGGTCCCGTGGTAGTCGTGTCCCTGGCTGGTCCAGTCCCGGTCAGTGCGGATGTCGCACCAGCCGGCGCTCGGTTCGGAGGCGAACCACCGTTCCTTCTCCCCCACGTTCGCCGGATCGGTGCGGAATCGCCAGGTCAGCGGCAACGGGTATTCTTCCTGTAGCCACTGCTCATCGAAGATCGCCATGTCCAAGTCGCTGGTCATCGGTCGGGCATCGCGGTAATGGCTGATACCGAGCAGAATGCGGCCGTCATCGAGCTGGATCAGTCCATGGTTGCTGAGCTGGTGCGAGCCGGTTTCATCGGCGACGATTATCGGAGCGTCCCAGCTCCGGCCGCCGTCCCGGGAAATTGCCGCAGAGAGCGGATGCCGCGGCTGCTGGGTGGTGGACGAGACGTTGTTCCAGACGACCAGCAGGTTGCCACTCTGCAGCTTGATCATGCGTGCCATGGATTCAGGCGCGGGCAAGGGCGAGGGGGCGGACGCGCTCCAGGTCTCGCCGCCGTCCTCGGAAGTGGTCTGGTATAAGTACCCGCCCTTGGTCCGGAACAGGCAGAACAGGCGATCCGGCGCGGTTTCGACGATCTGCATTTCCATCACCCCGCGTGGGGTCTGCACGGTGATCTCTCCGCTTCGCCGCCAGGTGTCACCGCCGTCGTCAGAGAGCATGCAGACGCCTGTGTAGTGCTGGATTCCCCGCTCCACATCCGAACGGGACGGATCAAGGAAATCCCCGGCCGCCAGGATACGGCCGCTCTGCAGTTGCAGCAGGCTGTTGTCGCCGTAATACATCCCGCCGCCCGGCAGGCCCTTGCCGCCGGTGATCTCCTGCCAGGGCAGTTCCCGGCCGTGATCGAAGGTTCGGCCCCCGTCGACGGACCTTCGGACGTAGACATACGACCGGGTTTTGGTGTAATCGGAGCCGGCGCTAATCACCCGGCAGGCCTCGTTTACCTCGATCTCGTGCCGTGCCTGCACCACGTACATGATCGCCTCGCGGCCGCCCTGCAGGCCGATCACAGGCCCACCCAGCGGCCCCGCCGGGTAGTCGGCTAGGTAGACCTGCGGGGCAGACCACGTCAGGCCCCGGTCCCGGGAGTCGGCATACAGCGTGACGCCATTCGGGGAACACTCGTCGAAGTCGTAGGCATACCAGGTCATCCTGACCGTGCCGTCCGCGAACTGGTGGAACGCCGGCCCCTGATGGTAATCCGCGCCGACCCCGCCGCGGATGAACTGGAAGTACTCCAACTCGCCGGGCGTATAGGTCAAGGGTGCAATGGTGGCGATCTTCATGGTGCTTTCCTTTCGAACTGTCCTGTGTACACTTGGCCGGTATGGTTCATATCGAGGCATGCCGGATGCGGCGATTCATGTCCGTCGCACCAGCACCAGGGCATTGCCCACCGGGCGGAGGCTCCCGCCTGAAGGTGAATTGACGACTCTTCCCTGGTACCAGAGCGTGGTCGATCCACCGCCATCCAGGTTGAGCGCCTCCGTGCATCCCAGACGCTGCATGAGTTCCGCCAGTTCTCGATAGGTCATGCCCACCGATAGCTGCGGCTGACGGCCATCGACAGCGACGAAGACGACGCGGGTGCCGGCGATGCCGACCGCTGACCGCGGATGTCGCTGGGTGTTATCCAGGTTGGGCGCGAGCTGTCCCTGGGTGAGTAAGCGCGGCCCCCCGCTGACTGCCGCCCGCACGCCGGTCAGTGAGGGGATGGTGGCGATGGAGAAGGTGAGCATATCGCCGATACGTGCCGCAGGCACGGCGGCATTGGCCGTGCGGGCGATGCTCACCACCATGCCATCGAGCGGGATCGGTGTGTTGCCGCCATCGCGTACCTCCCGGACGCGCGCCTGAAATCTGCCGTTAGGCAATAATCGCTGTGCGGATCTTCCTTCCGGTGTCAGCACCAGTTCGCGCCCACCCTGCGTCATCGTTGTTAGACCGAAGATGGGGGTGAAAAGGACCACGTCGCTGGCCCGTACTTCGCTCTTGAAATCTGTTGTCGAGCAATTCACTGCGAATGGCGTGATCCGACCGTCCGGCCAGTTCATCAGCAGTTCCGCGTCGACCTGTCCCAATTGGGGATGACCATTCGGGAGGATCCA
>CAYRKB010000238.1:0-3488 GCA_964424705.1 uncultured Victivallales bacterium
GATAATTTCAGCACCAACCATACCCTTACGCAGGGTTCCTTCAGCGCAGGGCTTTCTTTCAGTTCGGCCAACCCCAAGCTTGGCTCGTTCGAGGGCATGGGGATGATCATCCTCTATGCGGCTAACGCGCGGTTGACGACCGGCTATGACAACCGGGACACGGACTATTTCGGCCAGATCATGGAGAGTCCCATCAACAGACTTACGAAACTGGTGAAGGTGGGAACGGGCACGTTTACGTTGTGGGGAGAAAACACCTATTCCGGTGGTACGGAGGTCAGCAACGGAACCTTGCGGGTAATGAATTGGATCAATACGGCCGGGCCAGTGCTGGTGCGGCCGGGCGCGACGCTGGACGGCGAAGGCACCGTGGGTGTGGTCAGCAACCTCGGCGGGACGGTCAAGGGCAACCTGTACATGCGCCGGCTTGCGATGGACTCCGCGTCCACGTTGCCGGTAACGCTCACGGGAACCAATGTCGTGTCGCAGTACGCGCAGTTGCATGTCACGGAAGGTTTGACCTTGGGCGGCAGCGCGCTGACGTTGACGCTGGGCTTCAAGCCGACCATCGGGCAGACCTTCACGATTCTCAACAACACGTCCCCCAATCCGAACGGCGTCGGCGATCAGTTCGCCCAGGGCCGGACCCTCAATGCGAGCTACAATGGGGTGACCTATGCCTTCGCCATCGATTACGCGGGAGGCGACGGCAACGATATCGTACTCACCGTGATGCCCCGTGGAACGGTGTTTTCAATCCGGTAAACAGACACAAGTGAAAAGAGCAAAACGCGAGGGGGTAAATCCCCCCCGCGCGTTTTGTTGTAGAAAGGGCTGCATTCATGGCACATACGGACTGGTACGGCAACTGTTATCGGCAGGGGTTCAAGAACCTGGGCGCGACGCCCATGGTGGAGACCTTCGACGCGGGGCGACTGGCAAAGTACTGGAAAGACGCCGGCGCGGAAGTGGTGTTCATGAACGCGTTCTTCCAGGGATACGCCCTGTATCCCAGCGGGCTCACGGTCCAAGACCCTCACCTGAAGGGGCGCGATCTGGTCCGGGAATTCTGCGATGCCTGCGCGCGTGAGGGCATCAGGCCCGCGGCCTACGTCACGCCGCAGAATCACTACCCGTTTATGGACGGTCATCCCGACTGGTGCCAGACGCAGACCGACCGCACGCTCCATAAGGGCATGCCTTATATGCTGCCGGACCAGCCCTACAGCGATTCCTGCCTTAACTCGCCGTTTCTGGACAGGATGGAAGCGCTTCTCAAGGAGTGTTTCTCGCGGTATCCGTTCGAGGCCGCTTTCTACGACAACGCCTTCACGCGCGAGGGCATTTGCCACTGCCGCTTCTGTCGCGAGACGTTCAAGGCCGAAACCGGGCTGGAACTGCCCAAGGCAGAGAACTGGTCCGACCCGGTGTTCCGTCGCGCCGTTGAGTTCAAGTACGACACTTTTCGCCGCGGGATCCTGCGGTGCCACGAGGCGGCGCGCGCGGTTCGGCCGGATCTGGCGATCGTGTTCAACAACGTCTCGACGACGTGTCACTGGTGCGCGGCGCACGGCGAAAAACTGGCCGAGGAGCTGGACTACTCCTGCTCCGAGTCCGTGGTGGGCTCGGCGCACGCGTTGGAGCGCCTGGGCTACGCCCACGACACGGTCGTGCCGCTGGCCGCTTTTCACCTCGGGCTGCTGCGCGGCAAGAGCCGGCGGCAGCGCAAGGTGCAGGCCTACAACTACGTGGTGGATGCCTCGCAGGCGCGGCTGGACATTGACTTCCGGCTGGAGATGCTGACCGCGGCGGCTTTCGGGGGCGTGCCGGCGATCCAGGGCGAGCAGCCGGTGGTGAAGGAGATCTTCACCTGCCTCAAGCGCTGCGAGCCGTACCTGGCCGACACGCGGCCGGTGCCTTACCTCGGCCTGGTGACCAGCGACGCGAGTTGCGACCGGCAGTACCGCGAGTTCCCGTTCGAGTATTTCGGGGATTTGAAGGGCACCTTCAACGCACTGTTCGATTTGCGGACGCCGACGGAGTTCGTCAGCGGACGCGCCCTCGAGGCGGGCGAACTCGATGGCGTCGCCGTGCTGGTGTTATCCGACCTGGGCTACCTCAGCCCGCGGCAGTCGGAGGTCGTGCGGGATTTTGTGGCGCGCGGAGGCGGCCTGATCGCCACCTGTCGCAGCAGCCTGCTGGGCGAGGACGGCGCGCCGATGGCGAACTTCGCGCTCGCCGACGTGCTGGGGGTGGATGCGGCGGGCGAACTCTACCGGGAGCGGCGCGGGCACCTGCTGTTCGAGCCGGCGCCGTGGGTAGCGAACGTCATTCAGCGTTCCTGGGACCCGGCGGCGGGAGACGTGCACGCCGAGAACAACCCCTGGTTCCCGGAACACGGCGAGTTCCTGTTCGACCCCGTGCAACCGGTGAAGGCGCGGGTCGGGGCCCGGGCTGTTGCCCGGTATCTGCCGATGGGGCCCGGCGACGGCCAGTGCACGAAGGAACCGGAGAAACCCGAATGGCCGGGGATCGTTGAGCATGCCTTCGGGAAGGGCAAAACCGTGTACGTCTCGCAGCGCTTCGGCGAGACCTATGCCCGGCTGCCGTTCCCGCTCTGGCGGCACCTGATGGCGCGCATGCTGGCCCATGTGGCACCGCGGCCGGCACCGATGGACGTCAAGGCCCCGATGTCCGTGAGCGTGGCGCTGTGGGAGCAGCCGCAGGAGGCCGGCCGTTGGGTGATTCACCTCCTCAACGATTTGGACGTCACCGGCCGTCCGGCGGCGAGGGGCTACGGCGGGCTCAAGACCGGCAAGACCGGGGCGCGTCCCCGGGAAGGCGTGGTGCCGGTGGCCGGGGTTGAGGTGCTGGTGCGCAAGCCCGGCGCAACGAAAGCGTCTCTGCCGCTGGAAGACAGGCCGCTTTTGGCCGAACGGCGTGGCGATGGGCTGCTGATCAAGGTTGGCCGTGTGGAGCAGCACGCCGTAATCGTGGTAGAGTGATCAATACTCTCCGACCCTCGACGCTGGCGGCAGCCGTGGGGATGTTGGCGATCAGCCGCTGCTTCTACTGCCGGCAGCGACCGCTGGGCGTGCGTCGCGACGGCGTGGCGGTCGTGTTCCTTACACGTGGGCTGCTGACCGTGGAAATGGGGTTGTGCAGCCAGGAGGACCAAGAGTGAAGACGTATCCGACCCTGCCGGAATTCGGCACGTTGACCCAGACCCTCACGCTTTATGCGCAACTCAAAGCCGAGTACGGCGCCCCGGGAATTGCCCGGCCGCTTCTTCAAGCTGAACGCGCCCTCCGCGCGGCGATCCGACAGGTGCGGGCGCTTCCCGTGGATCGGGCGCTCGCCAGGAAGGAACCGGATGATCTGTCGGCAATCCGCGCCCTCCGGACCCCGGGGCCGCGTCGACTGTGGAGGGGCGTGGAGGCCGGCGCCTACTCCGATCGCCTGGCGGGCGCATTGCTGGGGCGAATGGC
>CAYRKB010000239.1:0-3190 GCA_964424705.1 uncultured Victivallales bacterium
CTGGCCGCGGCATGCGGTTGCGGCGTGGTGTCCGCCGCCGGCCGCGGGGAAGAGCCCGGCGAGGGCCATCCGCACCGGGCGGTCCCGCGTGAACGCCTGCTGTACGGAGGGATTCTGCTGGGGCTGATTCTGCTGACCGGTCTGGTGGGCGTGGCGTTGAAACACATGACCGTGCTGCAACGGAACGGTATTCCCATGAATCCCAGGTGGAACGACTGTTTTATGCTGAGCCTGTACGGGGCGCTGCTGGTGACAGTGTTCGGGGAGTCCCTGAGGCACGGAAGGCCCGCCGGCGTGGCGGTCGGCTGGCTGGCCGGCAACGGCCTGCTGGCGGCGTTCGGCTCGATCGCGGGCATGACGCTTACGGCGCGGGTGTCCAGGTTGCCGGGGGGGATGGGGTTCGCTGCGATCGGAGTAGCGACGGTCTTGATCGGCGTGCTGATCGGGGCGCTGGGATTCGGCGAGAAGCGCGGACCAGCCTGGTACGCCACGGTAGCGCTGGCCGTGGCGGCCGTCATCCTGTTCAAAGCGTGAGACCAACTGCTTCGCGCAAAAAAAGAGGCGCAACAGGGTGAATCCTGGGAGGCCGGACGTCGCGTGCGTGATCACGAACTTGATCTGGATGGCGCATCGGGCGCAAGGGATTCCGGATTGAGAACGGCCCGCACGGATCGGTACGGATTGTCGGCCATGACGAGCGGGGGCTCCTGTATGGCGTCGGAAGAGTCCTGCGCGACGCGCGCTATGCCGACGGCGTCTTCGCGCCGCCAAGTCTACAGTCGCTCCCTCGCGGGTGAGCGCGCGAAGCAGCGACCGCAAACTGCCCGCCCTGTCGCCGGGCGGGTCACAATCTGATGACGGCCACACCCCACGCCGCGAGTGACAGCGTCTTTTGCGTGAGTCTGCCGGTGAGCAGTTCCTTGCGGCCGGCCGGCACCGTCACTGCCTGACGCGCCTCGGTATGGTTGATGAGGAACAGGTAGCGTCGCCGGCCGGCTTGCCGCTGTGACACCTCCACGCCCCGCGGCGGGCTCACAAGCGGACGGATCCCCGCGCCCTGCAGGGCGTCCGCCATCAGGGCGTCGAAGAATGCTTCCTCCTGGATCACGGTGCCCACGTAGTAGGCCCGGCCCTTGCCGAAACGGTTGCGCGTCGCGGCGGCAAACGCCTTCATGTGCCGGGGAACGTAGCCTGCCAGGGTTTCCGCCGTGCGAACCTTGGCCCAGTCCGCATAGCCCTGCGCATGAAACAACCCGTTGACCGGACCCTCGCCGCGCACCTCGCACGGTTCGTTTTCTGGCAGCGCATCGTATTCCTCAATGGTGATGCCCAGCGCGTCGCTGAGCCGTCCCGGCAGCGTGCGCGGGTGACAGAGATTGGTCTCGTTCTTGACGCCCGTGCGGCAGTCCGTTACCAGGACCCCGCCCCCGCGCACGTAGGCCGTCAAGGCTGCCGCCACGGCGTCGGGCAGGACGTGCAGGTCAGGCGCCAGGACCAGCCGGTAGTTCCGGAAGTCGTCCGTGCTTTTGATCATGTCCACATTCACGCCAGCCCGGAACAACGCATTGTAATAACGGTGCATCGCCTGGTGATAGTCGTTTTGCTTGAATCCGGGTTGAATACGAAGGGCCCAGATGCTGTCGTAGTCGTAAATCATCGCCACGTCCGATCGGACCACGGCACCCTCAATCTCCCGGGCCAGACGGTGGAACTCGCGGGCGGTTTGCGCCGCTTCGCGGTAACGGCGCAGCGGACGCCCGTCATGCCCCAGTAATCCGTGCCAATACTGCTCGCGGCCCGCGGTGCAGGACCGCCAGCGGAACCAGAGGGTGCCGTCGGCGCCGCGCGCCAGTTGTTGATAGGCCACGCTGCGAATCTCGCCCGGGCGCGGATTGCGCGCGAAGGAAGCCCAGCCGCCGGGCCCGGCGGTCTGCTCCATGATCCAGAAATTCTTCTTCTTGAGCCCGCGCATCACGTCCGCCGCGGCGGCGGCCCCGTACCGGACGTCCGGTTTGCCCCATACAGGATAGTTGTCCCACGACACGAGGTCGAGATCTTCGGCCAGGTCGTAGTAATTCAGGTCACTGAACAATCCCATGAAGTTATGGGTGATGAAGTGCTTCGGGCAGCAGGCCCGCAGGATCCGCACTTGCTCCCGCTGAAAGCGCACGTTCAGCCAGGAGAAGAAGCGCTGCCAGTCGAGGCAGGCGCTGGGGTTGTGCGTGCCGAAATCCACCGGGATGGGAATCTCGTCCCAGCGGCCATACACTTGCCCCCAGAAGTGTGTGCCCCAGGCCCGGTTAAGGCCATCCAGATCGCCGTACTTCTCCCGCAGCCATTCCTGGAAGGTTCGCCGGCAGGTGTCGCAATAGCACACGGGATGACCGAACTCGTTATCCGTCTGCCATCCGATGACATTCGGTGTGCCGGCAAAGTGCTCCGCCATGGCCCGCGTGATGCGTTCCGAGAGGCGTCGGTATGTGTCGGAGGCAAAGCAGTTGTTCTTGCGCACGCCCCAGACCATCCGGGTGCCGTCCTTCTGCATGGCCAGCGTCTCGGGATACTGGCGTGCGCACCAGGCCGGCATGACCGCCGTCGGGGTACCGAGGATTGCCGAGAGACCGTGCCGGCGCAGGACCTCCAGCGCTTCGTCCAGCCACGCGAAGTCATAGCGGCCTTCCTCGGGTTCCATGAACACCCACGCGAACTCCGCCAGGCGCACCACGTTGAACCCGGCTTTCGCCATCAACCGCGCATCGACCTGCCAACGTTTCCGTTCCCAGTGTTCCGGATAGTAGTCCACGCCAACGTACATCGGGATCTCCTTTTTCAGTGTGTCTATCCGCAGAGTTTGAACCGTAAGCCGGATCGATCCTTGCGGCACGCATAACCCATACCATACGTGTTTCTAATTTCGGCGACCATCACGATCTCATCCCTGCATTTCCGCAGAAGGTTCTCTGTCAATTTCACCGGCAGCACAGACCAGATCTTGGGGCAGGATTCAGAGGACGACAGGAACAAGGAGGCGCGGTGAATCGAAGGGATTTGGTTAAGGCAGCTATTGCGCACAAAGAGACCGAACGTGCCCCCTACTGCATCGCGTTCACGCCGGATGGGGAACTGCGCCTCCAGGAAGTCATTGGCAAACGCAGCGCAAAGAACTTCGTGGACAATGACATCGTCCAAG
>CAYRKB010000240.1:0-3169 GCA_964424705.1 uncultured Victivallales bacterium
AGGCGCAGATCGGGTGGATCCTGGTCAACCGCGCGGGGCCGGCCATCCAGCCGGGGACGCGCAGCTACGCGCGCTCGTGGATCCGCGACGGCGCGCTGACGGGCGAGGCGCTCATGCGCATGGGCCTGGTCGACGAGGCCCGCGACTTCCTGCTGTGGTACGCCCCCAACCAGTACGAGAACGGGAAGATCCCCTGCGTGGTGGATGCGCGCGGGGCCGACCCGGTGCCCGAGCACGACTCGACCGGCGAGTTCATCTACCTGGTGGCCCAGCACTGGCGCCGCACGCACGACCGCGCCGTGCTGGACGCAATGTGGCCGCGCGTGGTGCACGGCGTGGCGTACCTGGAGTCGCTGCTGGACCAGCGCCGCACCGCCGAATACCGCGTCCCGGAGAAGGCCGAGTTCTACGGGATATTGCCGCCGTCGATCAGCCACGAGGGCTACTCCGCGAAGCCGATGCACTCGTACTGGGACGACTTCTTCTGCCTGCGCGGGCTGAAGGACGCGGCGTGGCTGGCGAGCGAGCTGGAAGCGGCCGGCGTGAAGGGGATGGGCGCCGAGGCGAAGCGGTTGGCCGCGGTGCGGGACCGGTTCGCCGGCGACCTGCAGGCCTCGGTGGCTGCGGCGATGAAGGCGCACGGGATCGACTATGTGCCCGGGTGCGCGGACCTGGGGGATTTCGACGCTACGTCGACTACGGTGGCACTCGATCCGTGCGACGCGGGGGCGTTGCTGCCGGCGGGCGCGCTGGACCGCACGTTCGACAAGTACTGGACGTTCTTCAGCGAGCGGCGCGGCGGGGCGGAGTGGAAGGACTTCACGCCGTACGAGATGCGGTGCATCGGGGCGTTCGCGCGGCTGGGGCGCGAGGACAAGGCCTGGGAGATGGTGGAGTGGTTTCTGTCGCAGCGGGCGGTGCCGGGGTGGAAGGTTTGGGGCGAGGTTGTGCACCGGGACAAGGTCGAGGCGAGGTTCATCGGCGATATGCCGCATGGGTGGGTGGGGTCGGATTTTGTGCGGAGTATGTGGGATTTGGTGGGGGAGGGGGCGCGCTGAGCGAGGGGCAGGTGCCTTCTCTTTGGCTTGGTCTCGCGTGTCAGTCTGGTCTTGATCATCAGTTTGGTAACGACGGGCCCCACACGGGCGATGCATTTGCCCAAATATTGCGTACCGGCCAACAATGTGATTAACTGAAATAGCGAAAAACGGCTAACCGCAACGGCGTATGCGTGCCCTGTAAGGGCTCGAATGGAGACCTGAAATGACCGAACCCCAATGGGAACCCATCGAGCCGTTATCGGATCGCGATCGCACGATTGATCTCGCGGCGATACGACCGCTCTGCGACACGTGGCGGGCCGCAAAGGTCCGTCTGGAGTCCGACAGCCCGGCAAACCTCAAGGAATTCACGCAGAGGCTCATACGACGAATGAGCGTTGAGACCGGCATTCTGGAGCGGCTCTACGACCTGGACCGGGGCACGACCGAAGCGCTGGTCGCGACGGGCTTCATGGAAGACCTCGTTTCGCGATCGAGTACCGACATCGAGCCGGCGAAGCTGATTGACGTGCTGAAGGACCAGGAAGCGGCCATCAAGCTCGTCATGGATTGCGTCGCCGGCAATCGCGCGCTCACCAAATCCGTTGTCCACGAATTGCAGGCGATTCTCACCCGGCATCAGGATACCACAACCGCGGTTGATCAGTTCGGGCATCGGTTGGAGATACCGTTGCTGCGCGGCCGGTTCAAGGAACAGCCGAATAATCCACGGAGATCAGACGGGCAGATGCACGAGTACTGCCCGCCGGTTCAGGTGGATTCGGAGATGGAGAATCTGCTGCGGTGGCTTGCCGACTACGACCAGGAAGATCCCATCATCGTTGCGACATGGCTGCACCATCGTTTCACCCAGATTCACCCCTACCAGGACGGCAACGGCCGCGTTGCGCGGGCCCTGACAACGCTCGTGCTCCTGCGTGCTGAGCTCCTTCCGCTCGTCGTCGACAGAGACATGCGACTGGAGTACATAGCGAGCCTCGAATCGGCCGACCATGGCGAATTGGCTCCGCTGGCGCATATGTTTGCTCGCCTGGAGAGAGCTGCGATTTCGCAGGCGCTGAGCGTTGATGCCGACGCCGAGTTGTCGCAGCAGAAGACGGTCACAGCCGCGGTCATTGAGTCTCTTGCCGACAAGCTTGGAAAGCGCCGCCTGGAGAAGCTCGCCGAGTTGAGAATGGTGAACGATGTGGCAATGGATCTGCGCGAGGCCGCACGGACGTCGCTGGAGGTAGCACTCGCCAGACTTGGGAATGCAGTGGCGGCAATAGAAGTGCCGGACATTCATGTCACAGTGGGCGGAAACGACCACAACAACGGGTATTGGTACAAGTCAGAGGTCATGAAATCCGCCAACGGGAGCGGAACATTCGCGAACTTTGCCGAGGACCACTATTTCATCAAGGCTACCATTCGGGCCGGCCGTGAACGCCTGGTGTTCGTTGCCTCGCTGCATCACGTGGGTCGCGAGCTGTCCGGCATCATGGAAGCTACTGCCTTTGCCCAGTTGCAATCTTTCGAAGATTCCGAGGATCGTACGTGGGAGTCCCAGGAGTTCTTCACGTGCTCCCTGGAACCGTTTGTTTTTACTCACAAGACCAACATCGGCGATATCCGCGACGCGTTTTCGCGCTGGCTTGATAGCGCCCTGGCTTTGGCAATCAAGGAATATGGAGACAGGCTCTAGCGCGGTGAGCCGTGGACCAATCGCCGCGACGGCTTTGCCGCCTAATCTCGATCGACTTGTTCGTGCCGCGCTCGGCCAGCAACGTACTCACGCGTTCGACAAACGTGCCCGCAGCATTGGCATACTCGGCCTTGTGCTGCGAGGAAAGACAATTGAACTCCGATTCGAGAACACGGGCCGCAAACAGCGACATCAGGACGGCGCGCAGGCCGATCTCCTCGTATGGCGTCTTGAACAGACGCTTCTTTCCCATGGCTTCCCACTCGGCGACTGTCTCGCGACGGCCCTTGCCCAACGAGTCGGCCAGCTCTCCCTGGGTCATCTCGAACAGCTTGCGCAGGTAGCGGAGCTGCTCACCGGTCAGGCCGGGCTTGCCCGTGACGATGGCCATTCCGAGCACCTGCAGGAGTTGCGCCAGGCCGGC
>CAYRKB010000241.1:0-3163 GCA_964424705.1 uncultured Victivallales bacterium
TCAAGCAAACGCTATGTGCACGAACTTTATACCGACAGTCTAGCGTGATTGGTATGAGAAGTGGGCTCTCTGCGCCCCTGCGGCGCAGGAGCCGAAATTCAGGCACCTGCCGCGCAAGGCGGCAGGGAGCCGATCGTTGGTCAACGACTGCTATGTAGTGGCCGGATGGGTAGTCATCTTTCGTGGCGGACCAGATTGCGATTTAGGAGCGGAACTGCCGCGCAACCTCCCCGGCTCGCACGGAGCACTGGTATTCCCTCGCCTGGTGGTATACAGTGCCCCCTGTTGAAAAACTGGGGGATGGACGCCGGATGATCCACGGACAGGTACAGGATTGCGAAGTCTCTGAGGGCCATCGCGCCGACTGTGAGGACGCGCTCGGCCAGGCGTTCGGACGCGCTCCCTTCTATCGCGCCTGGCAGGCGGGCGACCCTGGCCCGGGCGCCCCACTCGCCCGCCGCTTCGCCGCGCTGCCCGTTCTGACCAAGCGGGATTTGCGCGCCCACATGCCGAAAGGATTTGTCCCGCAGGACCGCGACTTCAAAGCGGCGGTGTCGTCCGGCGAGCTGGAGCTCGTGAGCACGAGCGGCACGTGCGGCGATCGCTCGACGATCGTCTGGTACCAGCCCTGGTGGGATGGTTCGGAGCACGCGGCCGCGACGCTGCATACCGGGCTGGACCGCGTCATCAACGGGTCGCAGCGTGAAGCCGTCCTCACCACCCCGCTTTGCGCGGGCAACATCTGTCACATGGGCGACCTGACGATGGAATCGCGCACGATGGGGCGGCTTCTCTTTCTCAACGTGAAGCCTGATCCGGGCCACTGGACCCCGGCTGATATGGATCGCATGATTGATGAGCTCAACCGGTTCCAGCCCGAGTTGCTGGAGGCCGATCCCGCGTACCTGGCGATTCTTGCCCGCTACGCGTGCGAGCGCGGGGCAGCCCTGCACCGCCCCCGCTTCGTGTCGCTCACGTACGAGTTTCCGTCCCGCGTCCATAGCCGCCAGATCCGGCGCGCCTTCAGCGGCACGCCGGTTCTCAGCTCCTACGGCTCCACCGAGACCGGGCACGTCTTTACCGAGTGCGAACACGGGCGCCTGCACCAGAATACCGCGTATTGCCGGTTGGACTTTCAGCCGCTGAGCGCGCGGCACGAAGCCCCGCGCGTCGGCCGCATCCTGGTCACCATGTTGCGCAACCCCTGGGTCTCCCTGCTCCGCTTCGACGTGGGCGATCTCGTGCGCCTTGCGGCGGAGCCCTGCCCCTGCGGCCGCACCGCGGGCCTGACCGCCGCCGCGATCGAGGGGCGCAGCCGCGACGTCACGTTCGCCGCGGACGGGCGCGCGGTCACCGTCGGCCGCCTGGATGCAGCGCTCGAGGGGATCGACGGCCTGCTCGCGTACCAGGTCGAGCAGCACGAGCCGGCGCGGCACCTGTTCCGGTACGTCGCGCTTCCCGGCGCGGAGAACGGCGTTGCCGGCGAGGCGCTGGCCTGCCTGCGCCCGCTCTACGGGCCGGGCGCGGAGATCGTCGCCCAGCGCGAGACGGCCCTCGCGCCCGAGCCGTCCGGCAAGTTTCGCCTGGCCGGAACGCGCTTCCCGTGGGATCCCGCGATGCTGTTTGACGGGGAGGAAAAGCCCGCATGAAGACGCAGAGCCCGACCGATCCCCTCGCCTGGACGCGCGCCGATTTTCCGCTGCTGCGCCGGAGCCTGGATGGCGGGGCGCTGACTTATCTGGATAGCGCCTCCACGACGCCGAAGCCGGATTGCGTGATCGATGCCGTGACGCGCTACTATCGCGAACACACGGCGAACGTCCATCGCGGCGTGCATGGGCTGTCGGAGGAGACAACCGACGCGTTCGAGCGCGCCCGGCAGGAGGTCGCCTCGTTCATCAACGCTTCGCCCGCGGAGATCATCTTCACCCGCAACTCGACCGAGGGCATCAACCTGGTGGCGCAGGGGCTCGGGCTGGGCGGGGCGGACGAGGTCGTCATCACCGCGCTGGAGCACCACTCCAATTTCATGCCGTGGCGGCAGCTCGCGCACGCCGTACCGGTGGGGCTCGGGCCGGACGGCACGCCGCGATATGAGGAGATTCATGCGAAGCTTTCGCCCCGCACACGGCTCGTGAGCCTGGCCCACGTGTCCAACGCCCTGGGCGTCGAGGCGCCGGTTCAGGACTGGGTCGCAGCGGCTCACGGGCGCGGGATTCCGGTCCTGCTGGACGCCTCGCAGAGCGCGAGCCACCTGCCGCTGGACGTGAAGGCGCTGGACTGCGACTTTCTGGTGTTCTCGGGGCACAAGCTGCTGGGGCCCTCCGGCATTGGCGTTCTGTACGGCAAACGCGAGAGGCTGCAATCGCTGCGGCCTTACCAGGTGGGCGGCGGCATGGTGAAGCGGCACGGGGACGACGCTTACACTCTGCAGGATGTGCCCTGGCGCTTCGAGGCCGGCACGCCGAACATCGAAGGCGCCATCGGGCTCGGAGCGGCGGTTGCCTATCTGCGCCGGATCGGCATGGATGCGGTGCGCTGTCACTCGCTCGACCTTGGCCGCCGCCTCGTGGAGCAGCTGAGCTCCATGCCGGTGACCGTGAGTCTGGGCTCTTCGGCACCCTTTGAGCGACGGCTTGGACTTGCCACGTTCGCCGTGACGGCGCCCGGCTTCGGACAGGAGGGCGTCGCCCGGTTGTTGTGCGACCGCTACCGGATTCTGGTCAGCGGCGGATTCCACTGTGCGCACATCCTGCACGACCGGCTGCGACTTGATGGCACGGTGAGGGCCTCCGCGCACATCTTCAACACCCGGGATGACATCGACCGGCTGGCCGGCGCGCTCCGGGAGATTGCAGATCCGTAGCATCTCGGGGGTTGCCGGGGGTGTCACGCCTTCGCATCTGGGGTATCCACTTCGCGGGCGCACCCCTCAAGATTGTGGGTGCAGGGAAGAGAATCTTCACCACCCGCTTCGCCGTATACGTGATCCGTACATACGGTGATGTGTGCGCGCCCTCGAGGGGCGGTCCTATCCCGATCTGCTCGGAGAGATGAAGACACATTACCCCGTCTTTCGCTATCGGGGAAAGAATCGCCTTCTTTCGGGGTGGTGATCGCGTTGATCGTCACCCCGGAAGGCTTTCCGGTAGCCTACGAGGTG
>CAYRKB010000242.1:0-3157 GCA_964424705.1 uncultured Victivallales bacterium
CGGCGCGAACATGTACCACGTCAAGGAGCTGCTGGGCCACGAGTCGCTGGAGACCCTCAAGCACTACGCCAAGCTCACCATCACGGACCTGAAGGCCACGCACGAGAAGTGTCATCCCAGGGAGAAAGATGGTTGCAGGGGAGAAGAGAGTCGGACTACTGTGTACTGACCGCAAGGGAGATATGGCGATGAGGCGCATTCAAGCCGTGATTGATACGAATGTCGTGATTTCGGCGGCACGTTCCCGTTTTGGGGCGTCCTATGCTCTCATGCAACGGCTCGGCGACAAACGATGGCAGACGAACCTCTCAACGGCCCTGGTGCTCGAATATGAGGCCCAACTCAGTGCCGAGATGACAAGACAAGGCAAGCATCCTTCCGTCGCGGACGAATTCCTCGACTACTTGGTATCCATGGCCATCAGAAGGAACATCTTCTTCAAGTGGCGGCCAATGCTTGCCGATCCGGGCGATGATTTTATACTGGAACTGGCGATTGCATCCGGCGCCCAGTTTATCGTAACATTCAATTTGAGGGACTTCGCAAGAGCCCGCGGCTTTGGGATCATTCCCATACGACCGGCCGAGTTCCTGACTGTGCTGGAGGAAGAGATATGACAACGTTGCAGATCACGATGCCCGAAGAGATCAGGGAAAAGGCCAGCGCGGTGGCTCGCAAGCAGCATATCTCGCTGGACGAATTGATGATTAGCGCCCTTGCGGAAAAGCTCTCCTTTCTCGTGCCCGATCCCTATCTCGAAAAGCGAGCGCGTCGCGCAACGAAACGCGGTTTTGACAAGTTCATGGCTCAGGTCCCGGATGTTCCGCCGGATGAGCGCGACCGACTGTAGCCGCTTGTGCCTGTCTGAATAGCATCCGCGTGCCTCTCTCGGCCTCTGGATTTCCCGCGAAGGAAGCCCCGCCGAGCTTGTTCGCCTGACCTCATTTATGCCTTCCCTGCGCCGCCTCGAACCGGTATAGTCCTGACAGTTCCGGAGGCGCAATTCCGCATGGGCTTCAGCGACACAACGCAGTTCGTTCCGTCCGGTCTGAAGACGCACCGCAGGCGGCCATTCTGCACCACTCCCTCCCGCCCCTGCAGTCGAAAACACGTGGCCCGGCGCTCACGAATGCAACAACGCGGTTTTCGATATTACAATTCTGAGTTAGGGCGATGGACCAACCGGGATCCGATCGGGGAGGAGGGGGGTGGTCCTAATCTGTACGTTTACATCGAGAACTCGGTGGCGGGAGACGTTGACTATCTGGGCCTTGTCAGCGTTAACCCGATTCGAATTGGCTTTGTTGGTGCGGGGCAAGCTGCGGACACTCCGGAATCCTGGCCGGAGACGCTCAAACTCTATGTGAAGCCGGATCGCATCTACAACTGGTTTTGGCGGTCCACGGCGGAAAGAGACCTCATTCAGAACATGGATTGGGATAAGGATGGGGAAGTCACGTGTGAGAGCGAACCAGATATTCGCATTGCCGGATTTAGCTATGGGGGCTGGAGCGCTCTGACGGTGGCGAAATGGCTCGAAACCACTCCCGAGATCAAGTGCGACAAACCTGCTTTTCGTCGGGTTAGCAGACTGGGAACACTTGATCCTGATCGCACCTTGCGTTTCGGGATAGCTCGGCTCCCCAGTAATGTCTCGTATGCTTTCAACATATACCAAAGGAACGGGTGCGTTAGTGTGGGACGTCGCGGGTGTTTCCCTTGGGGTGGTTTCTTCAGGGGGACCGCTATCACGGGCGCGGACAACCATGATGTTTCAGGTTACGGTGTCAGAGTCTATGGCAGTATGAACGTGAGAATTCCAGGCGGGTCTCCAACCGATACAATCTCTTCGACGTCGCTTCCTGACCACCTCGCTCTTGGGAACGAGGCGTTTGGTCCATCGGGGTATGGCGGGCGGTCCTTTGGAGATATCGTTGCAAGGCGAACCTTTGGAAGCCGCCTATTCTAGACCCGCAGGAGCGTGCGCTATGCGCCTCAAGTATTCCGTGGTCATTGCGGCGGTAGTGAGCATGTCGCTTTCCGGTTGTCAGCCGGATGTCTTGTCGCGAGGACAACTGGAACGCAGACTAGAGCACCAAGGCTACTGGCGCTACATCGGTACAACCAATGGGTCTCACTTTGTTGAGTGCAGTACGGGGATGGGGAAGAGGCGCTATTTTAGAATCTCAGAAGTGGACCTGCCAATCCCCAGAACTATTCCTGTTTCCAGTGACAGGTTCGAATGGGAGCCGCTCTTCTGCACGAGTGGAGTTTTGCGAGTGGCTGTCAGTGCGGACCGTGTGCCACACTATGCGGAGCTGACGAACGGCAACGCAGTGATAAGGACTGAATACTTCGCCACGGGCGACAAGAAAGCAGTGAAGCACTACCTACTTGGGCCCGGAGGCGTGCGAATGGCGCACGGTAAGTGGGAGGAATGGAAGGAAAGCGGCGAACCCAAGAAGGATGTTTGTTACCGTCTTGGCATGCGTGTTGAGTGTCGCCCGTGACATTCGTGCAATCAACCGTTCCGGCCCGCATCGGTCTTGAACAGGCACTGCGCCCCTGACATCTTCGGGTTGAACTCATGCGATACGTAGAGCCAAGCCAGGACGAGATTCTGAAGCTGCTGGCGGAGGGCCTGCGGCCCCGCGAGGTCGCGGAGCGGCTCGACATGCGGGCGTCCCGCGTCCAAGCTATCCGGGCCAATGCGAGAGCGGAGGCCAGGCGGCGGGAGCGCGTCGAGGCGGCGCGAGCCGAGCTGCGGGCGGCGAACGACGTCGCGCGGCGCTGGCCGCCGGAGAAGATCCTGTCGGCCCTCGACCTTGGGATGCGGGAGCACAACTGCCTAGCGCGATGCCTGCGCGAGGACAGTCGGGCCGAGGCCAGCCTGAAGGACGTGATGGACCTGCTTCTGCCGGCCTGCTACGGGCTGGCGGACGGCCCGGTGCCCATGCGCCGCGAGCGGAAGGGGCTGGGCCGGTACACCTACAGGTCAATCATGGACATCGTGACCACGGTGGACCTCGGCGCGGCGTGCAGGCGCGAGTGGACGGCGCGCTGCCGGGGGGCCGTGCTGCGGCGCTGGGGTCCTGACGGCGTGCGCCGCTGCATGGCGCGCTGCTCCTCGTGGTGGTGATCCCGCGCAAGACCTGAG
>CAYRKB010000243.1:0-3150 GCA_964424705.1 uncultured Victivallales bacterium
TCCCGAGCCCTCGGCGCCGTCCGCCGCGGGCGCCCACACCATCCCCATCGTCCGGAGCGGGGACCAGGCCACAGCCGTATGCGTTGTGCTCCAGACTGAAAGCATCGCCGGGGCCTGGTTGTCCACCCGGAACGCCGCGCTGGTCACCGTCTCGCTCCACAGCGCGCCGTCCCATGCCCGCGCCCGGACCAACACGCCCGGACAGAAGGTGATCGGCTCCGCCGCATTGGTGGTGCTCCACACGGCAGTCACCTGATTCGTAATCTTCACGCCCGCCCCGTTCGTCGTAACGATCCCCAGGAGTTGCGGCGGCACATCGCGAAGCGACGCGACGGTCAGACCCGCCGGCGTGCTCGTTGCGCTCTGGATCCAAGCGCTCACCCAGTCCACCCCCTGGTTCGTCGAGAAGGCAACCTCCACATGGCAGTTTCCCCCGTCCGCCTGACGGACAAAGTTGCTGATCGTTACGTAGCCCGAGCCGTTCGTTGCTGTTTGCACCGCGTACGGAATGACCACCACGGGAGGCGCGTCAACTTGCTCGGGACTCACGCTCGTATTACCGGCGACGTCGCGCGCGCGAACCCGGTACGCCAGATTGCTCCCCGCCAGCGACGCCCAGTCCGCTGTAATCTCGAATCCCCACGCGGATCCGTCCCACGTCATGGGCTCGTAGATGCCGTCATACGTGTTCGAACTGCCTCCGATCCGGTAGTCCAGTTCCGGCACATTCTCGCCCAACCCACTGACCGTATCGGTTACGGCAACCGTCAGACGCACGGTTCCGATGGGATTGTCCCATGTCAGCCCGATCGGAATGCGCCGCCAGTTTGTGAACGCCGGCCCAGTGGTGTCAACCTTAATTCCGCTGACGGTGGTGGTCGGCGTGGTGTTGCCCGCTTTGTCCAGGCACCAGTAGTCCAAGACGATGCTCGCGCCGTTCGTGTTGATCAGCATATTCGTCCCCGTGCGCGTCGCCGTGCCGTTGATCTTGTAGTAACACTGCTGGACGCCACTCAGCAGGTCGGTCACCGCCACGTGGAATGTCGGGTAGTTCGTGTGCCACACAAAATCGATGTCGTTGGACGTCGCCGGCGGGGTCAGGTCCACCCACAGGTTGAAGACGTTGGTCAGCCCCCACAGCCCGGCGCTGCTCACCGCCTTCACCCGGTAGGTGTGCGCCCCATCCGCCACAGCCAGCCACGTCGCTTGCGTGGCCGTCGTGTCGATGAGGTTGTCGGCCGGCGCGTCCTGGCCGATGCTGTAGCCGACAATCCCCGAGAGCTGGCCGGTCGGCTGGCCCCACGTAAATAGATGATCCGTGTTGTTCGTCCACTTGCCCGTGTCCGCCTTGTCGCTGTCCAGATTCATCGGCGCCAGCGGCTGCGTCCCGTCGATCCAGTACGGCCCCACCGAGGATGTGGCGCCCCAGTTGCCATTGCTGTCCACCGGCCGGACCGAAAACCACCAGTTCGTCCCATTGGACAGGTTTGCGCCGATCGCGTTGGTCGTCGCACCGCGGATCACCGTCGGAACCGGACTGCCCGCCACGTTCGTAAACACGTAGCCATACCCGCGGATTCCCGAGCCCTCGGCGCCGTCCGCCGCGGGCGCCCACACCATCCCCATCGTCCGGGCGAACGCCCACACGCCGGCCATGTGCGTGGTACTCGAAATCGAGGCCGGTAGGCCAGGCGCCTGGTTATCCACCCGGAACGCCGCGCTGGTGATCCAGCCACTCCAGTTCAAACCGTCCCACACCCGGGCCCGGATGCGTGCGTTCGGGCACAGTTCGATCGCCGTCGCCGCGTTGGTCGTGCTCCAGATCGTCGTAACGCGGTTCGTCAGCTTCATCCCCACGCTGTTCGTCGTCACGATGCCGAGCAACTGCGGCAAGACGTCCCGCGGCACGGAGACGACAACTCCCGACGGCACACTGGTGGCGCTTTGGACCCACACGGGCGCCCACGCGGCCCCGTCGTCGGTCGAAAAGGCGAGTTCCATCTGGCAGGTGCTCCCGTCGGCCTGCCAGACAAAGTTGCTGATCGTCACGTAGCCCGAGCCGTTGGTCGCATCCTGCCGCGCGTAGGGAAGCCCCACCGCAGGGAGCGCCCGGACGACCGTTACGTTGGTCGAGACGTTATCGGCCGGAGACGGGTCGGACACGGACGACGTTGCGAGCGCCACGTTCGTCGCGATGCCGTTCCGGAACGGCACGGCCGTGATGGTCACGCTGGCGCTGTTGCCTGCGGCGATCGTGCCGAACTGGCAGGTGACGACGCGGCCGGTAATGGACACGGTGCCCTGGCTCGGGAATGCCGCCAGATTCGTGAGAATCGTCGACACCGTATTGGTCAGGCGCGAATTGGGAGCGTCGTTCGGTCCGGCGTTGGACACGGTAATCGTGTACGTCAGCGGGTTGCTCACCAGCGCCGGATTCGGCGAGGCCGACTGCGTCACGCCCAGATCAGACGACTGCGCCTGGGCGGCGCCGATCAGCGACAGCAACGCCGCGCCCGCCAGCACCAGGAACCGGATCCGACCGTGACGGAGAACAGCCATCGTCTCAAAAAATAGGCGCTTGTAGACCGAAATACGTGTATGCATAACCTGCCTCCTGATGGAATGCGCCGCCCGCGGTCGCGGCCTAAGTTAAGATAAACAATGCCGATTGCATGCGATGAATTAATAAGAAATCGCTTTTCGATCGGGCCGGGCACACGCCCGTGGAGGCCAGCACGAAGAAGCGCTTCTATTTCGAAAAATTTTGTCGGGACAGGAGTGGAAAGTCAAGATTTTGTTAAGAAAAAAACTCCCGAGATATTGAGTAGGAAATGGACCCGTTTTGGAAATTTCCCCCATCCTGTGGGGGCGGACGTTGGCCGCCTTGCCCCTCTCCACAATCTGATTTAACTGCGGCTTGCAGGCCATAGATAGGTGTCTGCCGTTGTCGCCCGATAGTTCTTGTCCAGTTGCGGTTGCAGGTCGATAAGTGCTGCCAAACGGCGGGCCATTTCTGTGACGTAACGGACTTCGTCGGGAGTCAACCCGCGGCCCAACAGCGGTTTCTCGCGATACGAAAGCCATTTCTTGATGACCTGGTAGCCGCCGATAGTGTAGTCCCAGACCGCCTCGGGCATATTTCGCCAGCAG
>CAYRKB010000244.1:0-3142 GCA_964424705.1 uncultured Victivallales bacterium
CTCATACGTCACATTCTGGTTGATGCTGGCGTTGGCCCGCAGCTTCGTGCCGTCCGTACTGACCGTGCCCACCTTTAACACCCCGGCCTCGCGCGCCAACTCCAGAACCCCCACAAAACACTCCGTCACGGCGTCGAAGTTCGTCCGCCGGAACGTCGCGATCGTGTCGTGATCGGGGTGGGTGTCACCGGTCAGGTACCGCACCGCCACGTCCCGGTGTGTCGCCCGTTCAATCCGACGGCTGCCGAAGATCCCATTCGCGTAGCAATAGATCAGTAGCGCCAACATCATCGTCGGCGGATACTGCGCACTACCCGTGCCACGCACGTTGACCCGCAGTCGCTTCAGGTCCATGCCCTCGACCGCCGCGATCACGAAATGCACCAGGTCGTCATCCGGCACCCAGTCGCGCATGTCCGGCACCAGAAGCAGGGGCGTTCGCCGATCCACATTCACAAAACGTGTGCTCATGGACGCAGTTTAGCGAGCCCCGAGCGCGCAGACAACCCGACACCATCATTGAGTGTTCACCCAAACAATGACAGGTCCGTCTTGCCACTCGTCCTCGTCGTCGTCCTCGATCTCGTTCTCGATACGGCTTGCTTCATGGAGGATATTTCGAGGACGAGGACCGCTGCGCTGAGGACGAGGACGACGGTTCACTCTATACTCGAACGCTCAATAGGAACCTGGCGGACTCAGGCGAGGCGAAGTCGACGCCGCAAGTCCGACAGGCTCCTAGCCCAAGTTTCGGATAGAACCAGGGCCTTTCCGTCGTAAGTGCTTGGTAATCTGGGTTGGGGTCTGGTTGTAGTGCCCATAAATGGCGTGGTGCCCTTGACGCCGCAACGGCCGCGGCCTACCCTCGCGCCATGTTCTTCAGACTCAAAGAGACTCGGTCCGGGCAGGTGCTCAAGCTGATCGAGTCCTATCGTGACGATACGGCGCGGCCGCGCCACCGCGCGGTGGCCTCTCTGGGCAACGCGCCGATTGCGCCGCCAGACTGGAAGCCGATCGCCAAAGCCGTGGAAGATCGCCTCTACGGGCGCGAGACGCTGTGGGCGCGGGATTTGGGTGAGAGCCAGGCCGCGTGGGTTGACCGGATTGTGCGCCAGGTCGGCAGCGAGGGGCGGTGGCTGCCTTTTGCCCAACCGTTGCATACGGCCGCGGTCATCGACGGGGTGTGCGGGGAGGCGGTGAGCCATACCGATACGGCGGAACTGGGGCCGGTGCTGCTGGGCTGGGAGATCTGGAAACGGCTGGGCCTGCCGGAACTCTTGCAGGTGCTGGGCTTCAATCGCAGCCAAAGCCAGGCGGCGGCGATTTCGGTGATCAATCGGCTGGCGGACCCGGCCAGCGAACACAGCCTGCCGGACTGGTATCGGCGCACGGGGTTGCCGGAGCTGATGGGCAACGCGTTGCGCGGAGCGGGCGACGACCGCTTCTATCGGGTCAGCGACCTGCTGCTGGAGCACCAAAGCGCCATCGAAAGCCATCTGCGTGAACGTCAAAGCAGCCTGTTCAATCTGGAGCGCACGGTGCTGCTGTACGATCTGACCAACACGCATTTCGAGGGTCTGTGCCGACGCAACCCGAAGGCCAAACGCGGCGCGAACAAGCAGAAGCGCAACGACTGTGCGCAGATCGTCGTCGGCATGGTCTTCGACCAGTTCGGCTTCGAGCTGGCGCACCAGGTCTTCGAGGGCACGCGCAACGACGGCAAGAGCCTGCTGGACATGATCGGGTCATTGAACGCCGCCGTGGCCGACGGCCAGGCGAAGCCCTTGATCGTCATGGACGCGGGGGTGGCCACGCGCAAGAACCTAGATCTGCTGCATACGCACGGGTTTGGCTATCTGGTCAACGACAGCCGCGGGCAGCGCCAACGCTATCTGGAAGCGTTTCGCGAGCAGAAGGGCTTCCACACGGTGCAGGGCCGTGAGGGGAAGGCCCCGGTCTGGGTCCGCGTCATGGATGATCCCCGGGCCGCCGCCCAGAGGGGCGCCCCGACCGAGCGGATCGTGTTGTGCAAGAGCCAACCGCGTGGGAACAAAGAACAGGCCATCGTGTCCAACGCCGAGCGTCGGTTACTCGACGCGCTCCAGAAGCTCGCCGCGCGCGTGGAGCACAAGCGCCTGAAGGATCGCGCGAAGATCGAGCAGGCGCTCGGCCGCATCCAGGCCCGCCACCCCAAGGCCAGACGGTTCTATACGATCAGCGTGCAGGATGGTGGCAGCGGCCTGCGACTGACTTGGACCCGGGACGCGGACTCCTATCAGGCCGCCGCCGACCTGTTCGGCTGCTATGTGCTGCGCACGGACGAGCGGACCTTGAACGAACATCAACTCTGGCAACTGTATATCAGCCTGACGCAGGCCGAGGCGGGGTTCAAGGCGCTCAAAAGCGATCTGGGGCTGCGCCCCAACCCGCATCAGAAGGAAGACCGCGTCGATGCCCATGTGTTCATCTGCGTCCTGGCTTATCATCTTCTGCGCAACATCCTGTGGACGTTGGAACAGAAAGCAGACCACCGCAACTGGGAGAGCTTGAAGCGCGTTCTGCGAACGCATTGCTACACGACCATCCTGCTGCCCACCCGTAGCGGGCAGACGCATCGGATCCGCAAGGCCGGCCAACCCGAGGAATGCCAGAAAGCCATCTACCGGAATCTACGCATCAAGTGGGACGGCCTGCCCTGCCATCGATCCGTGATCGGGGCCGCGCCCGCACAAACCGAAGAGCACGCCCGGCCGGCGACTTTGTAGTGCCGCGAAAATCGAGGCGTTGATTTCCAACGACTTATGACGGAAAGTGCGAAACTTGGGCTAAGACGACGTGGGGTCTCAGATCAGGTGCCTTCGTGCCTAGGTGATTCGTCCGTCGCCTTTCCGAAAAGAAGACGGCGCCCCAGTCGGATCCGGGGGGACGGATGCCGGCCTGAGGCGCCGCCATGGTGAATAACCTTTGCTATCTATACCCGACGTCCGCCATCTCGCTCGGATAGCAACAGCTGCTGTGCTTACGTCACGAATTCCTCACTGGAACATAATCACGGTGCTGGGGGCCACTGAGCCCGCCGTGGTCGTACTCGTGGAGCTCGTGCTCGTGGAGCTCGTGCTCGTGGAGCTCGTGCTCGTGGAGC
>CAYRKB010000245.1:0-3100 GCA_964424705.1 uncultured Victivallales bacterium
ACGACCTTGCCTGAGTTCTTGGGGTCGTCCTTGTAGGGCTCGAGGAGCCAGGCGCTGCGAGGGCCTAAGGCTCCGTCGGCGAAGAGCTTGATCGAGCGGATGGTCAGGAAGCCGCCCCCGGCACCGATGAGGGGCCCGCGGCGGAACCACTCGTCGTAGTGCTTCCGGTCCTTGCCGAATACCGGAGCCGAATACCGGTCCAGCACCAGTCCGCTTTTCAGCTCCACTTCGTCCCGGCTGGTTTCCTCCGGGTGTTCGTAAAGGAAGGTGACCTTGTCGAGAAACTGCCCGGGATTGCTGGTCAAGCCGACAACATGTTTGAGCAGCGCGCTGTCATCCCTGTCCGCAAGGATGGACGACGGAACAGCAAACAGTTCACCCATTCGCGCGTTCATAAGGATTCTCTTCTGGTTCGGGTCGACTACGAGAATACCGTCGCTGCTCGCGGTGATCTGTGCTTCAAGCAGCGCAGTCTGCTCGCGCAAAGCGACCTCCGCGCTCTTGCGCGTGGAGATGTCCAGAAAGCATTCCAGCAGCTTTTCGTGATTGTTAAGCCGGACGCGCTTCACCGTCTTCAGGACGGGCAGGCGGCTTCCATCGGAGCGCACCAGCTCCCGTTCCGAATTGTCCACCGTCTGCCCCAGGTCGCATACGGGACAGGAGTTCTCGGCTGCGGGGCACAGGAGCGAGTGGCAACGCCGCCCGATCAGTCGGTCGGTTGAGTCGCCGAACAGCGTGGCCACATAATCATTCGCCCGTTCGATCGTCCGGGAAGCCGGGTCGATGATGACGATTCCGACCGGAAGGTTGTCGAGTAGAAGCCTCTGCAGGGCTTCGCTCTCGCGAAGGTCGGCGGTCAGATGCTCTGCGATCTGTTGCGCCTTAACGCGAGTTCTGAGCAGGGCGAGCATCAGCCCAAACAGGAGCAGGGAGAGCGTCAGCCCGCCAAGCCCGACGAGCCAGGCAAGGCCGGCGCCCTTCCAAAAGGCATAACCGTCAGAATGTGTGTATTGCAGAGTCCAATGGCGCCCGCCGAAATTCATGGCGGCCAGCCGGACAAGAGGTGTGGCAGCCGCCAGTGTCTTGTCCCCTGTACGCCAGCTGTCGTAGAGCAAGTTGTCTATCGAGTCCACCGCGCCGTCAAAGAGCTGCAGGCGAAACAGGTTATTCTTCCGTTGAGTCGCCCAGTCTCCGAGAATACCGTTCATCAGGTCGTTCATCCGGTAGGGGCTGTAGACCCAGCCCTGGAGCGCGGCGCGGCGCTGTTCGATGGAGTCCGTCGGCAGCCCGCGCCGGTACACCGGGACGTACATTAAGGTGCATGCCTGGACGTCCTTACCTGCTTCCTGCACAAGGGTAATCTTTTCCGAGAGCGCGGCGGCATTCTGGTCCCGCGCCTCCTCCATCGCCTTCCGGCGCACGGATTCGCTCAGCATGTCGTAGCCGAAGGCCAGGAAATTCCTGTTTGTAAAAGGCTCGAGGTAGACGATGGCCGAGTAGATAGAGCGCTCGCCCGCGGGCTTCACCTCGTAGTCCGGAAAGCCTTCGCTGCGCATTTCCAGGATGTGTTGAGGCAGCTGGTCGGCGGGTATCAGAACGGCAAATCCGAGCCCCTGGATGCCGGGCATCTGCTGTTCCAGCCGGAGGCTTTGGCAGAACGTCTGCCATTGCCGGCGGGAGACCGCCTCCGAGGCATCGAACAGGGCCGCCCCGGCGCGCAGGATCAGGGCGTTGGCGGCGAGCCGGTTCTCGATTTTGATCCGGAGCTCGTTGCAGACGAGATCAAATTCGCGCTGTGCGTCACTTTCGACATCCGCCTTGACATAGAGAACGGCGAGCGCGGTGAGGAGCAGTCCCGCCGCCAGCAGGCCTGCCGCGCTCCGCCGGCTGCGCGCGGCCGCGGCGAGCAGCAACAGAAGGAGCATGCCGCTGAGAGCGATCAGCAGCGGCGTGCGCCGGGCGCTGTCGAGCTGGTTTTGCCAGTCGCCGGCCAGAAGGTCGATGCCCACCATCATCAGCACCGCGCCGCTGTGCGGATCGAGAACTGGAGCCAGGGCTGTCACGAACCTCCCGTATTCGTCGGTAAATGGTCCGGCCACGGCCGGTCGCTTGGCGGTGAAGGCCCCGAGCAACTCCGCGGGCGGCTTCCGGTATTCCGTTCCCGCCGGGCTGGCCATCGGATCGTTCTCCGGATAGTCTTCAGGTCCGAAGAACACCTTGCCCTCGCGTTGGACCATGCTGTAGATGCCGCGGTTCGGGAAGCTCCTGCCGGCGGAGATCATTTGTTCGCGAATTGTTTTGAAGGCGGGCGAGCTCTTGTCCGCGGAGGTGAAGGTGAGCTGGATGGCCAGGTCGGGCCTGATGGCGCTGGCGATGTCCACCGTCTGCCGGAGCAGGGTCGCGCGCATGGCTGCGTCCTTGTGGGCCACCCACCGGGAGGAGGTTCCCCAGCCCAGGCCGCACAGCAGGATCAGCGATGCGAGGAGCACGAGGATTGTCCGCCTGCTCCGCGCCGGGGCGGGGCCGGCAATGGGCGCTGTGGCATCGTCCTTCACGCGAGTTCCCCAATTCTCATCTTGAGCGCATAGAACTGCGCCTGGAGTTCCGCGAGGAGCGCCGTGACGGCTTGCAGGTCGCCGGACCTGCCGGCCCGCTCCATTTCGTCGGCTGCGGCGCGCAGGCGTTCGCCCCCCACGTTGGCCGAGGCGCCCTTGATCGTGTGGGCCTGGCGCGTGGCGCTCGTGAGGTCGCCGGCTTCCAGGTCGCGCCGCAGCGCTGCGATCTGCAGCGGAATATCCTTCAGAAACCCGTCCAGAATCGTGCGCGCCAGCTCCCGGTCGTCCATCACTCGCCCCAGCATTCCCGCGTGATCGAAAACCGGCAATGATGAACTGGCGCTGCCCCCTGACTCCTGTCTCCCGACTTCCGGCCCCTGATCTGTCCTGATTTCTGACTCCTGAATCCTGGCTTCTGTCTCCTTCGGCAGCCACTTCGCCAACACCTCGGCCAGCGCCTGCGGAGAGACCGGCTTGGACACGTAGTCGTCCATGCCCGCGGCCAGGAAACTCTCCCGGTCGTTTGGCAGTGCGTGGGCCGTCAT
>CAYRKB010000246.1:0-3085 GCA_964424705.1 uncultured Victivallales bacterium
TCGACGTGAACATGAAGGTCGCGCGCGGCAAGGTCACGGCGCTGATCGGACCGTCCGGCTGCTGCAAGTCAACGTTGCTGCGCTCGGTCAACCGGATCAACGACCTTCTCAGCACGGTGCGGATCTCCGGCGACATGAAGCTGGCAGGCGAGAGCATTTACGCGCCCGGCGTGGACGTCATCGAACTGCGCAAGCGCATGGGCATGGTGTTCCAGAAACCGAACCCGTTCCCGATGAGCATCTACGAAAACGTCGTCTACCCGCTGCGCATCGACGGCGAGACCAATCGCCAGGTGCTCGACGACGTGTGCGAACGGAGCCTGCGCGGCGCGGCGCTCTGGGACGAGGTCAAGGACCGCCTGCAGGACAACGCCCTCGGCTTCTCCGGCGGCCAGCAGCAGCGGCTCTGCATCGCCCGCGCCATCGCGGCCGAGCCCGAGATGCTCCTGATGGACGAACCCTGCTCGGCGCTGGACCCGATCGCGACGACGAAGATCGAGAACCTGATCGAACAGCTTAAAGGCGACTATTCCATCCTCATCGTGACCCACAACATGCAGCAGGCCGCGCGAACCAGCGACTACACCGCGTTCATGTACCTGGGCCGGCTGCTGGAGTATGGGCCCACCGAGGCGATTTTCCAGCGCCCCCGCCTGCCCGAAACGCTGGACTATGTGACCGGCCGATTTGGATGAACAACGAGGAGATGCGAACACGATGAAAGTGCACTTTCAGGGCGAGATTGAGGCGTTGAACCGCGAAATCCGCGAATTGGCGGATCGCGTGCTGGACCAGGTCCGCCGCGCGTCCGAGGCCGCTGCCACGGGCGACGCTTCGGCGGCCGACACCGTGGCGAAGGGCGACGAAGCCGTGGACAGGCAGGAGGTCCGGATCGAGGAGGAATGCCTGAAGATCCTGGCGCTCTATGCGCCGGTTGCCGACGAACTTCGCTATGTTTTTGGAGTCACCAAGGTCAACCACGAGCTGGAAAGAATCGGGGACCTGGCCAAGAAGGTGGCCCATCATGCCGGGCTTCTGACCGCCTGCGGAATTCCCGCAACCGGCCGGGGCATCGCGCAACTCGCGGATCTTGCCGTCGTCGCCACGGCCAAGGCCATCGACGCGTTCATCGCGCAGAATGCCGACGAGGCCCGCGCCGTTTGGGAGCGCGACGCGGCGCTCGACGAGATCCACGACCGCCTGACGGCCCGCTTCGAGAAGGCGCTGGGCGAGCCGAACGCCCCGGTCCAGGCGGTGCTGGCGGCCCGGGCGGTCGTGTCGAGCCTGGAGCGCATCGGCGATCATGCGGCCCGGATAGCCAAGGTGGTGCTCTACATGCGGCACGGCGAGATTGTTCGCCACCGCCCCCTCCCCGCCGACCGGTTGCGCGTGCTCTTCATCTGCGTTCGCAACAGCGCGCGCAGCCAGATGGCGGAAGCCTGGCTGAAACATCTGTACGGCGATCGATTCGAGGCCGAAAGCGCGGGGCTGGAACCGGGCGCGATCAATCCCCTGGCCGTCAACGCGATGCGCGAAGTCGGAATCGACATCTCGGGCAACCGTTCCCAGGCGGTCTTCGACCTCATCAAGGCCGGCCGGCTCTATGCGCATGTGATCACGGTTTGCGACGAAGCCAGCGCCGAACGCTGCCCCATTTTTGCCGGCATCACCAAGCGCGAGCACTGGAGCTTCCCCGATCCCGCCGCCTTTACTGGATCCGATGAGGAGCGCCTGGCCCAAACGCGCAGGGTCCGCGACGCCATCCGAGCCCGGATCGAAGACTGGGTTCGCGGGGTGACGACCAAAAGGGCGTGAACAATAGCCGCCGTTCTCTCTCACGGCACAATCGGCAACGGTCCGAGTATTCGCAGTTCCTCTCCCAGCCGCGGCGGCGTAAAGGGCGCGTAGCGGCCAGCCGCGCTATCCCAGAAGACCCAGCGGTGGCGCACGTCATCCAGGGAAACCTCAAACTGGAACGTTGCCTCGGTCGGATGCCCGCGGTCGTCCACACGGTCAACCACCACCGTCATGCCGGGAAGCGCCGTGCGGTCGCCGGACTCGAGGCGGAGCGCCTCCGCGCGAAACGCCGTGCAGATCAGGCGGACCTTGTAGAGGTCGTGCCGCAGGGGCGAGCCTGGCGGCAAGTCGACCCTTCGCGGTCGCGTCGGGATCAGCGGCCCGTCTTGCGAAACAAGCCACAGCGTGTTCGCACCCGTTCGTCGCACAACGATGTCACTCAGACTCGACGACAAGATGCGCATGCGGGCGGGCAAGGCCGTTCCCTCCTCGGCGAGAAAGAAGGGCAGATAGGAGAGGTACATCACGTCGGGGGGATTGACGAGAATCAGTTCCTCGTCTGGCGCCGCCCGCAGGACCGGGACTACCGTCGCCGAGCTCTCTGCCTGCCGGAATAGGCGGGCTAACCGTTTGACGGGCCAGCGCAGCGGGAGGAACACGTGCAGCATGAGAAGCAGAATTCCCGCCGCCTGAAGCGCGAGGCGTCGGGTTCGCCCGTTTGGCAGCCAGGCGCGGTTATCGACGACGCCCGCCAGGAAGGAGGCCGCCAGCGGCGCAAAGCCAAGCATCGCGTAAAGCGTGATGCGGTCGTCGGGAACCGTCGTGGCACAGGCCGGAACCAGACTCAGCACGAGGCCAAAGGCCCAGAACCGCGCGGAGCGCTCGTTGCGGAGCATGGGAAAGAACGCCGCCGCCAGGGCAATCAGTCCGGCCGAACCCAAACCCCACGCCCAGGGCTTCAACTGAGGGGCGAGGGATGCATACTTGCCCAGAATGGGACTGGTGCACACGTCCAGAAACAGGATCGGCCCCCATTCGAGCAGGTTGAAGACGTAACGCAAGGGTTCGCCCCCGGGGTCAACGTAGAGCCCGGACTGCGCAACGCCAAAGCCCAAAGCCTGGTACGTCCCGCGCCAGGCGATGACGATACCCGCGAACGGGGCCAGGCCGATGAGGCGGTCCTTCCACGGGCGGCGGTCGACAAACAGAGCATAACTGAAGAGATAGGCGGCGGCCGTCACGCCGCCTTCCCCCGCCAGCAAACCCGCGAGAAAAGAGAACCCTGACG
>CAYRKB010000247.1:0-3057 GCA_964424705.1 uncultured Victivallales bacterium
GGCGAGGCGGGCAAGGGCTTCGCGGTCGTGGCCGAGGAAGTGCGCAACCTGGCGCGCCGGAGCGCGGAAGCGGCGAAGACGACCGCGGACCTGATCGAGGGCTCGCAGAAGAACGCCGACGCGGGCGTTGCAGTGACCACGGAAGTGGCGAAGAACCTCGGGGAGATCAAGGACAACGCCGGGAAGGTGGCCACGCTGATCGCGGAGATCGCGGCCGCCTCGAAGGAGCAGAGCCAGGGCATTGACCAGGTGAACACGGCCGTGTCGGAGATGGATAAGGTCGTGCAGCAGAACGCGGCCAACGCCGAGGAGAGCGCGAGCGCGTCGGAGGAGCTCTCTTCGCAGGCGGAAGAGCTCAACACGATGGTGGAAGAGCTGCGCAGCATCGTCGGTGGCGCGGGAACGGGGAGCCAGTCGGCGGCGGTCGGCCGCCAGGTGACGGCCGGCAGGGTCAAGGCGCATCTGGGCGCGGCGGCCCCGGCGAAGAAGGCGGCGCAGCAGCCCGCCAAGCTGGCGGCAAACCACGCCAAGGCGGCGAAACCCGGCTCACGGCCAACCAAGCCCGAGGATGTCATTCCCCTGGACGAGGAAGATCTCAAATCGTTCTAGCATTGAAAGAGAAGATTCAACTACGAAACACGCGAAAGGCGCAAAAATGGGAGTCGCAGCAAGCCAACTCCCCTTTCGTGTGTTTTGCGTATTTCGTAGTTCGATTCAGGGCATGGAGGAGTGAAGCATGACAACACAAACTGGCAATAGCGAGCAGGGCGCCGTCGCGCAGGCCAAGGCGGGGAAGTACCTGACCTTCAAGCTGGGGGTGGAGGAGTACGGGCTTGAGATCCTGAAGGTGCAGGAGATCATGAAGATGGTGGAGATCACGCGGGTGCCGCGCACGCCGGAGTTCGTGCGGGGCGTGATCAACCTGCGCGGGAAGGTGATCCCTGTGGTGGAGCTGCGGCTGAAGTTCGGCATGCCGACGGTTGAGACGACGGACAAGACGTGCGTGATCGTCGTGCAGGTCAGGCGGCAGGGCGAGACGGTGACGATGGGCACGATTGTGGACGAGGTGTCCGAGGTGCTGGACATCGGGGGAGACCTGATCGAGCCCGCGCCCGAGTTCGGGACGTCGGTGGACACGGACTTCATCCTGGGCATGGGCAAGATCGCCAAGAAGGTCATCATGCTGCTGGACGTGGATAAGGTGCTCTCCAGCGGCGAGCTGGCGGCGGTCGGCGGAATCGGGAAAGCGGAGTAAGGAGGACGATGGGCGGCGGTCAGCGTTGGCAAGAACACAAAGGGGGGACGTAATGGCTACGAACATCAAACTCAGTACGAAGCTAATCGGAGGGTTTGTCAGCGTGGCGGTGGTGACGCTGATCGTGGGCGGAATCGGGTTCTGGGGCGTTCAGAAGCTGTTCCAGAGCGTCGAGGATATCGGCAGAGTGCGCCTGCCCAGCGTGGAGGCACTGCTGGTCGTCAGCGAGGCGCAAACGGCGGTCGATGCCGGGGAGAACGCTCTGCTGGCCGAGGGATTGGACAAGGACGCCGAAGCTGCCGCATTCAAACGGTTCGACGACGCCAAACAACGCGCGGAGGAGGCTCGGAAGATCTACGAGCCTCTGCCGCAGACTGTGGAAGAGGCGGCCACCTGGAAGGACTTCGTTCCGGCGTGGGACAAGTGGTGGAAGGACCATGAGACCTACGTTTCCATGGCCAAGGAGTACAGCGCCTATCGTCAGCCGATAGAGCAGGCGAATGAACTCTACGGGAAGATGTCGGTCCAGGCGCTGGACAAGAACGCAAAGTCCTGCGCGAAGGCGACGGAGATCATTGACGCCATCTGGGCGCTCTACACCGAGAACCGCACTTCCACCAACGTAACGATGGTTGACTATCAGACCGTTGTGGCGCTGGGCATCATGAAGGCGACCATGAAGGGTATCGACGGGGCGGAGAACGGCCTGCTTTCGCGCGAGCTGCCCCTGAGCGACCGGCAGGCCGCCTTGAAGGGCTTTGCCGGCATGTGGCTGGATTTCGACAAGAGCTTCAAGTTTTGCGAATCGCTCCCGCAGACGGAGGAGGAGAAGAAGCTGTGGGCGAAGTTCGGTCCGGCGCTGAACGAATGGATGAAGGACCATCAGGCCTATGTAAAGATGGTTGAGGAGTATAACGGCTGCGTGGAGGCCGAGAAGAAGGGCGCTGCGGCGTATGCGAAGATGGTTCACCAGGGGCTTGTCGTCAACGGCGTGACGTTTGTCGCCGCCGAGAGCCTGATGAACGATCTGGTGAAGATCAACAACGAGGCGGCGTACGCCGCCAGCAAGCTGGCGGACTCGAATTCCACGACGGCAAAGACCACCACGGTGGCCGGCATGGCGGTGGGCTTCGCGCTCGCGCTCGCGTTCGGCATCATTCTGGCCCTGTCGATCAGCAGGGCTCTGAACCGCATCATCGAAGGGCTCGCATCAGGCTCCGCGCAGGTGGCTTCCGCCTCGGGACAGGTTTCCAGCGCGAGCCAGCAGCTGGCCGAAGGGGCGAGCGAGCAGGCGTCGAGCCTTGAAGAGACCAGCTCCTCGCTGGAGGAGATGGCGTCCATGACGCGGCAGAACGCGGACAATGCCAACCAGGCCAACACGGTCGCCAAAGAAGCGGCATCACTGGCTGGCACGGGTGTGGAATCCATGAAGAAGATGACCGAGGCAATCGACAAGATTAAGGCGTCAGCGTCAGAAACAGCGAAGATCATCAAGACGATTGATGAGATCGCGTTTCAGACGAACCTGCTGGCTCTTAATGCGGCGGTGGAAGCGGCCCGGGCCGGTGAAGCCGGGAAGGGCTTCGCGGTTGTGGCCGAGGAAGTCCGGAACTTGGCACGCCGCAGTGCTGAAGCGGCAAAGACCACGGCTGACCTGATCGAAGGTTCGCAGAAGAACGCTGATGCGGGCGTGACCGTGACCGCCGAAGTGGCAAGAAACCTGGCGAGCATCAAGGAAAATGCAGGCAAGGTGGCCACGCTGATCGCGGAGATCGCGGCCGCCTCGAAGGAGCAGAGCCAGG
>CAYRKB010000248.1:0-3053 GCA_964424705.1 uncultured Victivallales bacterium
CTGGTATAGGCCCACGGGCGACTGGGTCAGGTTGGCCAGCCTGGCCGGGTCAGCCCGGAAGGTCTTGCGGAATTCCTGCGCCTGATCCTTCGTGATGAACAGACGCGGATGCGTTTCGTTCCCAGGCGGCAGCAACACATAATCCTTCACCCTATCTAGCGGAAACTGCCCATGCTTGATCACATACTTTTGCGGCAGCGGAGAACGACTGCGTTCCCCCTCTTTCTCCTTGAGGATCGCCAGGCTCGCGTTTTTGTTGTGTGCGCCGATCATCCAGCGGCGGTTGCCGTTGCCCAGTGGAAACGTGGCGGTGATGTCCTGGTCGGCGAGCTTGACGTAAATGGATGCCTGCAAGGAAGATGCGCGAATATTGGGTTCGACCCACGTCGCGGCATCGCGCGCCGCGAGCGCCACCAGTTCTGTGCCCGCCTCGTTGTAGAGCCCGAACCATTGGCCCTGCCGGTCATTCGAACCCCAGTGCAGCCAGGGCTCCAGCACGAATACCGGTTTAGGGTCGACTGCGATTTTCCAACTCGAGCACTGGGCGAAATGGCTGGCCGCGTCGCGATAGAGTATGTGATCGGGCGAGAAGTCCCGGCTCAGGTTGAGGATAAACGTGGAAGCGTCCCCCAGCGAATAGCGCTCATCGACGAGGATGATCGGTTCGTTGGCCTGCACGTGAAAACGGAGTTCCCACGCGCGTTGCTCGCCATAATCCGCCCGGCACACAACTTCGGCGAACACCGGGCCGCGGGCCACGATCTCGGCCGTGTAGGACACCAACGGCCGGGTGCCGCCCGTGATGTGCGAGCTGCCGATCCATTGACCTGAGTTCAACCGAATGCTGTCGACTGGCCCGGCGCCATCTGCGAGCTTTTTACGTACGGCGATGCCGGTGAACGCGTTCGAAATGCGAATAAGATCGGCGGTTTCCTCAATGTGGAGATCGGTGTGGGCTCTGGCAGTGGAAGTCGCGAACCGATAGGCGCGCGTTTCGAAGGGATCGAGATCAGCGAGAAAGGCGACATGTGCGGCAGTCGTCTTCGTCGCGCCAGGCACAAGCTGGTAGGGCACGGGGGTTCCGTCGGGAGCGACCAGTGTCTTACCTGCCTTCAAGGCCTTCGCCTGTGATGGGGACAACGGGAACTCCACGCACTCGTTTCGCCAGGTCCTTCCGAGAAAATCGCGTAGTGGAAAGGCTTCACTGTCCGCGGCCAGCGACGGAAAGACGCAACCCACCGCACACAAGAAACACATACATAGTTTGAGCATGAATCGGGTTCTCCTTGTCACCATGGAATGGTCATATGCGCGCAAGTGAAACACCCGCAGTCGACCCTCTAAAACTCATGCCGAGATCAAACCACCCGCAACAGATAGGCGACGGCGTCATCTGCGGGTATGCTCTCGGCATGGTGAATTGCCGCTTTCTCCTGCTCTTTCTCCGTGACGGGCTTCGCTTCCTGCTGCAAGTCGCCCGCAATTTTCTGCGGTCACGCCAGTCGCTCGTGTTGGAGAACCTGGCACTCCGCAGCTAGTTGGCACTCTTCGAGCAGCAAGTCCACACGGGCAAACGTCCAAAACCGCAGCCGACACCGACCTTTCGCCGGCTCTGGAGCTGGCTCTCCCGGTCCTGGTCGGACTGGTGCACGGCGCTGATGGTCGTCACCCCGGCCACAGTGATTCGCTGGCACCGTCGCGGGTTCCGCTGGTATTGGGCGCGTAAGTCCAAACCGCGCGGCAGGCCGGTGATTTCGCCAGCCACTATCGCGCTGATCAAACGCGTGCATCGCGAGAATCCGCTGTGGAGTCCAGCGCGCATTCACGATCAGTTGGTCTCGCTGGGACTGACCGATGTGCCGGCCCCGAACACCATCGCCAAGTATGTCCCGACTCTTCGCGTGCCGCCCAGCGAAAAATCCCAGCAATCCTGGCGCACGTTTCTTGCCAATCATCGGCAGGCCATCTGGGCGATGGACTTCTTCACCGTGGCGACGCTCCGCTTCCAGGTGCTCTACGTGCTGGTGCTCATCCGCCATGATCGGCGGGTCATCCAGCACGTCGCGGTGACGGCGCATCCCACCGCAGAGTGGGTGGTCCAACAAATACGCGAGGCCACGCCGTTTGGGGAGCAACCGACATATCTGCTCCATGATAACGACAGCATCTTCGTCAACCAAGCCGTGACCCGCTTCCTGCAGAGCGCCGGAGTGAAGCGCGTCCGGATTGCCGATCATTGCCCGTGGCAAAACGGCATCTGTGCACGGACGGTCGGCCTCATATGCGCTACCCCCCGATTACCACTAACTCGGTCTGAAATTCGGTCAGGCAGGCTTGGCGTTGGGGTTTCCGCTTGCGGGGGGAGTCGGCATACAGGACGCTGAGCGTCTCCACGTCAACGCTACACCAGAATGCCAGCGGGCACGGTCCCCAGATCGCCTGCACGAGGCTGGCGAGGACGGCCCGCATCAGACGAAAGGGGAGAGGGGCCGCTCCCCCGGCCGGACCGCTAAGGCGGGCGTCAGCAGACGCTCCATCAGCAAGATGAGCAGGAACTTGGCCAGCACCACCATCTGGCATAGCGCCTCGCTGTGCGCCCGGATGCCATGCAAGTCGAGCGTTTGCTTATAGCGTTTGAAGGCCAGCTCGATTTGCCACCGCAACCGATAGAGGGTCACGGCGCGCTCGGCGCCACACTCCGCCGCCGAGAGCGTCGTGAAGAGGAGGACGTAGCCGGCGGCCTCCCAGGTGGCGTCGTCACGGACTTTGCCGTCGTGGCGGGCCTTCCGCTGCACGCGGGCGCGCGCCTGCGCCGCCTCGGCGGGCGGCAAGGCCGCAATGATGAGTTGCCCGGCTACCGCCGTCGTCTGCCGCGTGGGCACGGTCGTCACGGCCTGGGCCTGGCACGTGCCGGCGGCCACCGTGCGACACACGGCCAGCAGATCGAGGGGGACACCGTCAGGGGTCTGGAGCGGCAGGCTGCCTTTCCACGGGAGGCGCTGTCACTGTCAAGTTAAGAATGTATCAATTCCGCCGGGTTAAAAATGTATGTC
>CAYRKB010000249.1:0-2462 GCA_964424705.1 uncultured Victivallales bacterium
ATCAGGCCTGATTATCATGTTTTCTGCTGATTTGTAATCAGCAGGTCGTCGGTTCAACCCCGACAGCTGGCTCCATCTTTTTTCCCTGCTTTCACTACCCCATTCACTAATTCTAACCAATAAACACAGGGCTTTCGTAACAAAAGCGCTTTTAAGTCCCGTGTCCTTTCCATCTCTATCCTGCTTTTTTCGTCGGCACAATTTGGAGGCATCAAAGGGTGCCATAAAGGTGCCAATGGGTGCCACTTGATGTTGAACGGTCTGGTCAACGCTGCCCGGCCACACGCGGGCTTGCGGGTTCCTGGCCGAAGAGGTCGAACGACTCATGACCGGAGAGGGGGTGGCGGAATGACATCCCGATCTGAGCGTCGCGCGGTGGGGCAAATGATGGCTTTGTACGCTGGAAGCCCCAGGAAGGCCCCTGGCGTGCCCCACAGCGCGTCGAAACACGGCCTTTTGCATAAGCCATATCAGGATAGCGGGTGCCCTCAAAACGGGCAATTAACTGTGGACGCAGCGGTCTTCGCGAAAGGCGGTGCGTAATGGCTGTCATTGCCAATCCCCTGCTCGATCGCTACCGGGCGAAGCTGGCGACACTGCCGGCTTCCGGTGGCGGCGGGTGTCACCCGGCCTTGCTAGGCGTGGCGTCGCTGGGCGTCATGGCCGGCATGGCCGCGGAAGACATATTCCGGGACCTGCGCGAACGCGCCTGCGGCACGCGCAACGTTTCGGATCGCGAGATTCAGGACGCTGTCGACAAGGCCGTCCAGGAGCACGCGAACCAGTCGTACCGGCCAGCCGGACGGCCAAAGAGTTCGGCAGCCGCGCCAGCCTTCGACGGCGAAGAGGCGCTGGCCCGGATCGTGGCGAAAGGCCGAGGTGTCACGGAGGCCGACATTCATGAGCAAAGCCCGGTCCGGATCGACTGGGAAGCCAGGGAAGATGCCTTCCATGTCATCGATGTGCTGTACCGGCCGGACGATGTGCTCTTTATCGGGGCACGGGAAAGCCGGCCGGCGGTCGGGCGGAACATCCGGACGGCCGCCGAGTGGGCACAAGCGTTCCGTCAGGCAGACGCCGGCGCCCATCAGCCGCACATCATCCCGAATCCCCTTACGGGGAAACCGGGCCGGACGGCCACCGGGAACGGCGAGACGCTGCGCGGCGACGCGTGCGTCGAGCAGTTCCGGTTCGCCGTGGTGGAGTTCGACTCCCTACCCCGCGAGGATCAGCTCGCCTTCTGGTGGGCCGTACGCCTGCCGGTGGCCCTTCTCGTGGATAGCGGCGGCAAGTCTGTGCATGGGTGGGTAGCAGGGGTGGCAACAGTCCGTCGCACGTCGGCGATCGCCAACTCGAACTTGCGGCGCGTTTTGAGGTGAAGATCCTTGGGACGGCGGCTCATTTCCCGGTGCCTTTTCGCCTTCTGGCCGGCTTCGTGGCGAGCCCCTTCCCGGCCTCGACCCGCTTCGCCTCCTGGTCGAACTCGTCTGGCGGCCGGACTTCTTCGGTCATGCGGCGCTGGTTGAAGTTGTCATAGGCATCAAGAGCGAGTTTCTGGGCGATTTCCATGGTGACGCGGCCGGCATCACGCAGGATGTCTCGCTCATTGAACTGGAGGAAGGCGTCGAGTTTCTCTCGCCAGTCGCGCATGTGCAGTGTCTTGCGCCGCAAGGCCTGTTCCTCGGCGTAGTCGAGATACATGGTGACAATGCGGTTCAACTGGCCGATCTCGTCATGGGAGAGGTAGTTCTTCGCGACCGTCACATCGGCACGGCGCACCTTGGCGCCTTTCCAGACAGTCAGGCCCATGTTGGGTTTGGACGCGTCGGCTCGCCCGGCGATGAGTTCGGCGGCGGTATGGCCGGTGACGGCCCAGTGCAGTTTGTTCTGCACGATCTTGAAGAACTCCAGCGTGGCCTCGGCGCGGGGATCGTAGTCAATGGAGAGAGCATAGAGATCCTTGATCTTCTGGTAGAAGCGGCGCTCAGAGGCGCGGATGTCGCGAATGCGCTCCAGCAGTTCGTCGAAATAGTCCGCGCCAATGGTGCGGCCATCCTTCAGGCGCTGGTCGTCGAGGGTGAACCCCTTGACCAGATACTCGCGCAAGCGCTCGGTGGCCCAGCGGCGGAACTGGGTGCCGCGGTGGGACCGGACGCGGTAGCCGATGGAGAGGATCAGGTCGAGGTTGTAGAAGGCGACCTCGTATTCCTTCCCGTCCGCGGCAGTTGTTAAGCAATTCTTAACAACTGAATCCCTCCGCAACTCGCCTTCTTCCAGGATGTTGCGGATGTGCATGCTGATGTTCGGGACGGATGTCTGGAAGAGCTCCGCCAGCAGGGCCTGGGAAAGCCAGACTGTGTTGTCTTCCAGCCGGACCTCAATGCGGGATCCGCCATCCTCTGTCTGGTAGAAGAGGATTGCGGAGTCAGGCGCACGGTTACCGGGAAGGCCCTTCATGTCAT
>CAYRKB010000249.1:2472-2984 GCA_964424705.1 uncultured Victivallales bacterium
TCTAACAATGGATCGCGGAGCGGTCACGCCAGAACCCATCCGTCTTCCGTCTTCTTGACCTTCTCGAGATTCAGAAGCCACCAGAGCCGGAAGTTGACTTGGGCATAGGTGGTCCATTCGACGTCAAGATTCTGCTTCATGAAATCCATGATGGCCTCTTCGGATTGCGGTTCAAGGGCCGCTGCTCGATTGCCGGCCTGGTCCGTTCTCATGCTTCCTTCGCGCTGTTGAATGCCCGTTCGAAATCGCCAATCACGCGCATGATCGCGTCGAAGGTGGGCACGGGGCCGAAGAACATCTCTCCTGTCATGGCCTGATAGTCGCGGCGCCAGTCGGCCAGTTGTGAGTCGAGCGGGAGAAGACGGAGTGTGCCACGACGGAGCGTGCGATAGTCCATCCAGGACCAGTTGAAGTAGATTTCGCGGTGCTTGGCTGTGCGGGTGAACAGGTCAACGTCTTGCGTGGCGCGGGCGGCAACGCCACGCTCGATGAGGCACCAGAGGTCGTAGTAG
>CAYRKB010000250.1:0-2967 GCA_964424705.1 uncultured Victivallales bacterium
CGTGATCCTGACGCTGGCGTGCGGCAAGTACCGGTTCAACAAGCTGGACTTCGGCGCGATTGGCGGCATTCCGCGATTGCTCGACGTCGGGCAGTGCAATGATGCCTATTCCGCGGTGCAGATCGCGGTCGCCTTGGCGGGGGCTTTCGACACGGATGTCAACAGCCTGCCGCTGTCGATGATTCTGTCGTGGTACGAGCAGAAGGCCGTGTGCATCCTGCTGACGCTGCTGCATCTCGGAATTCGAAATATCAAGCTCGGGCCCAGCCTGCCGGCGTTCGTCACGCCGCCCGTGCTCAAGGTTCTGGTGGAGAAGTTTAACATCGCCCCGGTAACGACGGTGGAGCAGGATCTCGCGGCGGCTTTGTCGCGATAGGAGAAGGATCAGCATGAACCGGAAGATCATTACGATCGACCAATCGCTGTGCAACGGGTGCGGCAGCTGCACAACGGCGTGCGCTGAGGGCGCCCTGAAGATGGTGAACGGCAAGGCCCGGCTGGTGAAGGAGAGCTTCTGCGACGGATTCGGCGACTGCATCGGCGACTGCCCGACCGGCGCCCTGAAGATCGAGGAGCGTGAATCGGAGGAGTTCGACGCGGGCGCGACCAAGCTGAACCTGCTGCAGACCCAAGGCCCCGGGGCCGTGAAGCGCATGGAGGATGCGGCGCAAGTCCACGAGAACGGCGCGCGCCCCGCGCCCCACGGGCACGCGCATCCCCACCCGCATCCGCATGTGCACGGCGAGGGCGGGTGCCCGGGTTCGCGCATGCGCTCCGCGCCGGCCTCCGCCCCGCAAGCGCCTTCGACGGGAGCCGGAGGCGGGCATGCCATCGCGTCGGACCTGCAGCAGTGGCCGGTGCAGATTCATCTCGTGCAGCCCGGGGCGCCGTTCTTTCAGGGCCGCGAATTGGTGGTGCTCAGCACGTGCTCCCCGGTCGCCTCGGCGGACGTCCACTGGCGCTTTATCCGCGGCCGCGGCGTGGTGGTCGGGTGTCCGAAGCTCGACCGCACGGAAGGGTACGCGGAGAAGCTCGGGGCGATCCTGCAGAATCCTACCATCCCGAAGCTGATCGTGGTGCGCATGGAGGTGCCGTGCTGTGGCGGGCTGACGGCGATCGCGAAGGAAGCGGTGCGCCTGAGCGGCCGCACGGACCTGGTGGCTGAGGAAGTGACCGTCGGACTGCAGGGCGATATCCTGTCTACACAGCGGATGAACTGAGACTGCCGCGGCTGCGGCGAAAAGGGAGGTCTGTATGAGTGGTTTAGACGACCTGAAGGGCCGGACAATCGATTTGGCAACGTCGGTGGCTTACGCGGATGGATCGGTGGTGAGCAAGACGCTCCTCGACAAGAAGACGGGGACGCTGACGGTGTTCGCGTTCGATGCGGGGCAGGGCCTGAGCGAACACACGGCGCCCTTCGACGCGACGGTGCAGATTCTCGACGGGGAAGCGGAGCTGACGATCGGCGGCCAGCCGGTTGTCACGAAGACGGGCCAGCTCGTGATTATGCCCGCCGGGATTCCGCATTCGGTGCGGGCAAAGCAGCGGTTCAAGATGCTGCTCATCATGATCCGGTAGTCCGAGCGGCGGCGCGTTACCTGTGGGCGGCGACGGCGCGCTGGATTTCCTTATCTGCGTCTTTGCGGCGGAGAGTGTCGCGCTTGTCGGCGTGCGTCTTGCCCTTGCACAGGCCGAGCTCGACTTTGATGATTCCCCGCTTCAGATACAAGCTGAGCGGGACCAGGGCGAAGCCCTTCTGCTGAGTTTTTGCGGCAATTTTCTCGATCTCGCGCTTGTGCAGGAGCAGCCGGCGCGGTCGGTCTGCCGCGTGGTTGAAGCGGTTGCCTTGTTCGTAGGGCGGAATATTGGTGCTGTGGAGCCAGACCTGGCCGGCGTCTTCGCGAGCAAATCCGCCCACAAGGCTGGCCCCCCCGCCCTTGATGGACTTGACTTCGGTGCCGCGGAGTTCAATCCCGGCCTCGATGCGCTCAAGGACCGAGTATTCAAAAAGAGCTTTGCGATTGGACGCAAGCTTCTTGGGAGCATGATCTTGTGAACCCATGGCCTCCCTGCTCGAGGTGGGCGGAGTCGCGCCCGCGCCGTGAGTCCACGGCGGGAGCACAATCCTAGCCCGTTTGCAAAAAAGCGGGGCTACTTGCGGTTCGCGCCGACTTCGCTAAAATCCATCTCGGAGATCAGCTTGCCTTCGGCGATTTCGCGCAGGGCGATGTCTACCTTTTCTTCGTCCTGGCTGAGCGGCTTCACGTAGGGACGGAAGCTGGCGTTTAACTGCTTCACCCGCTTCGACACCATGTTCACAAGAACAGGGATGCTTGGCACACGAGCCTTGGCTTCTTCCAGAACTTTAGCGTTCAAAGTTGATCTCCTTCTCAATGAAAAAAAGGCGGGGCGCAGTATATGCGCCCCGCCGCGATTCGTCAACCTAATCAGTCGATTAGTACATATCGCCCATTCCGCCCATTCCGCCGCCGCCGCCCTGCGGCATCGGCGCAGCCTTCTTCTCTTCCGGAATTTCCGTCACCATGCACTCGGTCGTGAGCAACAGACCGGCGATGCTCGCGGCATTCTGCAGGGCTGTCCGGGTGACCTTGGCCGGATCAAGCACGCCTTCCTTGATCAGGTCGCCGTACTTGCGGGTTGCCACGTTGAACCCGTAGCTGCCCTTCTTGCTCTTGACTTCCTGGACGACCAGCGCGCCTTCGATGCCGGCGTTGTCCACGAGCTGGCGCAGGGGCGCCTCAAGCGCAATGCGCACGATCTGGACGCCGATCGCCTCATCGCCTTCGGCGACGATCTTCTCCAGGGCATCCTGAGCGCGGAGCAGTGCCACGCCGCCGCCGGCGACAACACCCTCTTCCACCGCAGCGCGGGTGGCGTGCAGCGCATCCTCGACGCGGGCCTTCTTCTCCTTCATCTCGGTCTCGGTCGCGGCGCCGACGTTGA
>CAYRKB010000251.1:0-2967 GCA_964424705.1 uncultured Victivallales bacterium
CGCCTGGAAATCGGGGGACGACGGCGTCGAGGAGACCGAGATGGGGGTGGGCGCCTATTACGCCATTCACATTGTCGCCGACATCGCCTACGCGCTGCGGCAGTACGTGGAAGCCACGGGGGACGATGACTTCCTTGTCAAGTATGGTGCGGAAATCCTGGTCGAGACGGCGCGCTTCTGGAAGAGCCGGGCGCATTACGATCCGGCCCGCAAGACCTGGAACATCCTCGCGGTGCGCGGGCCCAACGAGTACGACGTTATCGTCAACAACAACTGCTACACCAACATGATGGCGCAGGAGAACATCCGCTATGCCCTGGATGCCGTGGCCCGCCTGCGGGGCGAGCACCCCGCCGCCTGGCGGAAGCTGGCGCCCCGGCTCAAGGTTACTGCCACGGAGCTTGCAGCCTGGAAGGATTGCGCGCGCGGGTTGGTGATCTGTTTCGACAAGGCGCGCGACTTGTACGCCGAGGACGACATGTACCTGCATCGCGTGCCGTTCGACATGAAGCGCGGCAAGCCCGACGCGCGGCGCGTCATCGACGGCACGCTGCCCTACGAGGCGATGGCATACTTTCAGATTACCAAGCAGTCTGACATCGTAACGCTCATGAACCTGCTGCCGTGGAAATTCACCGACCGGCAAAAGAGGGTGGCGTACGGGTTTTATGAGCCCAAGACGGTCCACGACAGCTCTCTGAGCTATGGTCCGCACGCTGTCATGGCCGCGCGGCTGGGGATGATGAAGGATGCGTACCGCTATTTCCGCGACTGCGCCTATCTCGACCTGGCCGACATCCAGCTCAACACTATTTGCGGGCTGCACTTCGCCAACCTCGGCGGCACGTGGCAGGCGGTGGTCCAGGGCTTTGCGGGCCTTTGGCAGCATGGCGGCCGTCTGCACCTCGACCCGCACCTGCCCCCGGCATGGAAGGCTTTGCGCTTCCGGCTCCAGTACAAGGGCGCGACCCTTCGCGTCGCAATGACAGGCCGGACGACGACCGTGACGCTGGAGAAGGCGGGGAAGCATCCGGTCGGCCTCATGATCGGCGGGACCTCCTTGCGCTTCAGCAAGACAGGCCAGACGGCGGCGGCTTGAGTCACACTTTACTTGCGCCGTTCTTGCCTGTCACTGGCTGGCCCATTGTGAAACGACTCTCGCTCATGGTGGGACAGAGAATGCTGCCGCCCGTCGCAATCTATGGGACTCAAAGGAGAGATCAAGGGTATTCGTTGTGACAGGACCCGACACAAGAAGATGCCGCAATAGGCTTAGAACATGGCGAATATGGACTATTTACGGGGGTTTTGAGTGGTGGGCCCAGCAGGATTTGAACCTGCGACCAAGAGATTATGAGTCTCCCGCTCTGACCAACTGAGCTATGGGCCCTCGATGCGCGCGCAGTATCGTTGAAGAGGGGCACGGCATTCAAGGCGAATCTCCCTACACCCGGATCTGCCAGCGGGGAATGGCGACGCGCTGGCGGGCGGTTTCGCCGCGGAACGTGAGCCCGCGGCGCGCGGGGGGGGCGCTGCGCGGGTCGGGGGGCCTGTTCTTCAGGTCGAGCCCGGTGGCCATGCAGAGCGTGTGCTTGCCGTAGCGGCGGTTGATGACATCCACAGCGTCCGTCGCCCGGCGCAGGCTTTCAATCTTAACGCGGTCCTCGAAGAGTTCGTACTGCTCCTGGCGGTCGCTTTCAAGCTGGCCCAGCACTACCATCGTGGAGCGGTATTCGCAGCCCGGCACGAACGCCTTGTCGAACAGGGCGTTGATCAGCGGCATGGCTTCCAGCGCGGTGGCCGTGGGCCTGGTCAGCCGGGCCTCCAGCCCGTCGTGCTGAAAGTCCTGACGGCGCAGCACGATGCCGAGGGAGCGCGCGCGCAGCTTGTAGCGGCGGACCTTGTCGAAGGCCGACTCCGCGTTGCGCACCAGCTTCGCATAGACCAGGGCCCGGTCGCAGGATGCGGGCGTAAAGGTTTTGCCTTTCATGATCGTGGCGTAGGACGTCTTTACGTCAGGATCGACCGGCCACACGGAGTGACCGCGTAATTCGTTCCAGAGCTCGCGGCCCGGTTTATGCATCAACTTGGCGGCCCAGGCCTCCGGCCGCACCGCAAAATCGTAGGCGGTCTTCAGGCCGAAGCTCGAGAGCAGGCTCACCGTGTTGGGCCCGAAGCCCCACACTTTCTCAAGCGGCGTGCGCTGCAGCAGCAGGTGCACGTAGTGGCCCGGCACCGCCGTGAAGCCGTCCGGCTTGCGGAATTTGGAACACAGCTTGGCCAGGCCCTTGGTCGTGCTGAGCCCCACGGACACCGTGATGCCAAGCTCCTTGTGGATCTCCGCCCGGATCCGCTGCGCGATCTCCTCGTAGGACGCGCGGAGCACGCGGCGCATCCCGGTGATGTCGGCGAACGCCTCGTCGACCGAGTATTCCTCCACCAGCGGCGTGAAGCGGCGCATGATCTCGAACATGCGCTGCGAGTAGATGCTGTAGGTCTCGTAGTCGCTGGGCAGGATCACAAGGTCCGGGCAGAGCTTCCTAGCCTGGAAGAGGGGAATGGCGCGCTTTACGCCGCGCGCCTTGGCCGCGTAGTTGGCGCACGCGATGATGCCACGCTCCTGGCCGGTCACCACCGGCCGGCCGCGCAACTCCGGCACAAGCGCCTGTTCGACCGACGCAAAGAAGGCATCGGCATCGATGTGCAGAATCGCGCGCGGAAACGAAGAAAGTGTAAACGGGGTGTTGGTCATAAGAGCATAGTAAGGGAACTATAGTTCCTTTACAAGAAGAGTTCCTTTCACCTCGATCCGGTAGTTGGACCACTACGAAACACGCCAAATGCGCGAAATGCACTGAGATCAATGCATGCAACACGGCATATGATCACAGAAACGCGGATGAAAAGGTCGCCCGCAGGCGCTCGGAACTTCACTATTGGGTGAGACGCGAACGGCTTTCTCACTGG
>CAYRKB010000252.1:0-2962 GCA_964424705.1 uncultured Victivallales bacterium
TAGTGCCGGCTGTCATGGCCTTTGCCGTAAAAATTGGCATGGTGGACAAGCCGGATGAGCGGCGGATCCACAAGGGGCTCATCCCCCGGGGCGGGGGGCTGGCCGTCTTTGCGGGCTTCCACCTGGCGTGCGCGGCGGTGTATTTTCTGCCGTGGTATCCCTTCGACATCACCCTCAATGTGTCATGGTGGCTGCGCTTCCTTCCAGCCTCGGTCTTTCTCCTGATCGTCGGCGTCGCCGATGACCGCTGGGGGGTCAGCCCGCGAGCCAAGCTGGGGTGCCAGGTGCTTGCCGCGCTCGCCCTGTATGTCGCCGGCATCCGTTTCGGCGCCTTCTTCTATTGTCAGTTGCCGCAGGCTGTGGATGTGCTCCTGACGGTGCTTTGGTGCGTCGGGTTCATCAACGCCTTCAACCTGATCGACGGGCTCGACGGCCTGGCCGCCGGGCTCGGAACCATCGCCGCCGCCGGACTGGCCGGCGCCCTGCTCCTGCGCCACCTGCCGGGCGACGCGCTGGTTCTTCTGGGCTTCATCGGCGCCTGCCTCGCCTTTCTCCGCTACAACTTCAACCCTGCCCGGGTCTTCCTGGGCGATACCGGCAGCATGTTCATCGGCCTGACGCTCGCCGCGATCAGCCTCAGCACGGCCTCCAAGGGCGCCGCCGCCGCCTCGTTCGCCGTCCCGCTGATGGCCGCCGGCATCCCGATCCTCGATACCGCCCTTGCCATCTGGCGGAGGAGCGCGCGCAAGCTCTGCGCCAGGAGCAGCGGCGGGCGGGTGTTCGGGGGCGACACGGATCACCTTCACCACCGGCTGCTTCGATACGGGGGATCCCAGAAGAAGGTTGCCACTTCGCTCTACATCGCCAACGCGCTTCTTGTCGGCGCCGGGCTCCTGTCCATCGTATTCGTTTCCTGGTCACTCGCCATCTACCTGGCCACCTTCGTCGTTGGCACCTACATCACCGTCCGCCACATCGCACGGGCGGAACTCTGGGCCAGCGGGCTGGCGGCGGCGCAGGGGCTGCGCCAGCCTTGCCGGAATACGCTTTTTACCGCCGCCTATCCGATGCTGGACGTCGTCCTGCTCATCGCCGCCCTTGCGATCTCGGTCCGGCTGACCCATCCGATCCCCGTCCCGCCGCACCCGTGGATGGAGCACGGCATTCTCTTGCTCGCGCCGCCCTTCCTTTTCATGGGCGGCGGCGGCATCTACGATCGAGTCTGGAGCCGCGCCCGCCCCGTCGACTTTGTCCGCCTGGTGTTTGCGCTTCTGGCCGGGATCGGCACGGGCGCCATAGCCGTCTCCGTTCTGTACTCGCACGGCGACCGCGCCAGCGTCCTGCTGAATGCATATACCTTCGGCACCCTGGCTGCGGCGCTCATCGTGGGCGTCCGCCTACTCCCGGGCCTGCTCCAGGATGCGCTGCCCCTCCTTGTCAGGACAGGGCCGGTGGCCGGCATCACCCGGATCCCCGCCCTGGTGTACGGCGCGGGCTACGGCTGCTCGCTCTTTATGCGCGCCACGACATATGATGCCGACATCAGCACCACCCATCGCACCGTTGTCGGCATCCTCGATGACGACTCGAACCTGCACGGGCGTAAAATCTTCGGGTGTTGCGTCTTGGGGGGAATCGAAAGCCTCGAGGAGGCCGTGGCCAGGCACGGCATCCGGGAGATCGTCATCACCACATTCCTGGACGAGCCCGTCCTGCGCAGGATCGAGCAGTTTGCCGCAAGGCATGCGGTGCGCATCTTCCGCTGGCGGACGGACATTCGGTCACAGCAGTTTGCCGACCTTCACTTTGCGTTTGACCGCAGCCTGGGCGCCATGACCTCGCGCATCATCGATGCAAGGCCGGAGACGCTGCAGCGGGATCTCGAGCGCTGCCTCAAGCTGGCGGCCTCCTTTGCGGGGGCCGATGCGTGCTGCGCTGTCATTTTCACTCCCGGCGCGGAGTCGCCGGACCAGACCTCGCTCCGGGCCGCCCATGACTCCCCGTTTCGCAGGAGCGCTGTCGAGCACCTCTCGCCTCGATCCTTTCCCCACCTGACGGAGCAGCTGCGGGGGCAAAGGATCGTCCGGATCCGCGACGTCGCCCAACTCCCTCCCGAGGCGGGCGCCGAAATCGCATTCCTGCAGGCGCGCGGGGTGCGATCCGCGCTTGTTGCGCCGATCGGACCGGGCGGGAAGCTGCTGGGCTTTATGTGCTACTGCGGCGCGCGCCTGGGCACGGTCTGGGACGCGCAAGCCATGGACATTTTACTCAAGCTGCAGGCCGACATTCTTGCCATGACGCTGCTTCGCCTGCCCGCTCCGCCCTGGGAAACGCCGGGTGCCTTGCCCCGCCCCGACGAGGCGAATGGCGCCAGCTTACGCTCGCCTTTCTAGCGCCGGATTGCACGGGAAACGCGCGCATGCGCGGCTCATCCCAGATAGAGCTGGCGATTCAACCAGGAAAGACGAAAGCGCGTAATGTTCTACAGCTGTCTCACCTGGAGACGGACGACAGCAGGCAACGCGCCAAGAACTCCAAGAACATGAGCGTCTCTTGATTTGGGTGCGATTGCAATAGGTTGCAATCGCACAGAATTCAGCAGCCAGAATTCAGGAGCCAGGAGGGCAAGTGGAAACTTCATGCCAATTCTCATAATGCTGTGCGAGTCCTCTTTGTCAGCAATTCGCGTTATGTCGGAATAGCCCGCGTAAAGCGGGCTCTACTGTAAACATCATCGAGGTAGAGCCCGCTTTACGCGGGCCGTGGATTGGGATGGACGGCCATAATGCGAGTTGCGTCCTCTTTGTTGAGGACACGATATTGGACGGCAAGTTCTGCCGTAAACTGTTGGGAATCATACCAATCACGCTAGACTGTCGGTATAAAGTTCGTGCACATAGCGTTTGATTGAACGTGCATCCATCCGTCGCCCACGAGCGAGCGTACGCGCTGCGGGTTGGCG
>CAYRKB010000253.1:0-2936 GCA_964424705.1 uncultured Victivallales bacterium
ACTATGGCTTGTCCATGCGCCACGCGCAGTTGGTCTTCGGACTGGCCATCCTGACGTTGACCGTCGCCATGGTGGCGGCCGGACACGCTATTCGGCCTCGCTCGCCCTGGCCGCGCTGGTCGCAGCGCTGGGCGCCTGGCTCACCCGCCGCCCGCCCGCGTGCAGCTGAGCTTGAGAGGAAAAATCAATAAAACCTGTTGCATCCACTTCCGGTCTGCGCCATTCTATTCTTCACCGTGGTCGTTAAGTTGCGTCTCCGTAGAAGAATAGGGTTGGCATGGCGGCTACACAGGGAACCCTTGCGCAGACGTTGGGCCTATCGCCGCGGGCAAGAGGAACCTATGTCATTTACAGATCTCGAACTATCATCGGCGAACAACGGCTCACATATCATGAAGGACCAGCTCCAGCGGCTCGTGTACGGTCGTTCCGAGGCGGCATTCGCCGTAGGCGACGCCGCCCGTGACGCCATCACCACGGCGGGGCAGTTGGAGAAGCGCATGGTACTGATCCGCAAGACATTCATGGATAGCATCGGTGGCTTGCCGCCGATGGATGCCCCTTTGAATGCAAGAACGATCGGCGTTTTCCAGGAAGAAGGATTCCGGATCGAGAAGGTGATCTTCGCGTCACGCCCAGGCGCGCTGGTTACGGCCAACCTGTACATTCCGGATGGACTGAAGACGTCCACGGGTGCCGTCTTATTCGTATGCGGACACCATCAGCAGGCCAAGCACGTCGACGAATATCAGATCGTATGCCGTCATCTTGTCGCAGCCGGACTGATTGTTTTTGCGCAGGATCCCATTGGACAGGGCGAACGTTTCAGCTACTACGAGAAGGCCCTGAAAGGCACGACGGTCAACTGGGGTACAGCTGAGCACGATTATGCCGGGGCGCAGTGCGTTCTTCTCGGCGACAGCATTGCCCGCTATTTTGTCCATGACGCCATGCGTGGACTGGACTACCTTGCCAGCCGTCCCGAGGTTGATCCGAAAAGAATCGGAGTTACCGGCAATTCCGGCGGAGGTCTGCAGACCTGCATGATGATGATGGCCGATCCGAGAATAGCCGCTGCCGCACCCGGGACTTTCGTGATGAACCGTCGCTCGTACCTGTATTCAGGCGGAGCGCAGGATGCCGAGCAGATCTGGCCGGGATTTGTGGAGGACGTCTCCACGCATGCCTACACGCCTAACTTGGCGAGGGCAGCCGCGCGGTTCTTCTCAAAGCATCTGCTTGGCAAGATGCGTGACATCGACTCGGAAGGGATACAGCCGATAGCACCGGAAAAGCTGTGGTGTACCGTCTCGGGTCAAGTCAAGGGGGATTTCGAGAGTGTTCGTGGGGTCTTCGAGGAGAATCAGGATCGTCTGAACGAGTTGGAGATGGCAAGGGGCGCGCGTTCGTCGGAAGAGCGGAAGAAGGTTGCGTTGGCGTGGTTGAGGGAGAGGCTGTTGTTCAACCGTTGTCCGGCGGAGCTGAATCTGCGGGTGCAGAAAAGCCGGGAGGAGGAGCTTTGTTGCGAGAACGGCTTCTGGTGGAGCCAGAAGGAGGTGCTCAACGAGGGCGTGTTGCTGCGTCATTTTCTGTTCAACGGGAAACAGTTGCCTGTGACATTGGCCGTCTGGAACGGCGGAACGACCGCCATCAGCCGGCATCTGCGCTGGTTGCGCAAGACCTGCGAATCCGGGCGGGCCGTCCTCGTTCTGAATGTCACCGGGGTCGGCGGATCCGAGCCGAATCCGCTGAAAGCCTCCGCTATTTTCCTGTCCCCAGTTGTCCTTCGTCAAGTAGCGCGTGCAGCGCGCGCCAGCCGACCGCCCGGACGCCGGGACACAACGGCATGGGCGCGGCGTGCTCCGCCGTGTCGGCATGCACGACTGCCGCGCGCGACACGGCCCCTTTCCCAATGGCTGCAGCCAGCCGGTTCAGGGAGCGCGCATCGTCCGGCATCGGCGTGCGGGTGGCCTTGGCCTCGAGCAGCAACAGGCGGCGGTTGCCCTCATCCACCACGAAATCGACCTCCAGCCCCTGACGGTCGCGAAAGGTGTACAACCCCCGTTCCAGCCCCCGGTTCAGACGGTGCTTGACGATTTCCGAGGCGACCAGCCCCTCGAACAGCGGTCCGCGGAAAGGCGAGACGGCAAGATCCGCGTCGTCCCGGATTCCCAGCAGCGCGGCCGCAAGCCCCGAGTCCGCAAAATAGACCTTGGGCGTCTTCACGATCCGCTTGCCGAAGTTCTCGTAATAGGGATACGTCAGGATGATCTGCCCGGTGACCTCCAGGATGCTCAGCCACTGGGTGAGGGTGGGCACGCTCACCCCCAGCGGCGCGGCCAGGTCGGTCTTGTTGAGCATCTGGCCACAGCGGCTGGCGAGCAGCCCCATGAAGCGGCGGAAGGTCGCGAGGTCTCGGATCGAGGTGACGGCGCGCACGTCGCGCTCGAGATAGGTCTGCACGTACGAGCGGAACCAGATGTCCGCCACGCCGGGCGCGGCCAGCACCTCCGGAAATCCTCCGAGCCGCAGCGTCATGCCCGGTATCTCCTCGGCGGAGAACGGCAGCAGCGAGAAGACCGCCGCGCGCCCCGCCATGGACTCCGTGACGCCTTTCATCAGCGGGGCCTCCTGCGAGCCGGTGAGCAGCCATTGCCCTTTGCGCTCCGGATGCCGGTCGATGCGGGCGCGCACGTAGGCGAACAGCTCGGGCACGTTCTGCATCTCGTCGAGAATGACGGGGAGCGCGAGGCTGTCCAGAAACGAGCGCGGATCGGCCCGCACCCGCGCCACCACATCCGGGTCTTCCAACAGCACATGCCGATAGTCGGGGAACAGATGACGCAGCAGCGTGGTCTTGCCGGAACGCCGGGGTCCCGTTACCAGCACGGCGGGAAAGTGCCCGACGGCCCGCAACACCTCCGCCTCCAATGTTC
>CAYRKB010000254.1:0-2901 GCA_964424705.1 uncultured Victivallales bacterium
CCGCCTTGAATTGACCCTCTGCCGGCGTGCCGGGGACCGTCTCCACGACCTTGACGACCACACCCTTGTCAATACGCACCTTCAAGCCTGTGACGCCGATATCACCCAAACTCATCTCCCCGTCAGGGTTGGGTCTCGACCAATAGACATGCTCCTCCGTGTAGTATGCATCCTTCCCTCCCGGCGCCCCGGCTACAGCCATACTACACATTACCGCCGTGACTCCGGCAACTACACTTGCCATTTTCATACTCATCTTCATTTGTTCTTTCATTACAATGTTTATAACTTCAAAAAGGGAGCGGATGTCGAGCGGTGACGCATTCGTATAGCACCCATGTTCGTGTTTACGGCAGCGGATCTTTGTAGCGCTCCTGCAGCAGTTGAATGACGGTCGCGCAGCTCCAGTTGTAGTCGGGACAACCGGGGGCGACGCCGCCGGCATCCGATTCGTAGTTCTCATGAAAAAAAGGCGTCCTCTGGAACATTTTAACGAGGCGGTCGGCCGTGAGCTCGGCCTCCCGCTGGTAGCCCTGGCGCCAGAGGGTCTGAATCATCCAGTAGACCACATGCGGCCAGATGCGACCGCGCCAGTAGCCCTTTGGATCGTATTTGGGATTATCGTACGACAGGCTGGGAAAAGGCAACTCCCGGAAGAACTCGTCCGGGTTGAGCATGTGCCGCTCGACGATCGCCTTGACCTCTTCCCGCGGCAAGGGCACCCCGGCCCACAACGGCAGGAACATGTTGGGCGATTTGACGCCCGAAAATTTCTCATGGGTTCCGACCTTGACATCGTAGAACATGGCCTCTTCGGGGAAGTACATCGTTTCGACGATGAGCTTACCCAGGGTGTCGGCCTGCTCCCGCCAGGTCCGTGCCTCCTCCGACCGACCCAGTTCGTCGGCCATGAGCGCCAGACATCGGGCGTCCATGACAAGGAACGCGTTGAGGTCCGGCGATTCGAACCCGGCCAGGTTCTGGTTGAAATTGTCACTCTGGATTGCATCGAAGCGGGCGTCGTTATCGGCGATCTGTCCGGCATTGAAGTACTGACACAGCCCGCGGGGAGAGCTGTGGTACTTGAACCAGAACTTCGCATTGCCCGCCAGTGCGGGATAGACCCGCTGCAGCCATTCCCGGTCGCGGCTGCGCTGATAGATCGACCACGCCGCCCAGGTCATGATGGGGGCCTGCCCCTCACCAGCGCGGTGGCTGTCGCAAATCGTGCCGGGCAGGCTTCCGCGCGGCCCGACGTTCTCCGTGAAGCACAGAATTGCCTCCTGAGCCAGGGCAGTGTCGAACTCGCGCAGGCCCGTGGTCGTAAAGGACGTGTCCCAGAAGAAGGCGATGGCCAGACCCCTCTTGGTGACGTAGGGAAGGCGTTTGTCGCCGGTGTAACCGCCCTCACCGCGCAAGGAAAGGCTGCTCAGCGCCGCGATCGCGTGGGCGTACATCCGTTCGTACGGCTCCTGTCCGCGGTACTTCTTCGCCAGTGGAGGCGAGCCTCGCAGGATCTGCCGCCACCGCTCGGTTTCTTCGTCGGAGGTCCAGCCTCTGGCAATCTTCTGGGTGCACTCCTCGCGGGCCCGACGGGCCAGTTCGCGGTACCGACCAAAGCCCATGGACAGCACCAAGGAAACCTTCCCTTTCGGCTCCAGGCGCAAGACGCGCGGGGCCAGATCGGCCAAGCAGACCATCTCCAACGTGGTTCCCTGACTCATGCCGGCGACGAAGCCGCTGACCCAGAGGTCGTTGCGGCCGTGCTCGTTGTGCACGTACAGCTTCGACCACGATCCTACCGGCTCGTTCTCGAGGCTGACGCACTTGCCCACCGGGAACGGACCGATCCAGTCCGGCCGCACACCCTTGCCGGGATATTCGCAGCTCAGCTCGATGACGCGGGCTTGGTCAGTCCGATTGGACAGGACTATTTCCACGGCAAGGGCGTTGCGCGCCGGCCAGGACGTGACGGCCGTCAGTTCCAAGCCTTCGGAACTGTCCACCTCGATCACTTTGTCGGGACGGAACGTGCGCGACGTGACCTTGAGCGGGAGCGGCCGGCCTTCTTCGGCGAGCGTCCAGGACAGCAACTGGCTGTCGATCTCGGTACCGGCCCAACCGACGAGGCTGACGAATTGCTGGAGGCCGGGGACGTCCGGACGCGGCCAAGTCAGGGTAATGTTCGAATGGCGGTCGCTCCACGCGGCCACGACATCCGTATAGGGAACCAGATTGTCGAGCTGCACCTCGTCCGCATGCTTGCCGAACAGCGTATCGCTTCCGGCCATGCACAGAACGCCGGCCGCTGCGGCTAGGGATAAGAAGGACCTGTTCCAACCGGAGCCTCGCTTAATCGGTTGGGAACCTCCGGCAACTACCCCTGCAAATTTCGCACTCATTATTTTTGTTCTTTTCATCGTTGTTGTTCTTTCTGCGACTACCAAATTATTTTTTCTCGGCCACAAGCAGATCCCGGGCTTCGAATATCCGCCGTTCAAGGTCGGCCGCCTTCAGCGCCTTTCTGAGTTCTTCGACTTCTTCGCCATGCACCAGCCCAGGGACTGCGGATTCTTCCCCAGTGTAGGCCGCGAACATATCAGCGACTGTCCAGTTGTCACGGGTGAATCGGCCTTTGGAACTAACGCCCCAGCAGCTTTATCTCCTGCAGGCACATGGCATATTGGCTGCCTTCCGGCCGCGATTGGATGTCCGTCTTGCCCCAACCGGCGGCGAAGTTGGCCGAATAACAAAGCCACATCGTGCGCCCGTCCTTGCTGATGAACTTGGAGGGGATGTTGACGAAATACGCCTGCTGGCCGAAGTGTTTCAGATAGGTGACGAGCTTCCACGGTCCGGTGACGAGGTCGGATTCGAGGATATAGGTGTTGAAACGATCTA
>CAYRKB010000255.1:0-2878 GCA_964424705.1 uncultured Victivallales bacterium
GTGCCGAATCATGGCAGATCGCCGGGACCAGAACGATCTGATCAAACGGCCTGTCACTTCCCAGCTCGACCTGTATCCATTCCGGAGTGACGCTGTTGGTGTGCGCTGCGGAGCGAAACCCGATGGGGCCGACCCCGCTGCGCAAGCTGTAACGGGCCAGGGTCCGTAATTCCGCATCGATTTCCGCAAGCCGGCGCTCGAGCTGGGGGAGATCCTTTGTCTGCCGGGAATACCCCGCCTGCACGTCCCCTGCAACGAGACACGCCGCGCTCATCATCAGGCTTAACAGGTATGTCCGAAAACGATTCACAGCGCTGATTATCACGAAACAACCGCCGAAACCAAGTCCGAAACGAATCCTATAAAATGAGGATGTTTCTCGAGGGCTGTATTATACTACGATCCTGTAGAAAGAGAGGCGCACACACATGCAGATAGAACAAATGACCTGGTCCAGTAAAAACACACACCTTCTCGCTTTGATCCGCTGGATCGGGACCACCCTCCTGACGGTGCGAGGCGAGGCCGTGGCTCGCGAGCAAACCGGCGGGCAGGGGCTCTCGGGCAGACGTCCGAATATTATTTTCATGCTGTCCGACGACCAGGGCTATGGGGATTTCTCAGCGTATGGCAATCCTCTGCTCAAGACGCCGAACCTCGACCGGCTGCGGGCCGAGAGTGTGCGCTTCGAGGATTTCCATGTCGGACCCACTTGCGCCCCGACGCGGGCGGCCCTGCTGACCGGACGCCATGAGTTCAAGAACGGCGTCACCCATACCATCCTCGAGCGAGAGCGTCTCACCTTGAAGGCGACCACGATCGCGCAGGTTCTGAAGTCTGCCGGTTACGCCACGGGCATCTTCGGCAAGTGGCACCTGGGCGACGAAGCCGAGTATCAACCGGGCCGGCGCGGTTTCGACGAGGTCTTCATCCACGGCGGCGGCGGGATCGGCCAGACCTATCCCGGCTCCTGCGGCGATGCGCCGGGCAACACCTATTTCAATCCGGCCATCCTGCACAACGGCGCGTTCGAAAAAACACAGGGCTACTGCACGGACGTCTTTTACGCGCAGGCGACCCGATGGATAGAGGGCCAACGGAAGAGCGGCAAGCCCTTCTTCGCCTATATCGCCTCGAACGCCCCGCACGGGCCCTATATCGCGAAGCCGGAGGACAAGGCGCTCTATGCCGACAAGGGCCTTCCGGAGGATGTGCAGAACTTTTTCGGCATGATCCACAACATCGACATGAACGTCGGTGCGTTGCTCGCCAAGATTGAGGAATGGGGGCTCGCGCAAGACACGCTGGTCATCTTCATGAACGACAACGGCGGAACGGCGGGCGTGAAGGTGTACAACGCCGGCATGAGGGGCGACAAGGGCTCCGCCTACGTGGGCGGTACGCGCGCCGCCTCCTTCTGGCACTGGACCGGTACGCTGAAGCCGGGCGACTGCAAGGCGCTGACAGCCCACATCGATCTCTTCCCGACGCTTGCGGAAATGGCAGGGGCCTCCCTGTCGGCTGAAGTCACGAACCAGGTCGAAGGAAGAAGCCTGGTGCCACTGTTGGAGAATCCGGCCGCACACCGGGAAGACCGTTTCCTGTTTGTCCATCAGGGCCGATGGGACAAGCTGGCCGATCCGAACGATGTAAAGTTCAGGATGGCCTCGGTGCGCAACACGCGCTGGGCGCTGGTGAGCGAAAAAGGAGGACGGGAGCCGCAGTGGCAGCTCTTCGATCTCAGCACTGACTACGGGCAGAAGCGCGATGTCCTGGCGCGGCATCCCGAGGTCGTGAAGGACCTCACGGCAGCCTTCGACCGCTGGTGGGCCTCATGCCTGCCGCTGATGGTCAACGAGAAGGCGATGGGCCCTGCGATCAATCCTTACCAAGCCCTCTATTACGCCCAGTTCGGAGGCGCCCCGACACCGGAGGACCTCAAGCGCATGGATCCCCAGGGCGCGCTGACCTTCGGAAAAAAGAAACGCTGAACAGCTGGAAACAGGAGCACACAGGATGAGACAATATTTTTTAATGTTAATTGCCGGCTTCGCGCTTGCGGCAGCGCAGGCCGAAGAGTCGATGGATCGGATGTGGGGCGAGTCCAAGGTGAAAACCGGGATTGAGAAAACCGATCGCGCTGCTCTCTTCCGTGACGGCAACTACGGCATGTTCATCCACTGGGGGCTCTACTCCCAGCTCGGCGGCCAGTGGCAGGGCCAGACCTTCTACGGCATCGGGGAATGGATCAAACGGCAGATGAAAATCTCTGACGCCGAGTATATGGCTGTGGCGAAGCAGTTCAACCCATCCGGATTCAACGCCCGCGACATCGCCCGGCTGGCCAGGGACGCGGGGATGAAGTGGGTCATCATCACCTCCAAGCATCACGAGGGTTTCGCGATGTTCAAGTCGGCCCATCCCTTCAACATCGTGGACGCCACGCCTTTTGCCCGTGACCCCATGAAGGAACTGGCCGCCGCGTGCCGGGAAGAGGGTCTCGGCTTCGGCTTCTACTACTCGCACTACCAGGACTGGACCGAGCCGGGCGGCAGCAACGGACCGAAGACGCATCCTGACGGCTCGACCGCCACCTTCGAACAGTATTTCCGGAAGAAGGCGCTGCCGCAGATCAAGGAGATCTGCACGCAGTACGGTCCGCTCGACTTCATCTGGTTCGACACGCCCGGCAACATGCCCAAGGAACTGGTGATGGAAGTCGAGGCCTACGTGCGCAAGGCGCAACCCGGCGCTCTGCTTTGCAGTCGCATCGGGCAGGGGCTGGGCGATTACGAGAGTAAAGGCGACATGGAGGTGCCGGCTCGGAACAGCGAGGGGTTGTGGGAGACCTGCGACACCACGAACGATTCGTGGTCCT
>CAYRKB010000256.1:0-2857 GCA_964424705.1 uncultured Victivallales bacterium
CGAACAGGACGCCCACACCCATCAGCGACCCGTACTTCGCCGCCTTGATGACGGCGAGAATCGCATCATCCACGTCCGCGATCGGGTCCGCCGAGGCGTTCCAGGTCTTGCTCGTACCGGCGCCCACTGCCGCCAGTCCGGCATCGATCACAGCCTTCTCGTGGGCGAGCGCGGCCACTTCCGCCACAGCCGTCGCGCCTTCCCGCAGCATGTTCTCCAGGCCTTCGGCCTCGAGCTGCTCCAGGTTGTCCACCGGATAGTCCAGGGCATGCGGCTCGCAATTGAACGTTGCGTCCGTCGCCTCGAACCGCAGTTCCGACGCCCGCCCGCCCAGAGTGCGGAGCGTGTCCGGGATATGGAACCGGTTCTTCTCCGTGTAGGACTTGAACCGGCCCGTACTCGTCGCCACCTCGACCGTCGGCGCCAGGAAGTCGGCCACCGGCATGATCGCGCTCTGCGCCGCGCCCTGGGCAAACTCCCGCAGGGTCGGGGACGCACTGATTTCACTCAATCTGCTCATAACCTATCTCCTTCCAATCCTGTCAATCCTGTCCAAACTCTTCTCCGCTCACACCTACCACCCGCCACCTACCACCTTGTCGTCACGTCCTACGAGACGACGACGTTCCCGATCATCGCCGGCCGGGCCAGCACACGCTGCCCATCCACGCCGGCCTCCTCCGCAATCGCCAGCCCGCGGTACGTCCCGCCGGCCGTCGGCAGCGCCCGCACCATCCCGGCATCGCTGCCAGCGATCGCCGCCAGCACCAGCACATCGCCTGGATTGCACGTGCCCTTGAGCACAAACCGGACATTCCGGTTCGCCTCAATAGGCTGCACCGACACCAGCGCCGCATCCGCAGCGCCCTCTTTCATTAGGTACAGCGCGTGGTCCGTGATGGCCGCCGGCAACTTCACCTCCGCCACGCCCGTGTCGTGGGTCATCTTCACGAGATAACCCTCCTTGCCGGTCAGCGCCTCGCCCGCCAGCACCCGAATATCACCAACCCTCGTATTGCTCTGACTCATCCTTCCCTCCCGCTCTTAATCGTAATCCTAATCGTAATCTTCCCCGTCCCCGCCTTGCGCCCTTTGCGCCAATTCTGGATTCTGACTCCTGACTCCTGACTCCTATCCCAGCACTTCCTTCTCCGCCCGCCTGAACGCCGTTGAGAACGCCACACCTTCCGCCTTGGCGATCTCATGCGCGCGGTTGCGGATCTTCACGGCCTTGCTGTCCGCCTCGCCGCCCTGCGCTGCGCCCTGTCCAGGCGGCACCGGGCGCGCCGTCGCGCGATTGTGCAGCGGTTTCCGGGTGGACTCCGGCTCGCGGCAGCCCGCCTCAACCTTGCCACCGGCATCCCGCAACTTGACCAGATCACCCAGCGCGGCCAGCGCACCGTCCCGGTTCTCGAGCAGCTGCCCCGCCCAGAACTCACGGCTCTCGTTGCTGATGACACCCTCAAACTCTGCCAGGTGCCGGTTCACAAGATCCCCTTCGGCCTTCTTCAGGTTCGCCACAACGGCGTCATGCTTGCCCTGGAGATCGCGCAAAGAGTTCTGCACATCCGCTACGGCCGTCATGGCGGGCAGTCCCTGCATCTTCTCCAAGATTGCGTCCTCCGTCGCGTCACCCGTCAGCCCCAGGTGGTTCATCAACTTCTCGATCACTCTCTTCATCGTCAGACCTTCCTTTCCAAGACCACTGTGCACCCCTCTATAGAATGCACAGGAATCAACTGGACCCTCGTTTGAGCCCCGTTTATCAGCGCTTTGCTGCAAATGGGCATCGTTCTCGGCCGCATCCCCAAACCCCGCCCCCCGCCCGTTGTTTGACAACGGGCGCAGCCCCTTCAAATTGGGGTCGTTCGTCACCGCCGCGTTGAGCAACCGTACCGGGCGAACCCGCCCGTTCCCCAGGTCAACGCAGTCGGATCGCGCCCAAACCGGCGAAAGAAACCGATACCGTCCGCCCTTGACCGCCTCTTCCCCGACATCAGACCACCTGATCTTCGCCCAAAGGCCGGCGGCAGCCGGACTTTGCCGCGGCGTAGCCCCGTCAGCGGGCGAAGCCGGGCCGGCACCCGCTTCTCCCCCCTTCGTGTTCTTCGTGACCTTCGTGGTGGAATCTTCCTCCGTCCCTCGTCCCTCGTCCCTCGGTCCCCTCGCTTCCAGCTCGACCATCCACCCCGCCGCTTCGGATCGCGTGCGGTCATCCAGGGAGAAGTGATCAAAGTCCACCAGCAGCCCGGCAAAGTTCTCAACTGCCGCGTCCGCTTGGAACCGCGCGGTCATTGCGGTGCAGGCCTCCACGTCCACCACCTGGACCACTCCAGCCCCCGCATGCGGAAACTCACCCAGCGGCGCGAGCTGATACCACCCGTCCGCAGGCATCTGAAAACCATCACGATTCAGCAGCAAAGCGTTCATAATCCCATCCCGTCCCATGTGTCCCACTCGTCCCATGCCCTGCACCGTGCTGGCTTCTTCTGCAGGGCCCCTAATAAATGCACAGGAATCAACTGGAGGTCGGGGGAACCGTGATGCGGATCGGAGTTTCAGAAGTGCGGGCGGGCCTCAGTCCAACCTCCGCAAGGCGTCGGCGGGGACGTCGTGGGCAAAGGCAGAAAACCGTCTATCACCACAATCTGCAGGAACACAGGCAAGGAAAGTGCAGTTTTGCTGTTGTTTTCCGATTTCGGCACCGAGCCAGGTTGACAAGATGTTCTACGGGGTGTGAAACTACAGAAAAAGATCCAATCACCTTGTTGTGCTACAAGAGAAGAAAACATGAAACAAGTCATCGGCACAGGCGGATGCAAGTGTGGCTCCGTACGCTACGAGTTCACGGCAGAAC
>CAYRKB010000257.1:0-2741 GCA_964424705.1 uncultured Victivallales bacterium
GCCCACGTAGCCGGCCTCGGTCAGGGTCGTGGCGTCCGAAATGCTGAACGGCACGTCGAGGCAGCGCGCGAGCGTCCTGGCCAGCAGCGTCTTGCCGCTGCCCGTGGGGCCGATCATGAGTATGTTGCTCTTCTCGATCTCCACGCCGGCGTAGGGATCGTCCTTCTGGAAAAACGTCTCCTGGTGGAGGCGCTTGTAATGGTTGTGGACGGCCACGGAGAGAACCCGCTTGGCATAGTCCTGCCCCACCACGTACTGGTCAAGGAAGTCCTTGATCTCGTGGGGCTTGGGCACCTTGAGCGACTCGGGGGCGGCCGCGGCAGCGGCTTCGGCGGCGGGCTTCTCCTCCACCTGGAGGATCTCGTTGCACAGCCCCACGCACTTGTCGCAGATGTAAACCCCGGGTCCCGCAATCAGCTTGCCCGCCTCCCGGCGGGGCCGGGAGCAGAACGAGCATTTCGCGCCGTTGTCGTCCTTGGCCATATTCGTCCGTTACTTCTTGGGGGCCGTTTTGCGGCTGGCCACCACTTCGTCCACGAGGCCGTACTTGCGGGCCTCTTCCGCGGACATGAAATTATCGCGGTCCGTATCCTTTTCGATCTGCTCGACGGCCTTGCCCGTGTGATGGGACAAGATCTCGTTGAGCCGCTCGCGCAGGCGCAGGATTTCCCGGGCCTGGATGCTGACATCCGACGCCTGCCCCTGCGCCCCGCCCCAGGGCTGGTGGATCATGATCCGGGCGTTGGGCAGCGCGTACCGCTTGCCCGCCGCGCCGGCGGCCAGCAGCAGGGCTCCCATGCTGGCGGCCTGGCCCACGCAGTAGGTGGCCACGTCGCACTTCAGGAACTGGATCGTGTCGTAGATGGCCAGCCCCGCGGTCACCGACCCGCCGGGCGAGTTGACGTACAGGCTGATGTCCTTCTCCGCGTCCTCGCTCTGCAGGAACAGCATCTGGGCGATGATCAGGTTGCTGACATCGTCGTCGATGGCCGTGCCGACAAAGATGATCCGGTCCTTGAGCAGGCGTGAATAGATGTCGTAAGCCCGCTCCCCGCGGCCGGTCTGCTCGACCACCATGGGGATCAGGATCTGGCTTTTCGTCTTCATGTATCCTCCGGGTTCGGTTTACGCGGCCGTCACAGCCGCATGCTTGACCACGAACTCCAGGGCCTTCTCGTTGCGCAGGTCGCGCCGGATATTGTCCAGGCGGCCATCCTTCTGAAGGTCCTCACGCAGCTTTTCGGGCGACTGGCGCCGGCGGGCCGCGAGCATGGAAATGTGGGCGGCCACATCGGACTCCTGGACCTCGATCTTCTCGGCTTCGGCGATGCGCTCCAGGATGTAGGAGAGCTTCACGCGTTCTTCCGAGGACCGGGTGGCCGCGCTGAGAATGCTGTCGCGCTGGTCCTTGATCACGTCGCTCGTCACGCCGCGCATCGTGTTTTCACGCACGATGTTCATGACGATCTGCTGGGCCTCGCTCTGCACCTCGGTCTGCGGCAGTTCCTCGATCTTCGTCTGCTCCAGCAGGTGGCGGGCCGCGGCGTCCAGGCGCCGGGCTGCCTCGTTGCGCTCCGCCCCGCGCTGGAGGTTCTCGCGGATGCGCGCCTTGAACTCCTCGAGGTTCGCGGCGCCGGCCATCTTGAAGAACTCCTCGTCCATCTCGGGCAGCGTCTTCTCGCGGACTTCCTTGACGGTCACCGTGTAAAGCGCGCTCTGTCCGGCGATCTCCTTGACATGGTAGTCGGCCGGGAAGGCCACGGGAATATCCTTCGTCGCCCCGGCTTCCATGCCGGCCACGGCTGCGGCCACGCCCGGGAGGAAGTCGGCGTCGCCGGCCTCGTCCGTGCGCAGCCAGAAATCGGTCCCCTTCCCGATGCCGGCGGCGTCGGGGGCCTGCTCCTCCACCGGCTTGTCGCCGAGGCGGCCCTGGTAGTCGATCTTGACGATGTCGCCCGCCTTGACGGGGCGGTCCTTGACCTCGTTGAACCGGGCCATGCGCTCGCGGTACTGGCCGATGGACTCGTCCACCTGGGCATCGGTCACATCGGTCGTCTGCGCCTGGATCGGGATGCCGCTGTAAACCGGCAGCTCGAAGGCGGGCGGCAGGTCAACGGTCACCTTGAAGGAGAACGGCGCGCCGGCGAGAATCGGGGTCTCGTCGGTCACATCCACGGCCGCGACGGGCCGGATCTTCTCGCTGTCAAGCGCCTTGCGGTAGCCGAAGGCCAGCAGGTAGTCCTTGAGCTCGCCCTTCATGTCCTTGCCGTAATGGCGCTCGACGAGGGCGGAGGGAGCCTTGCCGGGGCGGAAGCCGGGAATGCGGGCGCTGCGGGAATAAACCTCCAGCAGCTTGCGGTACTGGCTGTCCACTTCAGCGGCGGGGACCTCGATCGTCAGCGTCTTGCGGCAAGGGCCCGCGTTTTCCATCTTAACCTGGATCTCGCTCACAGACTTACTCCTTCATTGCCATGAGAAATTCGACGTTGTTCTTCGTCTTCTTCAGGCGCCCCACGATCAGCTCCATGGCTTCCACCGCCGGAATCCCGCTGATCGCTTTTCGAAGAATCCATATCTTATTCAGCTCGTCCGGGTGAAGCAAGAGTTCTTCCTTCCGGGTGCCCGATTTTTCCACGTTGATGGCGGGGAATATCCGCTTGTCCACGAGGGTGCGGTCAAGGCACAATTCCATGTTGCCGGTGCCCTTGAACTCCTCGAAGATCACCTCGTCCATGCGGCTG
>CAYRKB010000258.1:0-2709 GCA_964424705.1 uncultured Victivallales bacterium
AGCACCCGCGGCAGGACGTTACTGCCGGCCTCGCGCTGAGCCTGCTTCAGCCCGTCGCCAAACTGAGGGCCGGCGGGAGCCGCCAGACTGAACGGCACGTCGGGCATCGGCTGACGTTCTGCCACTGCCGCCAAGCCTTGAACACAGACACCGCACAGCCCCAATACGGCCCTGGCCACATTCACACCCAACGTAGCCTTCGAGATGAAGAGCCGCCCCTTTCAATGACTACTCTTGGTGAGTGACCCACTTGCTCCAGTCAATTGTGGTCTTGGTTTCATAGTCCCGCGGATTGAGATTGGAAACCAGCCACGCCTTGGAATCGCGCTGGAACTCCGCGAGCTTCTGCGCGACAGCCGCATTAGTTGCCTGATTCTCCACGTCTTTCTTGAGCAACGCCTCCAAGCGCTTCGCCACGACAGCGAATTGTCTGTCGTCGTTCTGCACCATCCGCGCGTCCTGCGCGGCCAGCGTCATCAGAAAGTGCAGAGACTTCGCGCGCAGCGAGCGCGACGTCTTCCACACGATTTCCCGCTGCGTGCGGACCTCCTCCACCTTGCCGCCGCCGGCGGCGATCGCCTGGTCGTAGAAGCCGACGGCTTTGAAGCCCAGCGCGGCGGAATCCTCTAGCCGCAGGCCTGCGTCCTCAAAAAGCCAAGGATGCGCCTTGTGCTCCTCGGTCAGCATGAAATTCGCGCGCCGGTTGGCCTTCCAGATCGGCGTGTCCCACGTGGCGCTCGGAATGGTCACGGGCTCCCAGTCATGTGACCCGTCCCAAGGCCGGTCCAGCCCCATCGGGCCGATCAGATAGGTCGTGTCCCACGGATAAGCCTCCACGGACTGCGCCGTGTATTCCCACGCTTGAATCATCAGCGGCGCGGCCTTTTCGCCGTAAGGCGCGGCGATTTCCTGAAGCAGTGCTTCAAGTGTCGCCTGCGGCGACTTCATCCACGCCTTGAGCATGGCGGCGTTCACCGAGAAGGTGGAAGGAGCAAAGCCATAATACTCCTTTACCCCGCCCACGCCTTCCATCTCCCTCCGGCCCTGCATCTGCTCGTAGATGGGGCGCGGAAAAAAGTCTTCCATCAGATAAAGCGGCTTGTAGAGCGTGTGATCGAATTCGCCGACCACCGGGATGCTGCGCTCCTTCGCCAACTGCACGAAACGCTTCACGCCCAGATCCGACTTGAACGACCGGTCGTTGAAGGGATACACCTCGTTGCTGGTGGACGGATTCAGCATCAGCCCGAAGTGCTCCGGCTGAACCTTATCGAGGATCGCAACGACCTGCCCTTTAGAAAGTTCCCACGGCTTCCACCACAGCCGGGTGTCGGGACGGCATTTTTGCATCGTCTCGTTGAGCAAGTTCAGGAAGCCCGGAAGCCGCTCGTCCAAGGGCAGACCGCTGCAGCGCGGGCAGGGACCGAACTCGCTGCATAGCCACGCGCGTTGGTCAAAGGTATAGACCATGACATCGTCGACCTCCGGAAAGGAGGTCATGAAGTCCGTGAGCAGCTCCCTGTATTTCTTCTGCACCGACGGATCCAGGATGCAGGCCGGCCGCACCGGGCTGTAATTGGTCATCCGCGGAATGCCAAAGTGCGCGAGGGTCTTCAGCCCGTGCTTCTTGGCCTGCTTGATCCGGAACGCGAACTTCTCCCGCTGCCCGGCGTCCAGGTCCTCCAGGTTCAGCACCTCGTCGGCGGGTTTGTTGCCCCAGGCGATGCTCAGCTGCACCATGTTCACGCCCAGAGCCTTGATCTGCTCCAGTTCCTCGTCGCTCCAGCTGATGTCCGGCACGGATGGATTGCCCACGATCCCGACGAAGTACTTGAAGCCGCCGGTGGCGCCCGCGCCGCCGTCGCTTGCGGCCGGAGCCGAACCGGTCATCGCAAAGAGAATCAACACGGCCAGTGCCGCCCATCTTCCGCCCGCCATCACGCAGCGTCTTTGCTTGCTAACCAAACTTATTTGCGTGTCACTCATAATGCGCTCCTCTTGCTGTTGTTACGTTCACGGTTCGAATGTAAACTCACGTTTTTCTTTTGCCGGAAGTTCCACTGCGGGAAGCAAGGCCCACCCCTCTTCTACCCGCACGCCCTTAGCGGAACGTCGAAGACTGACCGTGCCTTTCGGCAACCGCACGCGCAGCGTCCGTATGCACGTCCTATCGGAACGGTTCTCCAGCACCACACGGATCTGCTTGGGATTGAACTCGCCCGAAACCAGAATGCCTCCCTTGGCGGCGAGCTGATGGAAGGCAACGCCCTGTTGCTCCCACTCTAACGGAATCGCCGGGAAAACGGCAACCGCTTTCTCGTCGTCCGGGTCCAGCAGCATCTGGGTCACGTTGCAGACCAGGGCGCCGTGCGCCGCCACCCCGGGGGTCTTTTTAAAATCCTCAAAGTCGCTGACGATCTCGCCGAAACAGGTGTCATCGAACAGGGTGACGCCCGGCTGGATGAACCGCTTGGCCCAGCGGCAGGCCTCCTCGCCGTCGTGGAGCTTCGACGCGACGACCCCCATCCAGCCGTTGTTGAAGGTGTAGTTGCCGGTCTTCGACGTGCGGAACAGCGCGTAGCTGGCGACGACGAGCGGATCGTCATCCGCGATGATCCGATACCACCACAGCGGTATCAGCCAGGTTGCGTCACCGCAATTCTCTGCGGGTGCGGCCCCCGGCCCGACGGTCAGGACTTTCGAACCCTT
>CAYRKB010000259.1:0-2701 GCA_964424705.1 uncultured Victivallales bacterium
TCATACGCATACGGCCATGACCAGAATGACCATCCCGACGGTTGCCACGCCTGTGCGGTCCCAGCCAACAGAAGTAACGTCAATACTCCAATCAAAGATGGTCTCTTCATCTGCGCTCCCCTTGGAAGTTCACCATGCAAGCGGACATCGCACGACTATGATGGAACAATACAAAGCCGTAGCTACTCCAGCAAGCAGCAGCCCCCCGAATTGGGGCGGCCACGAACTCCGTACCAATCCGCATACTCCCCCTCCGCTATCGTGCAACACGTAAGGAGAACCCGCCTACGCGGGCGGGTTCTTCTTCCCCAGCAGGCCCATGAGCCTGCCGGGGTTCATCTTCAGCACGCTGCACCAGTTCCAGTAGCCCAGCACATCGAGACGCAGTTCCCGCTGCTCGATCTTGACCACGCGAGTCCGGCAGCAGCCCAGACGGGTTGCCACCGCCTGCTGGGACAGGCCCAACTCCATCCTACGCTGCTTCAGCGCCCGCACCAGCCTGACGTAGCCCGGGTGGTAGATCGTCTTCATCGCCGCACCATGCGCTTCCACGCCGGCGTGCGATCGTCGAGGCCGGTGTCGCCCCACGCCTGTTGAATCCGATCCCCGGTCCCCTGGCGCAGTTGAACGATCCTGGCCGGTGTGACGTGGTAGCGCTCTGCAAGCTCCCGCACCTGCATACCGACCACCGTGCCGTGCAGGATGCCGCGCTCGCGGGGATCAAGCCCCACCTCATCCCAGTCCATCCGCCGGGCCGCTGCGCACGCGGTGTCTTCACCTTTCGCGGCCAGAACATCGTGGAGCGTCACGTCGTCGTCCGGGTCGTCACCCAGCATGACAGGCTCGTCCATCGACCGCATCGTCGCCCGGCCCAAGAGCTGGGTCCCGGGCGCCAGGGCGTCCACCGTGCTCGATCCCGTTGACCTCCGCCCCTGCTTGAGGTTTCGTATTGCGAAGTAGGCGATCGTACCCGGAGTAAACGGCTGCCCCTTGGCTTCGGCTGCATCCAACTGCTTGGCCGCGATCGCCACGCAGTCCTGGGCCAGTTCTTCTGGATCCTCGCAGCCGACGGCCTTGACGGTTCCACGGTGAATGGCGCCCAGGATCAGCGGCATGATCTGCGTTACCAACATCAGTCCTGCCTGTGTCGTCAGGGCCTGCCGCCGTGTGGTGTAGCCCTTCTTGCGGGCCTCGATCTGTGCCTTGTGGACCCCGTAGAGCTGGAGTAGCCGCCCGTAGTTGGCGCCGACCTCACGCTCGACGTGCCCATCCCACCAGTCGCAAGTCAGTCCGTACGTGCCGTCCTGCTGCTCGGTGACGGCGATGTCGTAGGGCCCCTTCAGGCGAATCACAATGTCGCCCCGGTGGCTGTTGCTGCCGTAGCCGCGGGCGATGGCGTTCTCTTCCACGGCCAGGCCCATCTCTGTGCAGGCCGCCTTCAAGGCGGCCACATCACGCACCTGCGTCTCAATCGTCGTAAAATGACTCATGTGGTATCCTTTCCTTGTTCGTTTTGATCTCGATACACAGCCAAGTGGTATTTCCATTCCGAACACGCAGTTCATCACCGACCGCCAGATCTACGAGCAGGTCGTCCTGGGGGCCGTACCGTCAGCCAAGCGCTTCCTCTGGCTGGCCACGGCCGACCTGAAGGACCTGTACGTCTCGAAGGGCAAGCGGATGGTCCCGTTCCTCGCCGTGCTTTCGGGCTTGGTGGATGCTGGTGTCGCTATTCGACTGCTGCACGCCAAAGAGCCCGGGCCGGCATTCCGGGAGGATTTTGACCGCTACCCCAACCTGATCGACGGCATGGAACGCATCCTCTGTCCCCGCGTGCACTTCAAGAGCGTGATCGTGGACGGCACCTTCGCGTACAACGGGAGTGCCAATCTGACCGGGGCCGGCGTCGGCGCCAAGAGCAGCAACCGCCGCAACTTCGAGTCCGGCTTTGTCACCACCGATCCCGAGACCGTACAGGCGATCATGGAGCAGTTTGACCAGGTATGGATGGGCGCCCACTGCAAGGCATGCCAGCGCAAGCGCTACTGCGCCTCCTACCCGGAACTGCTGGCCCGAATGCAGGCGGGCTCATAGCCATGGAGTGCGTCATCCTCATCGGCATCCAGGCATCCGGTAAGTCCACCTTCTACCATGAACGTTTTGCCGCCACGCACCTGCGCATCAACCTGGACATGCTCAAGACGCGTCGTCGTGAGGCCCGGTTCTTGCAGACCTGCCTGGAAACGCGACAACGATACGTGGTGGATAACACCAACGCCACCGCGGCAGATCGCGCCCGCTATATCGAACCGGCCCAGGCCGCTGGCTTTCGCGTGATCGGCTACTTCTTCCGCAGCACGCTCGATGAAGCACTCCGACGAAACGCCTGCCGCAAGGGCAAGGCCTGCATCCCGACCGCCGGCATCCATGCCACCCATGAGCGCCTGGAGGAGCCTGTACTCGACGAAGGGTTTAACGAGCTTCACTCCGTCACCATCGCCTCTAATGAATCCTTTCTGGTGGAGGACTGGCCCCATGAAGTTTGACGAACTCGACGCCCGCATGCGTGTGTTCGAGACTGCGGATGTGGTGACCGCCATCCAGAAGGACGGCGTGCAAATCGCGGTAAACGCTGACACCCAAGCTGACGAATTTCTTGGCGCGGCGAAGGGCTTGCGTGAGAAGCGATTAGCTCAGGCCC
>CAYRKB010000260.1:0-2691 GCA_964424705.1 uncultured Victivallales bacterium
TGAATCTTTCTCGAAGGACATCCAGTGTCTTTCATGGCGTCATAGTATGGACGCATTAAATAAAAGAAAGGGAAAACAGAAGATGTACTGCACAGTCTGCACTGCGAACCGCATTGGCGTCTATTGGCGTCCATTCGCGGTTCAACTGCGCCAAGCAACTTCAGTCTCTGCGCCCTCTGCGCCTCGGCGTGAAACCATCTTCTCCCCGCGGAATCCGGCACAGCAATCCATGCCGGGTTGGCGGCGTCGCGGCCGAGCACACCACGAGGAGACTGTATGAACGAAGGCAGGGCCAAACCACAGCCGAACGCCAGTGATGCAGCCCACCACGCGGCGCATGCCGATACCCTGGTGGACGCTCACGCTGCGGCTCTTTTCAATAGCCGCTACGCCTACGTCGCAGTTCTCGCCGACCCCAGCTCGTCTGCGGCTGCCATCGAGAAGGCACGAAAGGCGCACGCCGAGGCCCGCAACGTCTACGACGCCGCCTACATGGCTGCCTACAACGCTGCGAGGGGGGCGGTGGGTCGGTGGGGCAGGGGGCTTTAAACGGGGCAGCGGAGCCGTGGTGGATGGCTAGGTCTTCAGATTCAGTGATGCAACAAAACCAGCCACTTCCTCAAATCCTGCCGCCACATCGGGTGTAAGCCCGCACTCGCCGGCGAGTGCCGCAAACGGCGCGGCCCACTCCGGGGGCGGCGACAGAAGCCGTCCGGAAATCTCATGGGTCTTCCGACGCCCGAAGGTCTTTTCTATGGCCGAAACCAGCAGCCTCACGTCCAGCCCGCCGCGTATCAGGAGCACCATGTCCACCAGATCGCGCACGCGGGAGTTGAGCCGCTTGCCCCGCGGCAGCGTGTACGCATGCAACTTCTCGGCAAACTGCTGTTCGCGCGGCGTGGCAAAGAAGACTTCTGCCGGGATGCCGGCGAAGTCCAACCAAGCCTGCCCGCGAATCTTCTCCAGCGGCTCGATGATCGTGTCCCCCACGCCTACATCGACGTGAAAACGGGCGAAGACTCGGCCGTCCATCCGGCATTCTACGGGATACCGGGCTCCGCCGTAGGGGGCCCCGTCCAGTTCCATCATTGGTTCACCGATCATGAAAGAGAAGAAGTCAGACTTGGGCAGAGCCGCTGCCGTCTGGAGCAGCTTCAGGACTCGCAAGTTCAGAGCTTGCCCCGTTGCCCGAAAGCGCTGCCGGAGTGCCAGATCAATGTCGCGAGTGGCACGGGCACTCGCAATCCGCAATTCCATGGCGTACCCTCCTTTGAGCGCCCAGTGTGCGGCGCCCTCGGAGAATAGCCGGCACAGCAGCCGGTCGAAGGCCACCTGGCGTCGAAGCCGCTGCACATCAAGGCCTTCGCGTTTGGCTTTCTTGTTAAGGCGTGTTTCCAGTGCTTGACGGAAAGCCGTTGCATTCGCAAATGTCCTTTCCTCTTTCTTCACGCCGCTTCCCCCTTCCGCAGTTTCTCAAGCAGCTTGCGGTCCGGATGTCCTTCCAGTTCTGCCTGGGCAATAAGTCCCCGCCGTAGCCCTTCCAGAAGCGCCTGTCGCAGCCGGTCCGGGGCTTCCGATCCCTCGCGAAGAAGATCGTCGACAGCCCGCAGGGGCTTCACCACCCGGTATCCTTGGCGCTGTTCGACATCTTCTGGGGGCATGTTGGCCTTGTGGAGCACGAGCACCTTCGGGATCGCCGCCGTCCTGCGAAACCGCGGCGGCACCGTCATGTGGAGCTTGGACGGCATGACATCAGAGAGTTCGTGAATGCTCAGCGCTGTCTGATGGGAGAAGACCCCCTGCGGCTCGCCGGCCTCATTACGTGACCAGAGCGTCCAAAGGACGTAGTGCCCGTCCTGCGCTGCGGGGAAGCGCGCCAGCCGATAGATCCCGCGATATTCCCGGATCCAGGAGCCCGTCTTGACATGGTAGACGTGGCTCGGCGAACTGTGGCCTGACTCCAGCGCCTGCCGGTACGTAAAGTACCCCTGTTGTGCCTCGGCCGTCTGATAGAGCTTCTGTCCACTCTTCTTCATCTCTTTCCCCTGCACACAACCTAATATATTGTGAGGTTATATGCAACCGATAACATCCCGCTTGTCGCAGATCGTGCGATTGAAAAAGCTGCAATGCGCAGAATCCAGCCGACCTCCACCCTCCACTCCGCGTGCCCCAAGTCTTTCCGTTCCATCGCGTCAGCGCGATGGGGGAAACGCGGCACGCATTTCGCTGCCCCTCGCTCCGGCGAGGGGAAACCCTCTTCCCGGTTTAGCGTTCATTGGCGTCCATTCGCGGTTCCTCCCCCCCTTATCCCGCTTCCCGTCGGGGTCGGAATCGGCCTCGGAATCGGCCTCGGAATCTTGTCTGATCACTGATTACTGATCACCTCTTCCTCCGCGCCTCCTTGGCTCGCCGTCCTGTCCGCCACAGCCTTGGCTCGCCGTCCTGTCCGCCACAGCCTTGGCGACGGCGGAAGCCACTTGGCGAAGGCGGCCGCGTGAAACATTCTCAAACGTTAAGAATCTTTTCTGAAGGACACCCAGTGTCCTTCACGGTGTCATACCATGGGCCCATCAAGAGACAAGTAGGTTAACAAGGCCGACAATCCGGTCGGTCGCAGTGCAAGAAGGAGATAGGTCATGAAGATCGAAACCCGTCTGGATCACCCAACCGTTCCCGCAGGAGCACCCA
>CAYRKB010000261.1:0-2672 GCA_964424705.1 uncultured Victivallales bacterium
TTGAGCATTTCCCCTTCTCGTTGCTTGTTGAGCATTGATTATTGAGTGTTGCGAAGTGAGCATTTCCCCTTTCTCGTTGCTTGTTGAGCATTGATTATTGAGTGTTGCGGATTGAGCATTTCCCCTTCTCGTTGCCTGTTGAGCATTGATTATTGAGTGTTGCGAATTGAGCATTCCCCCTTCTCGTTGCTTGTTGAGCATTGATTGTTGAGTGTTGCGAATTGAGCATTTCCCCTTCTCGTTGCTTGTTGAGCGTTGTCCATTGAACATTCTGCGCGGACATCTTCTTCGCTCCCTCCGTTCGGCAGAGGATCGCGTGCACCGCCGCTTTCGCGGCGATCGCCGCCGCGTTCTCTTCGACGGCGAGACCGCCATGCATTTCTCCATGTTCGAGACGCTGTACGGCAGCCTTGGGCATGATGAGAGAATCGAGCGTCATGTCACCAGCTCCTGGGCGGGCGGGCCGAAAGCGCCGATAGACTCGCTGTGTCGGATGATGGGAGCGTCCGCGTCGGACTTCGTGCCGTACGGCAAGGCGAAGTGGCAGAAGTGGGATCTGTACGTGTCGAGTTGCTTCGACAATCCATGGTTTGCGCGCAGCGTCCCCTGGGTGGACACGTTTCACGGCGTCGGCGAAAAGTGGGTGGCGGATGGCAGCCGGCTTTACATGTGTCACCCCTTGGCAGCCCGCTATGACCGGCTGCTATGCCCGAGCCCACGGCTGGCGGATCAGTTCGAGCGGCATCCTGAGTTTTTGAAACACGCGGACAGCCTGCGACGCACGGGCGTTGCAAAGACGGATCCGCTGGTCTGGCACAACAAGCCTGACGTGCGGCGGAAACTCCAGCAAGGCTGGGGCTTGCTTCCCGGCCGTCCAACGGTGTTGTTTGCGCCAACATGGGGCCCGGACGGACTGCTGGCTTTGCACGGAGAGGCCGTGATTCGTGAATGCGCCGCCCGTGGAATGAATGTGCTTGTGAAGCTCCATTCCTGCTCCTACGACAAGGACCCGCGCTTCAACGGAGGTGTGAACTGGATGCAGAGGATGGACTCTCTCTGCGCGGAAACAAGCGCTGTTCATTGTTCACAGTCGAACCTCGCTTCTCTTATGTTGGCCGCAGATGTCATGATAGCCGATTTCGGCTCGGCGGCCGTCGAGTTCTGTCTGCTCGATCGGCCACTGGTGTTCTTTCGCTCGGACGCCCAGTCGATTCGAACTGGCGGGGACGGTTTTCAATTTCGGCAGCTGTGCGATGCCGGCGGGGGTGTGACGGATAGGAAGATGCTCGCCGATGCCATCGACAAAGCCCGGAAGGGCGACGATGGTCGATCGGCCGCGCGGCATGAGGTGCAGAAGGGGTTCTTCTTCAATGTGGGTCGCGCCACCGAGCAATGTCTTGTGGAAATGTATGCGCTCATGAACTTGGGAGTCTCGCAGGGACTGAGCGATCAGTATCGGCAGGAGCGGGAGCGCGCAATCCTCTCCGAACCGGCGCGGTGTCTTTAGCATGGAGGTTTTGAAATGGACTTCACAATCAAATCCGACGTTGAGTTCTACTGCTATCTGAAAGCCTGTCTTCCGGCGGGCTACACGATCGTGGCCGAGCCATCCACAGCTTACTATTCGGAGTGGCAATACCATTACAGGATCTTTCATGGATCGGAGCTAATTCGGGAGCTCAAGGGGGATTTCCACTCTTTGGAGAAAGGCCTTCTGGTGAGGGAAGCGGGGCGGATCATGAATGACGTGGGAGGTAGGACATGTTAATAGGAAGCAAGTTGCCGCCCGATCGGGTGGACACAACATATTTCAATTCCGGCCGGGCTGCATTTGCATTCCTGCTCGGTGAGGTGGTTCGTCCGCGTAAGGTCTATCTGCCTGCTTTCACTTGCTGGTCGCTCGTGTCGACCATGGAACGGCGTTTCCCGGAACTGCAGACGGAGTTCTATCCTGTGGGACGCGACCTGAGCTGCCGGTACCCGGCCCGTGTGGAACGAGACGAACTGCTGGTGTTTATACACTATTTCGGCCACGAGAATCAGTCGCCGCTGCCGCCCTCGGAGGGCTGTCTGCTGGAGGACCTCTCGCATTCCAAATACTCCGGAATCCGGACGCGCGGCGACCATGTGTTCGGCAGCTTCCGAAAGATCGTGAAGGTCGGGGACGGCGGATTTCTGGAGGGCTTCCACAACCCGGTCTATGAGCCTAGCCGCAAACTCGAAACCTGGCTCCGGTACGAGGCGAAAGACTGGAAGGATATCCGCGAGGCGGAGAACATGGTCGACCGGGACTGGCAGATCACGGACATTTCGAGCCAGTCGCTGGCCATTCTTCTGGCGGCGAATGAGGATCTGATCCGTCGCAAGCGCCAGGCCAACGAGGCGTTTCTTGTTGCCAACATCAAGGCGGGGCGCCCGCTGCTGACGTATCGGCCTCGAGAGTGCCCCCTGCTCCACAACCGGATATTGGGTAGCCGGGAGGAGAGGGATTCGCTGCGCGCGTTCCTGGCCCGGAAGAGCATCTTCACGTCGATCCACTGGCCCACACACGAAATGGTCCGGCGCAGCGGAACCGATATTGAAGATACGCTATGGCTGGAAGAGCACATCCTCTCGATCCCCGTCTCGCATGATTACAACACGAACGACATGGAGCGCATCGCGGATGCGGT
>CAYRKB010000262.1:0-2602 GCA_964424705.1 uncultured Victivallales bacterium
CGCTGGCACGGCAAGAACGGGTCCGTAAGCGACCAAGGCGCGATGGCCTTGATCTCGGAGGTGCGTGAGGGCGAGGAGCGCAAGGTGCGCCGACTGCTGCACGCCGGGGCCAGCCCGCGGCGGCGCGTCACGGAGCTGGACGGGCGCCACGAACCGAAGGGCCCCACCACCGCGATCGCGGAAGGGGTGCGCGTCGGGACCTTCCGCATCCTGCTCATGCTTGGGGTGCGCAAGACCGATCGACCGCAGGAACTTATGAAGCAGGCGTGCTGGGACTACGACATTGTGAAAATCAAGCACCTGCTGCAGCGCGGAGCCAAGCTGAACGACAAGGACGGCGGGTCCACGGTGTTGCAGGCGTGCATCAAAGGCAGAGGAGACTGGCAGTTCCGGCACTATGGGGACAGGGCGCAACGGGCCTGGGAGACCGCGGCGGCTTTGGCCGAGATGGGAGCGCAGTGGAAGCCCGACGCGCGAGAGATGTTCCTGGCCCGGTGCGGGCTGCGCCATACCTCCCCGGAAACCTGCGCGGAGATCGCCCGCGTGCTGCTGAAGACCGGCGCGGCGGAGCGTGCCGTGGTGGTGAAACTGTTCGGCAGCATGGTCATGCGGGAGTGGCTGACGACATCCCACAACGACCCGATGGGCAAGGTCCTTGGACCGCAATGGTGGATGTCGCGACGAGCCAGGAGCCAGGCAAAAGGGGCTGAGAGTGAGGGCTAACGTGGCCTGGCCACCAGCGTTACATACGTTATAAATGTGAGCTTGCATTTGTAACATAATGTCATGATACTTTCGGCGATGACCTTGAGTTCACAGATTGCGCAACGCGTTCGCCGGTGGCCGCGGGGACACGTCTTCAGCCGGTTCGATTTCCTCGATCTGGGACCGACCGCGGCGGTTGGGATGGCACTGAAGCGGATGCAGGACGCCGGCGAGATTCGCCGCATCCGGCGGGGGTACTACGATCGCCCTCGTCAAAGCAAAGAGCTGGGCGAACTCGGGGCATCCCCGGAGGCGTTCGTGGCCGCCGTGGCCCGACGCAACGGGATGCGCCTGCAGCCGCATGCGTCCGCCGCTGCCAATGAACTGCGCCTGACCGAGCAGGTGCCGGCCCAGATCATCTACGACACGGACGCGCCTTCGCGGGAGATCAGCCTGGGAAAGCGCCGCCCGATCCGGCTGCAGCAGCGTCCACTGCGGGAGATTGCGCTGGCCGGCAAGGTGTCGCGCTTTGTGTTCTCGGGGCTCCGCGCCATCGGCAAGGCCAACATCACCACTGAGCGGATCGCGCATCTGCGCCGGGACCTCAAGCCGGAGCACCGCAAGCAACTGCTGCGGGATTTGCGGTATGCTCCCGCCTGGATGCACCCCTACCTGCGCACCATCGCCAGCGAAGAAGGACCAACCACGTGAAGCTATTTGCCGCACTGTCCGGCCCGGTACGGAGGGACGCCATCCTTGAAGCGTCCAGCGAACTGGGCTTGCCACCCGTCATTGTGGAGAAGGATTTTTGGGTCTGCTGGCTGCTTGGGCGGATTTTTGCAACGCCGGCGGTGGGCGGGGACTGCGTCTTCAAAGGGGGCACCTCGCTATCAAAGGTGTTCCATGCCATCGACCGCTTTTCCGAAGACATTGATCTTGGTCTCAGCCCGACCTCGCTGGGCTGGACGGAGCGCGACCTGGACGAAGCGCCGTCCCGTGCCGCCCGCCAGAAGCGGATGGACAAGATAGCCGCGGATTGCGCGCAGGCGGTGCGCGACCGGTTCCGTCCCACCCTCGAAGACGCGGTGCAAGCCGTGTTGGGGCCGCACCCAGATTCAGGCGGGTGGTTGGTTTACACGGATGACACCGCGTCTCACTCGCCTGTATTGCGCTTCCGCTACCCGGACATGGCGCCGGCGGGAACGGGGTACATCGAGCGGGCGGTGAAGATCGAGTTCGGCTCCCTGACGGATCAGCGTCCGATGGGGACGCACCCCATTGCGCCGCTCATCGCGGATCTCGCGCCGGGGGCCTTCGATGACTTCCGCGCGGACGTAGTGGCGCTGGAGTTGGAGCGTACGTTTTGGGAGAAGGCGACGATCCTGCACGCGGAGTATCACCGACCGGCGGAGCAGCCCTTTCGTGACCGCTTCGCGCGCCACTACGCCGACTTTGCCGCGCTGTGGCACCATCCGGGCGGTCGGGCGGCGGCCGGACGGCTGGATATGCTCGAGCGCGTCCGGGTGCACAAGAGCCGCTTCTTCGGCTCGTCCTGGGCCAACTACGCGACGGCCGTGCCGGGCACGCTGCGGATCGTCCCGCCCGATGCCCGTCTGCCCGAACTCAGGCGCGACTATGCGGCGATGCAGCCGATGTTCCTGTCACCGCCTCCCAAATTCGATGAGATCCTCGCCACACTCCGTGAGGCGGAAGACGTTCTGAATGCAGGGTGAACTGCTGGGAACGGACGCGGCGCGTGGGGAGTGCAGGCGCCGACGAACGCATCCACCCGGCCCGCGATGATGGCGGGGGGCGGCGTGGGCGCGCGCTTCTCCTCCCACCTTCAAAGCCATCGCGCGGTGGACGCGAGCACGTGTGGTAAAGCCACCGGAGTTGG
>CAYRKB010000263.1:0-2527 GCA_964424705.1 uncultured Victivallales bacterium
CGGCGCATGCAGATGCTCGTTCCAGAGCCCTTGCAGGTTGGCCGCCTGGGAACCCTGGCGGGAACAGGCGATCAGCAAATAGCGCCCATAGTTGAAATAGAGCGCCGCCAGGGCGGGCGGAAGGTCGTCCGGTTTCTTACCGAGCCGGGTCACCGTGTCGGCAGTGGAGTCCGGCGCGGCGCCCAGCCACAGGCGGCAGCGCCCGAACAATGCCCGGTAGTCCTGCTGGTGACGGGTCAAGAGCTCCTCATATGAACGGGCCCGGGCCGCGCTCAGGAAGGCGGCCGCCCGCGCCCCCGCATCCGGGCCCGCCGGATCGCCATCGAACCCGGCGAAACTCGTGGCCAGACTGAGGCGCAATTCCACCGCATCGGCCCGCAGGATCATGACTCCATAATCGGAACAGGAACACCGGCCCCCCTCGGCCAAAACCTCAAGCCGTGCTTGAAATCGAAGCCCCGCGCCACGCTCGTCTTCATAAACAACCTGGGCTCGGGGGTGATAGACCGGGTCCATGTGGACCGGGGCTTCCCCGTGAAAGGACAGCGTGCGATCGTCCTCGCGCCGCTGGAACCCGCGCAGCAGACTGTCGAAATGAGCTGACATGGTGAGGCGGCCCGGTTCTGACGCCTCCAGCCGCATGACAATGAGTTGATCGGGATGGGACGCAAAACAGGTCCGTGTATAAGCCACGCCGCCGCACGTATAGGACACCCGGCACGCTCCGCCGTCGAGATCCAGTTCGCGGCGATACGAGACCGGAGCGGCGTCATGGCTGACGTGCAGCCGCAGGTTGCCGAGGGGCAGATAACTCTGCGAATAGGTGCCCATCAGCGTTCCGCATAGCCCCGCTGCTCCGGCGAAATCGTCCTTGAACAGTGCCTGCCGGATTTCGGCTAGCGCCGCCTGGGCGCCGGGCAACTCATACGACTTGGGCCGGCCGGACCAGAGGCTGCTCTCGTTGAGGGAGATCCGCTCGGTCCCCACCCCGCCATACATCATGGCGCCCAGCCGCCCGTTGCCGATGGGATACGCTTCTTCAAACCGTTCCGCTGCCGCGGGATGCCAGATCCGGGTTTCCGCCTCGCCCAGTTTGTTCATCGCCGTCACTTGATCGTCACCCGTGCCGACAGACTGCTGTCGCGGAACGCGCCCGCGTCGGGAACCGTGGCGAATAGCCGGTTGTAGGTGGGTTTGGCGCCCGGCGACGAGGCTGCCGAAACGGCGCTCTCCAGCAGAAACTCCTTGCTGGCCCCGGTCAGGACGAGTTGGGCCAGCGGAATCAGGGCCTTCACCTCATACCCACACGGTTGAAGCGGCGTGATGCTGAACGGGAAGTCGCCATTCGCCTGCCACGGAATGACCGTGTTCTTCTCGTCCATGGTGAACTGCTTCACCATGGCCTGCGCCTCGCTCTTCGGCTTCACGGCCTGGAAGACCACCTGCCGCACGATCGGGCCCTCCTCGTTATGCTTGACGCGGCCCACATTTAGGGGATTGGCGATGTAAAGCTCGGCGGTGCCGCCGGTCCACTTCTCCTGCGGGCCGGTGCACTGGCGGTCGGCCACGCGCAGCCATACCGCCAGCGCCTCGCCCGCCACAGCCAGGCGCAATTCCGCCAGCTTGTCCTGGTTCATCCAGATCGCCTGCGGCGCCTCGTTGGTCAGGGCTGCCGCCAGCGTGTCGAGGGTCAGGGGCGCCAGGCGGCGCACCACGAGCTGCGGCCGTTCCCCTGTCGGGGCCGCGCCGGCCTGCAAGCTTGGGTAATGTCTCAAGTCGTTGATATCAAATCCGAGCTGGCGCAGGAGCATGCGCGACAGAAGCCCGCCGCCGATCGCGTTGTAATGCAGGCCGTCGTTGAAGAAACCCTGCCGGATCCAGTTCGCGGACCGGGGCCCAACCAAGTCCTGCAAGCTCCAGAACGCGCAGCCATTGACGCGGGCCACCTCGCGGGCGGCGTCACGGAACTGGACGGCCAGTCCCGCTTTGGTCTGCCCGGCTTCCGGACAGGCTATCACCAAAATGCCGGTGCCCGGGCTGGCGGCCTGCAGCTTGCGGATGATGGTGGTCAGCCAGTCGCGATACGACTGGAGGCGCCCGTCGTTGTGCTGGTCGTTCGTGCCAAGCAGAATGGTGATGAGATCCGGATGGATGGCGCCAAAGAATTTGGAGTAGGCGTCGTCCTCCACCAGCGCCGGCTCCTCCGTCCGGCCCCAGCTCTTGCCGAGCGCATGCACGAGCACGCCGCCTTCGAGCACCGGCTGGCCGCGCTGATAAAACTGGCGTTCGGCATCGAACCCGAAGAGCACGATCCTGCCCTGCACGCCGGCGATGCGGAAGCCGTCACACAGGAATGACTCCGTCACGGCATAGCCCGCCTTCTCCGCGTGGCAGTCGACGCGGCGCAGTTCGGCCGAACCGGCGAAAAGGGCAAACGAACCCAGCTCCGGGCCGACCTGATAATGAATCCGAACGCGCTGCTGAAGATTGTAGGCGCGCGCGAGGTGGAAGTCCGGCTTGTCCCAGC
>CAYRKB010000264.1:0-1803 GCA_964424705.1 uncultured Victivallales bacterium
GGTCGAGCCGGTCAACGAACCGCTTGTAGGTGTAGCCGTCGGCCTTGATCTCGTCAAAGAACGCCTGAGTCATCGGTTCGCGGTCGGCGTCCGTGCCTCCCTTGACGAAAACCAGAGTGGGCAGTTTCTTCTTCTGGGCGTGGCGGTACTCCTGGTGCGTTGCGGACAGTTCGCCATGAGGCCGCCCGTACTCCCGGTTGATGAGCAGCAGGTATACCGCGCACCCGTCGAGGCAGGCAAGGTACGGTTTGGATGCCTTCCGCCCTGTGATGGGCTCACGGTCAAACAGGACGGGCTCGCAGTGCTCCATGAGAAACGGGTCTGTCGTGATCAGGCCGGCAATGAGCAGTGCCACGGCCTCATCCGCCGAGAACTCCTTGCGACGGTGCTGACGGCCCTTCTTCCGTCGAGCGTGATCCCAGGGGGTCGCCGCCTTCCCTCCATTGCCCGCGGCGTAGCGGAAGGTGCGTTGGAGGGTAGCCAGATACTTGTTGTAGGTGCCGGCACTGGGTTTGGCCTCCGTCTCCAGATGCTCAAGGAACCGGTCGGCCATCTCCTCGCTTACGTCGGGAATACAGGCCGCCTCCGGATGGTGCTTCCGCATCCACGTGAGGAAACGCCCGTACTGGCCCCCGTACATGTAGAGGGTGCCATCACCGCTCTGGGGACGGCTGCGGGACTTGAGGTAGGCCGCCCATGCTTCGTCCAGCCGCACCTTCCCGCCGGAGGCGTTGCAGGACTGCGCCGGATGGATATCCCGGATCGCGTCCGCCCTGACCATGGACATCCGCTCGACAAACATCCGGCGGGCCTTTTCCGCGTCCGTGGTGTTCAGGGACTCGGCGTAGTGCCGGCCACGGAAATGGTAGCGAAACCACCATTTCTGTCCACGCCGCCAGAGCGTACCGGTTGGAAGTCGTCTCCTCATTCTGCCTCAGCCGACCTTGCGTACCCTGAATACCGCCCGTCCGCCCTGCTTGTCCGGCACTATCTCAAAGGCCAGTCGCGAATCGTCGGCCCCGTCCATCAATGCCAGGTAGTCCGCCATGGTCACACGCCGCACCCCGGCAACCTTCAGCGATCCCAATTTGCCGCTCCTGATGTGCCGTTTGACGGTGCGGATGTGGACATGCAACTGCACCGCGACCTCCGCAGGCGTCAAGAGGATGGGGGCGGCCTTCTTTGCCGGGCACGGGGCGGCCACGGGGTTGCGGCAGAAGGCAAGGATGGTCTTCCTTTCCGCCGGGCTCAGTGTGGCATCAGCCCCAATCGCCATCTCAATAATTCTGTATGTTTCGCCGCGCATAATCACACACCTCCGTCCTGTCCATGTTGGGCATGCCCATGTTGAGGTTGCCTAGCCCTGGTGAGTACTCAGGTACTTGGTGTGCCACAGTTCCAACTGGCTGGCTGTGTACTCATTCCTGCAGTAATTTCTGCTGCTGATCACTGACTGGTTGGCCAGCAGGTCATAGGCTGTGAAGGCCTTCTGCAGGACACCCCACCACTGGCTGTAGGCTGTGACATAGTGGTGGATGGTCTCTCCACAAAGAACTGCCTTGCCCTTCAGGTTCTCTTGCCTTGTGATCCAGTCCAACCCTGACAGGCAGTCCAGGCACCATGGCCTGACCCTGGGGCTCTTGCCCCACTCCATTCTTGTAAAGGCTTTCTCATCATGTTTGGTCTTCAGTGCTTTCATAGATATCCCCATCAAGCACTGCCAGCACCATGCCGGCAGTGTAATACATATATACAACGAACTGCGTCCGCGAGACGGAGAATTTGTAAGAAAGTTAAATTGCT
>CAYRKB010000264.1:1813-2508 GCA_964424705.1 uncultured Victivallales bacterium
ATCGTTGTATAATGCGATGGCGTTACAATCGGGCGGGAGACCAGGACAGTGGACTTCCTGAACCGCTTGTGACTGACAGTTGAGTTCGGCAGCATGGCTCTGTGGAGAGCGCCGGCGTCGCGATGACGACGGAGGTTACGGTTCGACTCCGTAGGCCGCCATCAGTACGGATCAGAAAACGGGGACAATGTGATCTCCGCCTGACTCCGTATGGTGGCGGCTTTTCTTTGCCCGGAAACGCCACCTTAGACGAGGGCAGGGAGAACGAACCATGACAACAGCCAGAAAAGAAAGAGAAGTGGAAAAGAAGACGCGCACGAACTCGAACACCGGACACGAGGGCAACGACCCGACTGTCACGACCGTGGAACCGGGGCCGGATTCGGAGACGAAGGGCACGACGACAATAACGGGAAACGAAGACAACAACGAGGAGGTACGGACATGATTACATACCAGAAACGTTGCATGGACGGCAGACACCGCGCCACTCCGAGGGCAATCGTGGTCGCGGGTGGGACGGCATGGATACAGTGGACGACATCCGGCGAGGGCCAACCGCCTTCCCTGGTAACATCGTCCCACGCGCTTGGATCAGAAGACATTCAACACGTTTGCTGGTGCCTTCTGGGTGAGCACCGCCCCTCCGGCACCGTCAGCCCGGCCTTCGCCGCGATCACCGTGGCCGCGCGGCC
>CAYRKB010000265.1:0-2505 GCA_964424705.1 uncultured Victivallales bacterium
GGGCGGGTGGCCGCCGACGCCCGAAGGGCTAAGGCGCGCCATGGGTGGGACACTTTCGCCGCCGGCTCCGGCCAGTCGGGTCCGGAGCGGCGGCGGCGCGGGCTACAGGGCTTCTTCGTACATGGTGCCGAGGAGCTGGGTGTCGCCCATCACCTGGACACGGCCGATCTCCTGCACGTCGCGGGTGCCCGCTGGGAAGTAGTCGGCGATGTTGGGGAACTCCTTCAGGTCGTCGGCGTCGATCAGGTGTACTGCTGCGAGGTTGCCGCTGCCCGTGCGGGCTCGAATCACTGCGTATTCTCGCGTTGCGCTCATTGGTGTATTCCTTTCTGCGGACGCCCCGGAGGTGCGTCCCTGCCCCTGCCCCGCCCCCTGTGGTGGGCGCGACCCCCGCTACGGCTTGGGGGTCACGCGGATGGGGACGGGAATCTCGCGGGCGTCGGCGCGGTCGGTCCTGATTAGGAAGCGATTGCCGTCGAGATCGGGGGAAGGCAGGATGCCGGTCAACTGGACACGGTGGCCGCCGGAAAGCAGGCGGCGACCTTGACAGCCATGCCGATTCTGCTCCCACGTGGACATGAGACGTCAATCGCGGTGCGGACGTGGCAGAAACCGGAAGGGGATGGAGATCGTTTTCGCCGAATCGCGGTCGGTTGTGATGACGAGGGTCGTCTTGTCGAGCGCCTTTGAGGGGCGGATGCCGGTAAGGAGAATACGCGTGTCCCCCGACGGTAGCGTGCTCACGGAGATCTCTATGCCGGGCCTGGGCGGCTGCGTCTTGAGAACCTTGAAGGGCCGGCCGTCCCGGGAATGGATGAGCACGTAGCGGGCCACGGACTTCGCGGCGTCCGCCGGTTCAAGTAGGATGAGCTCGGACGGTATGATTTGGAAGTCGCCTTCCTCGACTTGAGCAGCTGGCGCCTCGGCTGTTTCGAGGCCATTGCTGGACAGGGCTGTCCCCTCAAGACAGAGTTGCAGATAGGGCTGGGAGGGGTCGTTGGAGGAGATGTAGAAAGTCTTCCGCTGGTGCCCGCTGCGGCCACTCAGGGGGAACGAGGACTCGGCCATGGCGTTGGTACCGGGGGCTATGACCTTCTCGGCCATCTTCATGGTCGCGCCGCAGCAGGCTCGCAGGTCCCCGATCTGCAACGGGGCGTCGCCCTCGTTCCGGATCTCAAAGGTGTGCAGGACCCTCTCCGTGTTGGTCACCGAGCCGAAGTTGTGCACCGGCTCCCGGCAGGCTATCTTCGGCTGGCCCGCCAATGACGCCGACCCCACGAGTAGAGACGCCAGCAGGGATGTCAAAAGGCATGAGTTCAAACACGCGACTGGCGCGCACCTTCGTCCCGGCCCGTCCATGCGAGTGGCTACCGACGGCATCAGGCGTCTCTCTTCTTCAGGCGGGCGAGCGAGGTCTTGGCGATCGAGCTGATCCGCTTCTCCTGGTCGGCGGACAGAGACGCGAGCAGTTCCTCGTCCTCGGCGCCGCCGAGGTCGCCCACGGTGGCGATGGCCGCCATCCTGAGCGGGACGGTCTCCGCGGCCTGCGCGAGCATCCGGGCGGCGGGAAGGACCTCCTTGCAGCCCATCAGGCCGCAGATTCTGAGGGACGTGATCCTCGCCGGCTCGCGGCAGGCGTCGTCCGACGCCATGGCCACGGCGGCCTCGGCGACCTTCTGCCTGTCGATGCGCCCGTCCTCCTTCGACAGGTCCTGGAGCGTCAGCAAGGCGGTCCCGGCCGCCGTGCTGTCGGGGTCCTTCAGCGCGGCCCAGCAAACCTTTTCCATGGCAAGGCGTTCCTCGTCAACGGGCTCCCCTTCCTTCGGCTCCGTCGGCTCGGCTCCCGCTGGCCATCTGCGCTTGTAGTACTCGGCGATGTACTGAAGGCTGTACGTCCGCCACACGGCTTCGTGCTCCGCGTTCTGGTACATGCTGACGAGTTGGCTGCCCAAACCGGGCGGGAGTGTGTCCTGGGACAGGAGCATGGAAAGCGCGTCGTTCTTGAGGCCGTCGAACTCGAGCAGCTCGAGCCCCGAAGCCTTCACCTGTTCGCTGTAGCGGGAGTCGACGAAGAGCCTAAGCGCCTTCACATCGTCCGAAGACAGGTTCCGAGTCAGCTTCCGAAGAGCCGCAGCCCGGCTCCGGTAGTCCCTCTTGCCGCTGTCGAGGCCGACCAAGGTCCGGACAGGATCCGAGATGTTCAGCTTGCCAAGCTCCTGCATCGGGTCGGCACGGCCTGCGTACGGCGGGGCCTTGCCTGTCGCCTTGTCAGGCAGCGGACCTGACTTGCCGGTTCCAGCCTGATGGCCCGCCGCTTGGCTCTCAGGCGCCTGTCCCGCAGCCTCGCCAACGGCCTTCACGACGGCTACGGAGCTCTTTGAGCCGCGCTGCCCCGCCGCCTTCTCCGCAGCCCACCGTCCACCAGGTCGCGTCATCACGTAGAAAGCGATGACGCCCCCCAGCGCCACAATAACGAGTGCCCACTCTCTGTTTCTCTTCATGCGC
>CAYRKB010000266.1:0-2478 GCA_964424705.1 uncultured Victivallales bacterium
GGAGATAAAGAAACGCGCCTGAACGGACAACTCCCCGGAACTCACATGCGCCCCCTTGATCAGGGCGCGATTGCAATAAGCTGCAATCGCACCAAGGAATCAGAATGAAGGAGCCAGAATTCAGCATTGATTCCCAAAAGTTTACATCAGAATTTGCCGTCCAATATCGTGTTCTTAACGAAGAGGACGCAATTCGCATTTTGGCCGTTCATCCCAATCCACAGCCCGCGTAAAGCGGGCTCTACCTCGATGATTTTCACAGTAGAGCCCGCTTTACGCGGGCTATTCCGCCATAACGCGAATTGCTGACAAAGAGGAAGCGCACAACAGTGTTAAAATTGGCGTAAAGCTTCGACTTGCCCTCCTGGCTCCTGAATTCTGCCTTCTGAATTCTGTGCGATTGCAACCTATTGCAATCGTACCCCCTTGATCATGCGCTGCCAAGGAACGGGCCGCAAGGGCCTAGCCGCCCTGCCCCCGCAAGGATTCCACCTTTGCCTTGCCGTACACATAGGACTCTTCATACAGAGCGCGCAGGCTCTCCAGCGGCGTATCGGAGGTGATTCCGTTGCCGGCGGTGATCAGGAAACGGCCATCAGGCCGAGCATAGGTATCCATCAGGTGCCGCACCTCGCGCCGGACGTCCTCGGGCGTTCCATACGGGATTATGCGCTGGACATCAAAACCCGCCCAGAATGCGATCTTGCCGCCGAAGGCACGGGCCACGGACACCTCGTCCATGGCGTACTTTTGTATCGGGTGGACTACATCCAGCCCCATTTCGACAAGCGCGGGAAGAATCTTGCTGATATTGCCGCAGGAATGCAGCCAGGCATGCATGCCAAGGCCATGCGCCTTCGCGATGATTTCCGTATAGTACGGGCGGTAGAACCTGTCAAATATCTCCGGAGAGAAGAAGGTGTCGCTTTGTGTTCCAAGATCGTCGGTCCAATAGATGGCGTCCGCCTGGAGCTCGTCTTTCGCCCTTTCGATAAACCTGAGAAAGAAATCGGTATACGCGCGATACAAGCGGTGGACCTCAGCAGGATCGGTGTAGAAATCGAGCATGGCGTGGGTCATCCCGCGCAGAGACCAATGCCGCTCGAACAGGCCGTACCACCAATGCGCAATCCGGTACCGGCCGTCCGGCTGCGGATTGGAGGTGAACAGCCCCGGGTAGTCGGGGCTCGGGAAATTGGCGATAATGCCGTCCAGCTGGGACCAGTCCCGAATGGCGGCTTGTTCATCCAGGCCGTGATGGTCGTCGGCGCCTGCGGGCTGGTCATAGTTGACCCATCGGTATTCGGGGTCGTCTGCGGGGCCGACGTAGATATCCGGCGCACGATAGAAGACCACCTGGGCGTCTTGGGGAAACCGGTCACACAGGGCCCGGGCCTCGCCTTCCCTGGCCCCGAAGGCCTGCGGATTCGTCCACTGGTGCAAGAGCACCGGTATGCGGCTCGCGCACCCCCGACCCTCAACAACGGATCGCATCTCCTCACGGCTCAGCGGCAGCATGCACAGCGCCCTCTTGCCCTACACGAAAACGGCTCCTTCCGGGAAATCCATTCCCGGAAGGAGCCGATATTTGCTGCAACAGACCTAGCGGCTGCTCACCGTCGCGGCGGCTTTGAAGTCGCGCACGCTGCGAACCGGGCGTTCCGCTCCCTTGACCAGCGCGGCCTCGAGCTCATAGTCCCCGGCCTCGGGGATCTTCATCGTGACGTCCAGCTTCGTCGCGCCCCACGCCGCCACCTTGCACGGCTGCGTCTTCTCAACCACGGTCTTGCCGTCCTTCACGATCCGCACGCGCACCGAGCCTTCCCAGGCCTGGGGCAGGTCGTTGATGACGGAGATCGGGAACACCTGGTCGGCGCCAATCACGTAGGCGGCTTCATACGCATCGATCATGATGCTCACCGGGGCGAACGAGTCCCGCACGTAGGTGTAGAAGTCCGGGTCCCATGTGAGCTTATCGAGGTCGGCCCAGTGGTCGCTGGTCTGCCCGTCGCCGCGCGAATAGCCCAGCCCGCAGAACTCCTGCACCGCCGCGCAGATACGGGCGTGCCGCCAGAACTCGGTTTCGGCCGCCAGCAGCTTGGCGTAGACGCGCAGCCGCTGCTGGTTCGATACGCCGGGGCTCATCGCCCCATATAGCTCCCGGGTCAGGGTGGTGGGGCTGCCGTCGCGGTTGAGCCACAGCCAGCCGTACTCGTTGAGCATGACCGGGTTCTTCTCCTTGTTGGCCTTGGGCGACTTGCCCACCCGCCCGAGGTACCCGATGCGGAACAGCGAATCCTTGAAGTGGTACTCGTGGGCCTCAAACGTGTCGCCGGGCCTTTCCGGAGTCTGCCAGCCGTTGTCCCACGGTCGGTCGGAGAAGTCCAGCTTACGAACTATGTGGGTCGCCTCGGCGGTGCATCTTGCGGGCGTCTCGTTGTTGGCATCCCAGACCACGACGCAAGGATGATTCCAACG
>CAYRKB010000267.1:0-2405 GCA_964424705.1 uncultured Victivallales bacterium
GTGCGGCAGCACGCCGAGTCGAATGGCTCCGGCGACAGGGCTCGAACCTGTAACAACAGGCCGTCCGTATTGGGTGAAACGCATACGTGCGCACAAGGAGCCGCACAAGGAATGGAAGTGCCTCATGATCTGGAGGTGATCGTTGAGGCGTGGAAGACGTTGCCCCGTGACTTCCGACAGGCCCTCTTGGCGCTCGTGGCCACCAAGGCGCCCCGCGCACAGTAGGAAAGCCGACGACGGCGTGGGCAACAGATAGGCAGGCCACCGGCCGGCTCCCGCACGCTTCAAGGCATGATCGACGCGTGGACAATGGACCTGGGGCCAACCCCTTTCTCCGCATTGACCTGCACGCCCAGGCGTGGTAGAGTGCTTTCACGATCCGAATGACGAACGCGCCCACCTGCTGGGCGCTTACCGAAACACGAACACCGAACCCTAAAAGCAACCGGGGCGCTTGCCGCGCCTCGTTGAACCGGGAGGTCGTTCGTGAATCACAACATCCATCAGTCCACTGTCGACAACGCTTGGCGCCGTGAATCGTTGACGTCCGCTATCCGACGCCTGCCTACACCCGCCTGCCTTGCATTGAACCTCATCGGCCGGCTCCAAAAGCCACCGTACCTGTCGCGGGATCGCAACGGCGCGGGCCGGGAGTTCATGCGCTTGCGCTACAGCACAGGCGGCGGGCAGTTGGCCAGCCTCTGCATCGGAGCGTTGGACACCGAACACGAAGCCGTCTTGCGCCACGTGATCGCCCTGCGGTGGTCCCTGCGGCGACACGAGCTAGACCGAATCATCAGGGACCTGCGTGCCAGACGCCGGCAGGCCCAGCTACTGGCAGACCAACTGGCATCAAGTTGCGGATACGGTTTTCGCGGCTGGATGCTCCATAGGAGAGATGACAATGAGTCGTAGATCACACAGAGGAATCAGGCAGTATGCAGAGCCGTTCGACATGGGGCTGGTCCTTCGAGCGGCGAGGGTGCTCGCCGAAAAAATGCGGATTGACGGCTTGGCGTCGTCGAAGACCCCGGTCGATCCGAGGCACATCGCAGCGGCGATGGCAACCGGCGTGTGGGACGTGGAGAAGATGGGTGAGTCTGAGACCAGCACCATGCTCAAGCTGACGCCCAATGCCGCCCGCATGGAGCGCTGGCTCCGAGGCGAAGGACCGCAATGCGGAAGTCGGACACCGGCATGCGGATAGCGCAGCACATGGAACCGGAAGTCGTGGCCCGGATCGTGGCAGAAGACCGTGCCGATCCGAAGACGGCGCTCCTCTATGCCCTAGAAGAAATCCAGAGAACTACGGAAGCCTTGATTGCGGCGTACAAAGCGAAGCTGGCTTTGGATCCCCCATCGGGCGGCATGTTGTCGCGCGGGCAACGCCGGACCCAGTCAGCGCTCAGGGCTGCGGGCAAGGCGTACGCCAAGGCCACGGCTTCGATCAGAAATCTGAACCGGCAGATGACACGGGAGAAGTAGCTTGAACATCGCCAACCCGATCATACGAACGCCCGCGGATGACGCGCTGGGCTATGCGGTAGACTGGCGCGTGCAGGTGGCCCACGCGGTCCTGGCTCCGGGCTCCACAAACGCCTTGAGCCGCATCCGGGATCCTGACGCCCGCGCCCTGGCACGGCACCTTCAGCACCGCCAAGAACATCCCCTGCGTGACTCCGAGAAACCCACAGCGTTAGACCGCGTTCTGGCCTGGCATGACTCGCCGGCCGCGGTGCTGATCGAGGCGTTCTTGCTGGCCTCGGAGTCGTACGAAGCCGCGGCCCTCGAGCTTGGGCTACCGGCCGAAGACGTGCGGCTCTACGGCCGCCTGTTCTATGACATCAGAGACGATGCCGGCCAGCGGCGACCCGGCGTGATGATGCGATTGCAGGCCGAACTCGAGGACCGGGAGGTCGACGACATGGCGAACGGCCTCAAGAAGGTCGCCCTTGGTGGCGGCATTCACGGCTTACGCCAGGTCCTGCACGCCGGTGTCCTCAAGCCCAGGAAGACCGAGCCCAGCCTGGATGAAATGGTCGAGTCCGAGCTCAAGCGGCGCCTCCATGCCGGCGAACTGCGGACCGGTGACCTCGTCAGGCTTCAGTCGAACGCCATTGCCAGGGAGCGGCTTGTGGTCGAGAAGAAGGATGGTCAACCCGAGTGGATGCAGGCCAACGAGTTGGTCCGCCACATCCTGTCGCTGACCAGCCCTGAGCTGGTCCGTCCCGACAGAACGCCGGAGCAGTTGCAGGCCTCAACCAGCGCCATCCAGGCCAGGTTAAAGTCGCAGCGCCAAATCACGGCCACACCGCTGCAGGCTGATGACGGCGGCACCAGGCTCAACGACATGCTCAGGGCCCAGTTTGGGGTTAGGGAAGCGTAGGTCGCACCCCCGTGGTTCG
>CAYRKB010000268.1:0-2398 GCA_964424705.1 uncultured Victivallales bacterium
TTTGAACTGCGGCTGGAGCGGCCGGACGGCCTGGCCTGCTGGGGGCAGTTGGCGGCGACCACGGCGCTGGACACTGACGGCACCTCCGTGGGCCGCATCGTGCTGACCGACCTGACCGGGCGTAAGCAGATGGAGGAGGCGCTGCGGAACCGTGACGCCAGACAGGGCAAGATGGTGGCAAATATCAGCGATGTGATCGTCATCATCGACCACGAGGGTATCAACCGCTACAAGAGTCCGAACGTGGAGAAGTTGTTCGGTTGGAGCGCGAGAGAGTTGGTGGGAGTTGGCGCCTTGGACAAGGTGCACCCGGATGATTTGAATTCCGCCCGTAAATTCGTGGGCGCTCTCCTGGGAGAACCCAACGCCACCGGCACCTCGGAATGCCGGTATCGGCACAAGGACGGCCGTTACTGTTGGATCGAATTTACCGGGATTAATCTTTTGCACGACCCCGATATCCGGGGCCTCTTGGGCAACTACCGGGACATCACCGAGCGCAAGCAAATCGAGACGCTGAACCGGCGGTTGCAGAAGTCCGAAAGTCTGGGCCAGATGGCCGGGGGCATCGCCCACCACTTCAATAACAAGCTTCAGACGGTGATGGTGAGTCTGGAATTGGCGAAGACCAGTCCGACCCAAAATCCGGCACTCGTCGAGAGCCTGCTTAAAGCCACGCAGGCCTCCCACGAGGCCGCGGAGGTGAGCACCCTGCTGCTGACCTATCTCGGGCAATCACAGGTCAAATATGAACCGTTGGATATTTCCGACCTGTGTCTTGCAGGGCTGCCCCTGCTGCGGGCCGCGATGCCGACCGACATCGACCTCGTGACTGACCTGCCCGCTCCTGGACCGGTGATTAGCGCCAACGCGAATCAAATCCGACAGGTCCTGACCAACCTGACGACCAATGCTTGGGAGGCCAAAGGAGAGGGACCGAACCATCTTCGTTTGGGCGTCAAGACGGTGACCGCAGCGGATATTCCGGTGACGCGACGCTTCCCCCTCGACTTTCAGATCCAAGAGACGGCCTACGCCTGCCTGGAAGTGGCGGATGCGGGCAGCGGGATCACGGCGAAGGATATGGAAAAACTCTTTGACCCGTTTTTCTCCTCCAAATTCGCCGGCCGGGGGCTTGGTCTGCCGGTGGTGCTCGGGATTGTACGGTCACATCGCGGGGCCATCACGGTGGAGAGTGAACCCGGCCGGGGGAGCATTTTTCGGGTCTTTTTCCCGGTGGTGGCGGAAGCGGTGCGTCCGAAACGACAAGCGCCAGTTGAGCCCGTCTCGGAAAATCTCCGGCGGGGGACCACGGTGCTGGTGGTCGAGGACGATGAGAACCTGCGCGAGACCCTCGCGCTCATGCTCGAGTTCTCTGACTATACGGTGCTCACCGCGGAGGACGGGGTCGCGGCGCTCGAAATCTTCCGGCAGCACCGGGATGAAATCGGTTGCGTGCTGTGTGACGTGATCATGCCCCGGATGAACGGTTGGGAGACCTTGACGGCGCTGCGTCAACTCGCGCCCGGCCTCCCGGTGATTATGCTCAGCGGCCACAGCGATGACCAGAGAATGGCCGGCGACCATCCCGCGCGGCCCCAAGCTTTCTTTCGCAAGCCGTGTGACGTGCAGGTGCTCCTCAAAGCGCTCAACCAATGCTTGGCCAAGAAGAAGAAATGACTGGCCGCTTAAACTCGTGATTTAAGTTGGCCACCCGCAGTCGATCCACCTTTGATGAATATAGCCGGCGCACCACAGGCAGCCTCAGCGCTCGCTCTGCGCCAGCGGGCTGAAGCGAACTTGCAGAAGAAAGCGAAGTTGTCGCCGGAGGAATTAAGGGCGCTTTCCCCGGAGGCGACGCAGGCGATGCTCCATGAGATGCAGGTGCACCAGATCGAGCTGGAGCTGCAGAACGAGGAACTGCGCCGGGCGCAGCTGGCCCTGGAAGATTCGCGGGCGCGCTACTTCGAACTCTATGATCAGGCGCCGGTGGCCTATGTCACCGTGAGCGAGCCGGGACTGGTCTTGGAGTCCAACCTCACCGTCTGCACCCTGCTGGGCGTGGCCCGGGGCGCGCTGGTCGGTCAGCCGTTCTCCCGCTTTATCCACAAGGCAGATCAGGACATCTGGTATCTGCACCGCAAACAACTTTTCGCGACCGGTGCGCTACAGACGTTTGAACTGCGGCTGGAGCGGCCGGACGGCCTGGCCTGCTGGGGGCAGTTGGCGGCGACCACGGCGCTGGACACTGACGGCACCTCCGTGGGCCGCATCGTGCTGACCGACCTGACCGGGCGCAAGCGGGCGGAACTGGCGGCGCACGAGAGCGAGACCCGCTTCGCCTTGATGGCTGATGCGGCCCCCGTGCTCATCTGGGAGTCGGACACCGACAAACTCT
>CAYRKB010000269.1:0-2382 GCA_964424705.1 uncultured Victivallales bacterium
TATGGGTCAAAGATTCTGTTTGTTCGATACGCTGCGGCCCGACACTCCAGCAGGAATGACGGAAAAGGCAAGCCCCGTCCGCGCTCACTCCGAAGCCTAACTCAGCTCGCACTGGGTCGTCAATCAAAGATCTGCTTTTTTTGTTCTCGCGTCCCTCCTGGGATTTTCCACCATTTGTGCACGCGATGATCCGTGAGCGATAACCCGGCCGACAGAGCTACTTCAGGTCCGACATTTTCAGGCCTTCGATGGCCAGATCCATCTGGCCGCACGGGGCCTGCGTCTTGTTGTCGTATTCCACATTGCCATAGGCCGCGAGAACATTCGTGCCCTTCTTCAGGTGCTTGATCTGGCCGGCGTCGAGGACGATGGGACGGTAGTGCGGCATGTCCTTCCACCACCCATAGGTCTGGATCTCGTGGCCGTTGAGGAACACGCGGAAGCCCTGCCGGGCCAGGATGTTCAGGCGGTATGAGTCGCAGTCCAAGGCATCCACCTCGAAGGACGTGCGCATCACCAGGAACTCATCCTTGCCCCAGTCGGATTTGTTTGGGAACGAGACGCGGCCCTGTTTGAAGTCACCGACGCCGATGGGCGCGCCGCCCTGCTGCCACTTGCTGTCGTCGTAGTCGGGCGCGCTCCAGCCCTTCAGTGCGTCGGGCAACTGGATATCGCGGAAGCGTTTCTTCTCGCGGGGGTGCAACCGGTCCTTCTCCGTCAGCGGACTGAACGACGTGAAGCGCCAGACGCGCTCCGCCGGCGCCACCTTGCCCAGCGGTTTCCAGCCGGCGGCGGGGTTCCTCAGTTTGGTTAGATCAATGATCGTATCCACCAGCGGCTGATTCTCGCCCTTTTCCGCGTTCATGCGCTTGATGAGTTCCTGGCGATAGACGTTGAAGAGCATGTCGGTCAGTTCCTCGCGCTGTTGGGGAGATTGCTTTTCAAGCGTGGTATAAAGGCCGTAGGGGCGGCCCTCGGGGTTCGCGTTCGGCGCCGCGACGAGGGCGACGAGATCGCCGGTGCCAAACTCGCTCATGCGCGCTTCGACCGCCAGCGCGACCATCGCGGCGCTTGTGGGTTCGCTCTGCAGGCAGGCTCTAACCGCCTGAATGACATTGAACGAACCCTCGGGCGAACGCGGGCCGCTCTTGATCTCGCTCGCCGCGATGGCCTGCTGGAGCCCCGCGACGATCAGCTTGCCCGCCGGGCTCGCCGGGGTCTTGCGTTTCAGGACCCCATTGAGGTGATTCATCATTCGTTCACGCGGCTGGGTGTGGTATTCACCGGTCGCCATCGTCAACAGCGTGGGCACGATCGAGAGGTAAAGGCCGTCGTCCTTCTCAAGCCCCGAAAGGGCCTGGAAGGCGGACTCGCGCAACCACCAGTCGGAGTGCTTCGTCCATGGCATGATCAGCGGCAGGCGGGCTTGGATGTCCTTCGCCGGGGCGAACTTCAGCGCCATCAACGCGCCGTCAACCACATACCACGACTCAGCGGGATCCGAGAGCATCTTCGTGATGCTGTCCAACATCGAGGGCGAGAATTTCTCGGTCGGGATCGGGCTGCGGCCGATCCCGAACCAGTAGTTGTAATCGATCAGGCCGTCGAGCGCCGCGCGCCGCACGCGCGGGTCGGGGTCGCGCAGGAGTTTCGCTAGGTCATCGAAGGCCCCAACCTCGCGCAGCGCCTTCCCCGCTTGCGTGCGGATCATGTAGTTCCGGTGATAGATGTTTTTCAGCAGCGTTTCGCGCGGCAGGCTGTTGAGGTCTTTCTCCGGCTTGTGATAGGCACCGCCCAAGGCATGGAAAGGAACATGGGCGGGTTCGTCCGGGCCGTAGCCGGAGTATTTCGGATGGTGGTCGATCGAAAGGAAGGCCCTATCGGCCGCCGTGCCCCAGAGGTTGACCGGCAGCGTGAAGTCCTTCGCGTGCTTTGAGCGGGGCGCGCCGGTGATGCGCAGCGTTTGCAGCGGCGCGGTATAGGACAAGCCCATGCCGGGACCGGAGGAACCGATTTTGCCATCGCCCCAGGCCAGTGTGGCGATGCCGATGCTGCCGCCGGGTTCACGGCTCAAATCATGCCACCAAGTGAGCCGGTCCATGGACTCGCGAAAGAGGGCGGGCTTGTCCTTCATCAGATAGGGCGTGATGATGCCGCGCCAGATGCCATCGCCGCGACCATCGTCGCCATGGCCCATCACCAGCAGCGGGTAGCTGTCGAGCATCGACATGGCCAGGTATTGGCGGGCTTGCTGATAGATGGTGACATCGCCCCGGGCATCGGTGGCGATTTGCATGGCGGCGGCGATCATGCCGTCCTTGCCGTTGGAGCCGAGTCCGCCCTCGCCGCGGTGATCGCCGTAGGCGACCGTGCCGTGACCGG
>CAYRKB010000270.1:0-2370 GCA_964424705.1 uncultured Victivallales bacterium
GTACCACGGCGGGCCGGAGTCGCCGGACCTGGCCGGCGATCTGCCGGGCCTGCACGTGGAGGTCAAGCGCTGCGAGCGGTTGAGTCTGTACCAGGCGATGGCACAGGCACGACAGGACGCGTCCGTCACGCAGGTGCCGGCAGTGATGCACCGCGCCAACAACAAGCCGTGGCTGATCGTCGTCCAGGTGGAGGATCTGATCCGGCTGCTGGACGTGGTTGATGAGCAGCGCGCGCGGCTGCGCCCCACTGAGGAGAAAGGATCGAGCGATGCAGTGCCATCTGTGCCCGCACCCTAAGGACGTTGAGGCCGGAAGATACCGTCGCGTTGCATTCGAGACGAGCCCCTGCGCTTCGTGCGAGTTGGTTGAGTCGTCTGAATACACGATCGCGTTCGATGAGGGGCGCGCCGATGCCTTGCGGGATCGGACTGCTCAATCGCTCGCGGGCGCGAAAACCTATGAGGACTTCCTGTATCCGGACGATAGTCCGGAGGCCGAGGAACGCCTGCCACTGTCGGTTATGAGTGAAGCGATAGCGCAACTCCTCGCCATGCCACCGCGTGTGCGTGACGTGGTGTGCTGGCGCTTCGCCGGCATGAAGTACAGGGAGATCGCGCAGGCCCAGGGCGCGACCCTGCGTGCAGTCGAAGTACGTCATCGCCGGGCGATGAAGAAGTGGCCCGCGCTGCGGGCGATGTTTGCCGAGAAATCAGCCAAGCAGAAGCGGCGCAAGCCGCATGGAGTGAGACGATGAGCCGTAAACGGATCGAAGAACTGCAGCGTGAAGAACGTGTAATTGTGGCGTGGATTCGTGACGTTTCTGCAGAAAAACAGGCCCGTTTGATTCAGATTCGTGCTGAATTACGTGCATTATGTGGGGTAAAGAGCCCCAAAGCGGCGAAGCCGAAAAACGCTGTAGGATCGTAAGCGCGAATACCTTGCGACGGAAATCGACGAATAAGGTACAACGAAAAACTAGGCGGGGGCCCCACACGGGGGCCGTTTTGGCGCGGAGCGCCAGGCGCCCGGCTTCGCCGAAGGCTACGCCGCGGCGTGCGGGGGTGGTCTCCTCTGGAGGGGGTGCCGCCGACTCGGGGACGCTGACTTGCGCCACGAGTCTATCCGCGCACGTTCACGTCGGAGCGATGCCCATGAAAAGAAGGCTAGGCAATACGAAGGGCAACACAGATACGAGAAACAGGAGGGCAAATCGTAGGCGAGAACACTTGCCTGGAAAGAGAACACCGAGGAACGCAAGGAATGCGGCGAACAGAGATATGAGCACGCCGGCACCCATCACACATCCGGCTGCAATACTCAAGATCTCGATCCGAAGCAGCGACAGGCCCAAGCCTGCCAAGCCACCGCCTATCAAGCATGACCAAGACAGGATACACCACCGCACCGCACGCTTGAAATCGCGGTTTCCTTGCGCAGTGAGTATTTCGTCATCGGTAAGCACTGGAATCAGCTTTCGCCGTATTACTACGCTTGGCGCCGGGGATTGGCAAGCGGGATCGGGGGCCGGCGGCGCTTGGGGCGGGTGGCCGCCGACGCCCGAAGGGCTGAGGCGCGCCATGGGTGGGACAGCTCGCCGCCGGCCTGTGTGGCGTAGAAAGTTCCAATGTTGAACCCGATGCGAACTCTCACTTCTCAGGCAGCAGAGCCTTGATCTGGCGGGCCAACGGAGGGAAGTCTGCCGTCACAATGTCCCAAAGGATCTCGGAGTCCACTGCGTCGTAGCCGTGAATCAGGCGGTTGCGCGTACCGATAATCTCCCGCCAGGGAATCTCTGGGTGCGTCGCCTGCATGGGGTCCGAAGTCCGTGTGGCAGCCTCGCCGACGATCTCGACCAGCTTCAAGAGGGCAAGAAAGAGCATGCGGTCGGACACCAAGTCCGTGCGCACACGGTCCTTGGCAAGGGCGACAGCTTCATCGATGTGATCGAGCATCTGCCGGAGGGTGATGGTGTCGTCATGCCGCGACATAGAGCGCCTCCGCTTCGTCAAGAACCGCCGCCCGGAAGTACTTGCTCAGACTGCCGGGCGTGTTCAGGTCCACTGTGCGTCCGAGAATGGCGGAAAGTTCATCCTGCATCCGGATAAACGCCAAGCCGACCCGGGTTCCGGGCTGGAACTCGACCAGCACATCAACGTCGCTTTCGGGCCGGAAGTCGGCGCGGAGAACGGACCCGAACAGCGCCAGTCGGCGGATGCCGTTGGCGCGGCAGAAATTCTCGATCCGTTCGCGCGGAATTTCGATGCCGTGTTGTGTCATGGTCCTCTGCCCTTTCGCGGGTTCCGCAAAGTCGCCTGAGGTGCAAAGTAACAGAACAGGCCTGACAAGACCAGCGCGAACCAAGAAGAAAT
>CAYRKB010000271.1:0-2320 GCA_964424705.1 uncultured Victivallales bacterium
GCTTCCTGAAAGACGCCGAGTCGTGGTGCCGTGCCCGCGGCCACGTCATGCTCGAGGGCAAATTCGTCAAGGACGGCATGCTGGCCAGGATCCGCAAGGGTGTTCCCGCTGTCCCGGCGGGGCCCGCCCCCGCGGTCGCGAAACGCAAGACGATCGTGGTCTTTTCCGGCGATCTGGACAAGGTCCTCGCCGCGCTGATCATCGCCAATGGCGCACTCGCCATGGGCGACGCGGTAACGCTCTTCTTCACCTTCTGGGGCCTTTCGGCCCTGCGCCGCGAGCCGGCCGTGCGAGTTCCGGGGAAGCCCCTGCTGGACCGCATGTTCGGTTGGATGTTGCCGTCGGGCCTCGGCCGGCTGAAACTCTCGCAAATGCACATGGCCGGAATGGGCACGGCGATGATGAAATACGTCATGAAGAGCAAGAAGGTCGACAGCGCGCAGCAGCTCCTCGCCCAGGCGCAGGCCGCCGGCATCCATCTTGTCGCCTGCTCCATGAGCCTCGATGTCATGGGGCTGAAGCCCGAAGAGCTGATCGACGGCGTCGAAATCGGCGGTGTCGCCGCTTTCCTGGAAGAATCCAGCCGCTCGAACGCCACGCTCTTCATCTGATCCGGAGTCTGGCGCTCACTCCCTTATGCTCTTCTTGGCCGCCTTGATGAATCGGCCAAATGATTTGTCCTTCCTCCTCTTCCCGAGGCAGGAGAGATCATGAAATTCGTTTTCCTTCTTGAGCTTTTGGTAGCTCTTATACCGGTCTTCGCTCAAGGTCCCATTCTCCACAGCCAGACGGACTGCACATCCAGGCTCCTGGGTGTGCGTGCAGTTCGCGAAGCGACAGTTCACGGCGGACTCGAGAATCTCGGCGAAGGTGTCGTCCACGCCATCGCTTGCGCCAAGAAGGCCCAGCTCGCGCATTCCGGGGGTGTCGATCAACATGGCGCCATGATCCAGCATGAGCAGCTGGCGGCGGGCCGTGGTATGGACGCCTTCGCCGGTCGCGCTGACGGCCTTTGTAGCAAACGCATCGTGGCCAATGAGCCGGTTGATAAGCGTGGTCTTCCCGACTCCCGAGGAGCCAAGCAGGCAGTATGTTTTCCCTGGCACAAGGTGGGCGTGGAGCTCGTGCAGGCCAACGCCCGTGGTGTTGCTGAGGGCCAGGATCCGGGTGGCGCTGTGTTTGTGCGTCACCTGCCCGAGTGTCTGCGCGAGTTGCTCGGGCGAAACCATGTCTGTCTTGGTCAGGATGATCCACGGCTCGATTGCGCCCTCGCTTGCCATCACCAGGTAACGGTCCAGTCTGCGCAAGTTGAAGTCGTATTCGCAGGACTGCACGATGAAGGCAATATCGATGTTCGCCGCGATCATCTGGAAATCGACCGCCTTGCCGGGGCTCTTGCGGCGCAGGAACGTCCTTCTTGGAACGACGCTATGAATCATGGCCGGCCCGCCCGAGGCGTGGCACTGCACGCACACCCAGTCGCCCACGCACGGCAGATCCTGGGCGCCCCCCGCGGTAAACCGGAACTTGCCCGTGAGTTCCGCATGGAGTTCGGCGTCTTGATTGCGGACGAGGAAGGCGCCCCTATCGACGGCCGTGACGCGCGCCATGCTGTGTCCTGGTTGCAGGAGGGCGGCGGAACGCTGTTCCATCCAATTGTCAAATCCCAGATCGGTCAATTTCATAGTGCGCCTGTCGATCCCGATTCCGACCCCGATTAAACCTTGTTGGCCCGGAATCATCCATTCATGTCATCGGCCGTTCATAACGGCTGGAATGTATAGCTCTCTCTACGTATTGTCAACAGCGTCGACGCCGGCCCGCAGGGCAAACGCATCTTAATATCCCCATAAGTCAGGGAAGTTGGCATTCTTCATGCCGTCAGGTCCATCTCTTCAAGCCTCATGTGGCGCTCAAGCGCACGGGGTCCGCGCGCCTCCGGCGCCCGGTTGGCCGGCCTACTTTCTGCGCCAAGCCGCAAAGAAGAAAATCCATCCTGCTTTTTTACTCTGCCTGCTTTGCGCCTCTGCGTCTTTGCGTCAAGTCCGTTTTATTATTTCTGGATCCTACGTCCTGGGTCTGGCTGCGAGCCCTGCGAGCTAGCCAGCAGCCGGTTGGGGAACCTCGTTTTGTCTGGTTCGTTTTCATGCGTCTGCCATGCGGCTCGACGGAGTCTCGCCCTCCAGTGCTTCGCGTCAGGTGGAGGGCGAGACTCCGTCGAGCCGTCTTCTCCGCGCGCCCCGCGCCTCCGCGTGAAATCATCTTTTTATCGTTCATCCCCGAACGTTACCGATCGGCGTGAGACGCGCCTCGCGGCGAT
>CAYRKB010000272.1:0-2300 GCA_964424705.1 uncultured Victivallales bacterium
GATCAGGACTTGCGAAGGGCCCGAAGCAGACCGTTGAGAACCTTGGCTGTCTCCGGGGGCTCGGGGTCAGGCCCTTAATTGCGAATAAGCATCGTCCGCAAGTCCCGCTGCGTGGCGCGGGGCTGTGCGGTCGATCCTGGGCCCCGTTCTTGCTCTCTCGTACGCGCTTTGCTATCGATCAAACGCATTGGCCCCATGGAGAAGGCATGTATGCGAAGCTCGCCACTGAAATTCCCGCGCCGCTGGCGCAAAGGGCAGGTACTGCGACTGCCGGATCCGGTCTGTGGAATCCGGGCGGGCTCGTTCGTCTTCCTGGGGCAGGCCGGCGACACGTTGACCGTGCGCCGCCTCCTCGAGGATGAGTCCGGCGCCCTCTGCGAGACGGATGAATCGCACGACCTTTCCATCGAGCATGCAGCCCACTTCATCCCCGCAATGAGCATCGGGCGGATTTGAAGAAGCGAGGGCTGGCGCCAGCCACAATCTTCGAACAAGGTGCTTTCTTATCCTGCTTGCACTTACGGCCCCATTCTGACACCTTCCTCCCATGGTGCACGTCGACCTCTGGAGGGGAAATGCGTCGTCATGTCCGTCCCGCCAGGAAGCGATTTCTTATCACCCAAGCAGCACGTTGCGGCGGGAAGTGACAAGGGCCGCATGCCGCTTGGACCGGAGTCTCCTCGCTTGCGTTGAGATGGCGAAGGAATGATGAGGCGCGGCACGGGAGCATGGAGGGTGCAATGAAAGCGTTGCGGCGATTCACATGTGGGCGGATGGCGATCCGCATGCCGGCGAGCGCGCATGTTCTGAAGGCTGCGCGGGCTATTGTTTCGGCAATTCTTCTCATGTTGAGCCTCGCGGCAGCTCCGGCGGGCGCAGCCGCCAGCATCGGCTTCAATTGGACCGGCGGAGGTTCGACCGCGCTGGCGGCAGGGGAAGATCCTTTTGCTGGTTTGTACGTGGGGGCTGTCGGAGGTGGGAATTACACTAATGTGCCCCTTGTGGCGGGCACCTACACGAAGGACGGCCTGACTCTGACCCCGCCCGCATCGTCGCTGCCTGTCGTCGGCGTTCCCGGGGATTACCCTGGCCGGGACTTTCATGTGTTCTACGGCACCATGGGGCCAGTCTCCACCGTTTTCCAAAGGGCTGCGGCCGGTGTGACAGGGCTCGACGAGTCGCACGAAGTCAGGCGTTCGGCCACGTATGCCTTCGAGAAAGTCCCGTTTGCAAAGTACGACCTCTATGTCGAGGTGGCGACCGGATTCCAAGGAGTGTCTACCGTGGCCGTGGGGGCGACCACGAACGCATTCGCGGGATATCCGTCCAGCGGCTCCTGGCCTCCTTACACCACTGACCCGCAGCAGATCACGCCGTCCAACACCCATGGAAACTGGATGGTCTTTACCGGGTTGACGGACCCCAATCCCAACCTTGTGTTGACGTCGGGCGCTCCCGGCTGGAAGGCGTACATAGGCGTCGTCCAGTTCGTAAATGCGACGGAATCAGGGGCTGTTCTTCTCGTACGTTGATGCTGGTTGACGTTCGGGAGGGGTTGTTGCTCGAACAGTGCGGGCGGAGGCTCGGGGGTAACAGCTTAGTCCTTTTCATGCGCACCCGCACTCAGGCGGAATTTGCGTAGAGAGCGGTTTGAGCGGCGGCAATATTGGCGGTGAAGAGCGCGTACAGGAAAGGGATGGCGGGTTGGTTTTGTCGTCGTGCGGTACCCAGGATGCTGGCGAGGACAGCGAAGGCGTGAGCGCCGGCATCCGAGCGCGAGCCGAAGGAGATTTTGCGGGCGAGCACGGGGCCGCGCAGAGCGCGTTCGGCATGGTTGTTGGTGGGCGGCATGCCGGGGCGTGAGAGGAAGGTGAAGAGCTTCTTGGCGTCGCGCTCAGGCGAAAGGAGCCGGTCGCGCAGATTGAGGGTCTTGGGATCGGAGAGTTCAAGGTCGCAGAGGTCCTTGAGCCGGCGACGCAGGGTCGGAACGAGCGCCCTGGCGCGCTTTCGTGAAAGGCGACCTGAGCGGCACTTGGAATCGCGGGGGTCAGAATCGCGGGGGTCAGGCCTTGAATAGCGAATAAAGCTCGCCGCCAGCGCTCCTTCCCTTCACCTCGACAAGCACCGCTCCCGCCTCCGCGCTTTCGCAATGCCGAACCTTTCCCCGCCGCCTAACGTCAACATCCCGACCACGGGCCCGCCACCCGTGTCCGTACCAGCAGAACGGATTGTCGAGCCGTTGCTGGACGTGTCGCGCCGAAGCTCCCGAGCGAAGGCGGACGATCCCTTCCCCGATTACG
>CAYRKB010000273.1:0-2300 GCA_964424705.1 uncultured Victivallales bacterium
CTGAGTATTCGGCCTCCACTCTTGTTGGGTTGGGGGCACTTCTTACGGTTTCGCCAGGTGCCGCCTTCGCGGAGGAAACTGCCCCTGTGCGTCCGCCGAATTATGTCTTCATTTTGGCCGATGACCTCAGCCCCGCCCTGCTGAGTTGTTATGGCCAGAAACGATTCTCAACCCCGAACCTGGACCAGATGGCGAGTCAGGGCATACGGTTCACCGATTGCTATAGCGGCGCGCCGGTGTGCGCACCTTCGCGTAGTGTACTGCTGACCGGTCAGCACACCGGGCATACCCGGGTCCGTGACAATACCGGTGTTCCCATTCCCGGTGTGCCTGTACCCGGCGGCCGCGTGCCGCTCTATCCCACCGATCAGACGGTCGCCAAGCTCCTGAAAGGCGCAGGCTATGCCACGGCAGGCGTAGGGAAGTGGGGTCTTGGCTGCGAGGATTCGACCGGCGAGCCTCTGAAACAGGGGTTTGACCATTTCTTCGGCTATCTCGATCAGAAACTGGCCCACAACCACTATCCGGAGTCCCTCTGGGACGATCAGAAGCAGATGGTCATCGAGGGAAATGCCGGCGGCAAGAGGACCGTGTACAGTCAGGATCTTTTTCTTGATCGTTCCCTGGCGTTTATCGAGAAGAACCGGGATAGACCCTTCTTCCTGTACGCGGCCTGGACGCTGCCGCATGACGATCTGGTTATCCCGAAACAGGCTCCGGAGCTGGATCCCGCGATCACCGGTGAGGATGCCGTTTACGCTTCGATGGTCCTCAAACTCGACGAGGGCGTCGGGCGCATCCTGGATCATCTGGACCGGCTTAACCTGTCCAGCAACACGCTAGTCCTCTTCACGGCTGACAACGGGGCTTACCGTCGGAGGGAAGGGGTGTTCGACAGTTGCAGCCCGTTCTCCGGCGAGAAGTACTCCCTCCGGGAGGGCGGCATTCGCGTCCCCATGCTCTGCCGCATGCCGGGCACGGTGCCGGCGGGAACGGTTTCGGCGGCGCCGTGGTACTTTGCCGATGTGCTGCCCACGCTTGCCGATATGGCCGGGGTGCCTGTTCCCAGGGACGTTGACGGCATCAGCGTGGCATCGTTGCTGACCGGCAAGACCGACACATTGCCCGATCGTGTCCTTTACTGGGAGCGGTTGAAAAAGGATTTCGCACAAGCCGCCCGCTGGCGCTCGTACAAGGCCATCCAGACTTGGGACACCGCTGCCATGTCTATTTACGACCTCTCCCGCGACCCCGGGGAGACGACGGATATTTCCGCCGATCATCCGGAGCTGGTGGCTCGCTTTGCGGCATTCCTGCGGGAGAGCCATCAGGATTCGCCTCACTATCCGAAGATGGTCGCTAGGTGCCCTGATTGGAAGGCGGAGATTGCGAAGTGGGAAGGCGAACTGCAGCTCAAACCGCGGGATCCGGGTGTTCTCAGTCAGTACGCCTGGTTCCTGGTGGATACGCTGCCGGATGGACTCAAGAACGTTGACAAGGCCCTTGAGTTGGCGGAGAAGGCGAACGAACTGGCGGGTGGCAAGGACCGTGACATCCTGGATACGCTGTCCGAGATCTACTTCGTGAAGAAGGACTACGCCAAGGCGGTGGACTACAGTCGGAAATCACTGGAGCCCGGCCTGCAGGGGAAAGGCACAGTCAAGAGTCTTCAAAGGCAATTGGCGAAGTGCGAGAAAGCCTCGGCTGCATCCAAAAAGAGAGAATAAGGGGCGTCATGCACAACAGCTTCATCCAACCCTTCATTGGCCCCGGTCGCTGGTTTAAGGGAAATACCCATATCCACAGCACGGCTTCGGACGGCGGCAAGTCCTTTGACGAACTGGCGGCCATGTACCGCCGCGTCGGCTACGACTTTCTCTTCCGCACCGACCATTGGGTCTGCTCCACGACATCTGAAACGGCCGCGCCCGACGAATTGCTTTGGCTCAATGGCAATGAATTGGACGGCTGCGACCACAGCGGCTCCGCCTACCATGTCATCTGCCTCGGCACCGTAACCGACCTGGATAGACAGAAGCTTGGCCTGGTGGGAGCCATGGAATCGGCCCGCCGCCAGGGTGCCATCCTCATTCTCGCCCACCCGTTGTGGATGGGCAATTCCCTGGAGGACGCCACCCGCTACGCGTTCCACGGCGTTGAACTCTACAACCACGTATGTGGCGGGATCAACGGCAAGAGCCGCAGCGACGCCCATGCCCACGCCATGCTGGCGCGTAATCCGAGCACCCTGCTGTTAGCCGCCGACGACACCCACCTCAGTCACAAGCATCCCGGATGGA
>CAYRKB010000274.1:0-2265 GCA_964424705.1 uncultured Victivallales bacterium
TGCAGTCCTTCATCTCGGGGTCGAGCGGGGGCCCCTGGTAGCCGCCCCAGTAGATCGTCTTCTTGCCGCGCTTCTTGATAAACTCGTTCAGGCGCAGGACGTGCTGCTTCAGGAGCGCGTCCATCCCGCCCTTTTCGACCGGCGGCATATTGTGGTCGGCGAGGTACTTCTTGACGTGCTCCTTCTCCCGGAGGATCTCCAGCTGGATTTCGTCTCCGCCGATGTGGAAGTACGGCGTGTTCGTGAACACGTCGCACATGTCGTTGATGATCTCCTCGAGGTTCGGGTAAATGCTGTCGTTGGCGATATCCATCATCCGCAGGTTGCAGTCGCCCAGCGCGCCACCCAGCGCAGCCTGGTAGGAGCCGCAGTGGCCAGGGGTCTCAAGCTCAGGCACAATCGTCACGCCGCACGCGTCCGCGAACTTGACCACCTTGATGAGCTCGGCGCGATCCCAGACCTTGCCGGGGTCGCCGTTGTTGATCGCGCCGTTGTTCTTGCCGGCCTGCGGCCACTTGCGCAGGGGGAACATCATGGCGCTCTCGTCCGACAGGTGGAGGTGCATGTAGCGCACCTTCCAGAAGCGCATGCACGTCACGAAGTCCTCGATCGCGTGCAGCGGCACATCCTGGCGGGCGCAGTCGAACATGAAGCCGACATAGTCTGCAAAGGGCCAGTCCTTGATCTGCATCTTCGGCAGGGAGGCCTTGCCATCCTTGCGCTTCACCGCCTGAAGAAGCGTGGCGGTGCCCTCGCACACGGCCCGGTAGTCCCAGCCTTCCACGACGCACATGTCGTCTACGCTGATCGTGTGGGCGAAGTCACGCGTCTTCACGACCTCGCGGTTCTGCACCGCAATAATGTCGTTGTCCGCACGGAGCTTCGGGTTGATCCTGAGGACGATGTCGCCCGCCCGCGGCGCCCCCGGCCCTAATCCTGTCGCAGGAGCCTCGCTCACCTCCATCCGGATTGTCGTGAGGGCCAGCAGCTCCCCGGCAAAGATGTCTGCCAGCGGCCGGAGCTCAGGGGCGGTCGCCACAATGCGCGTCGAGGCCGACAGCGACATCTCGCCCTCGCCCATCTTCACGATCTTCGGCAGGGGAAGAAGGTTGAGTTTCTCCGCGGCGCTTGCGCGGCCGGCCGCGCAGCTGAACACGATCGCCATGGACAACCACAACGCGGACACGCTCGTCTTCCGGATCATTGCTTTCTCCACGCTTGAAGGTGCGCCCATAGCAGACCTTTTCGCTCCCCGATCCCTCTCCCAGTCTTAATCGTAATCTTAACCGTAATCCCCCCTCCCCCGCTCCAGCACGGAACCGGAGGAGATTAAGAGCAAGATTAAGATTATGAGTAAGACGTAAAGGCGAAGGCCTCTACGGCGTTGACGGCGGAACAACCAGCGGAACGGTCTTCCCTGCCTCGTACGCCCGCACTTCCACCAGGTGGACGGCCCGATTGTCACTGTTCTTCAGCACATTGACCCGGATGTAGCGGCCTTTCGTCGGGGCGAACTCGTGCATCCGGCCCTGGTCCGTCTCCGGCGTGGTATTCTTGGTCGCATCCACGACCTGGACCAGGTGGTTCGTGTCGGTCCCGACGGAGATCGTGTACTGGTAATACCGGTTGCCGTCCCAGTAAGGAAAGATGCGGACACGGTCCAGATTGTATTCGCTCTGCAGGTCCACCTGCCACCATTGCGGCGCGGGGGTCGTGCCCCAGAACGCGTCAATGTTCACCCAGCCGTCGGCGGCGTTCTCCGGCATCTCCTTGGGATTCTTGCCGCCGGACGATTCCACCGGCTTGCCCGTGGTCAGGTTCTGCTCGAAGCCCTTCCAGTAGTACTTGGGGGCGAACGTGTAGCCGCCCACGAGTTCACCGGCCTTGTCAAACATCGCCGCGCGGAACCGCAGCCCGCCGGTAAGGTTCAGCGGCGCGGTGTATTGCGGCGTCTTGACGCCGGGCTCCGCCCCGTCCGTCGTATAGTGGATGGTACAGCCGGCCGGCACATCGGCGAGCAGCGTCACCTTCAGGGCATCCTTGTATTCGAAGCCTTGAAATCCGCTCGGAGCGTTGGTAATCGCGCCCTCGGCCTTGAATTGAACCGGCGCCGCGATCCTGCGCATCCGCTCGATGCAGACCTTTTCGCGCGCCTTCATCTCGGACAGGTCCGCCGTGGCAGTGCTGTCGACCGCCCACGTGCCTTCCTGCCGGAACGCACTCTCGTACACGCAGCCGTTCACGTAACTCTCCGCACTCTGCTCC
>CAYRKB010000275.1:0-2264 GCA_964424705.1 uncultured Victivallales bacterium
CGGGTCGCCCCCGCCAGCCTGGCCCAAGTCGCACTCCGTGCCTGTCGATTATGCGGTTGTCCATCTGCGCACGATCTGGAGTTTACCGTCGGCACGAAGAGGCCCATGCGATTCACACGCCTATATTGGTAAGGAGCTTAGCACTTTAGAGCGCCAGGCACAATTGCCATTTGGCGCCAATCCGCCGCTACGCGGGAGAGAGATAGGGGTTTCGTCAACGCTCCGCAACAGAGGATGGCGCAGCGGGAAGACCCCGGCCGCGATCGGCTACTGCCTGACCAGGGCAAAGCCTTCTGCTTCGTATTGGTCTTTGACAAGGACCGTGTTGTCGCCCGTCGTCCCGTCAGCCGCCATGTAGGTAGCCGCGTATCCGCCGGACGCGACGATTATCCCCAACTCGGGACGAGACACACTCCACTGCAAGGGCAACGAAAGCTCCCTCAGCCCGTCCGTAACGGTAAAGGTCTGCATTCCGTTCGCCACACCCGGCGAGTTCGTCGAACTCGCGGAATTCGTCGCGCCCGCTGAGAAATCTACAAAGGAAGGCGTGACTGTGAGCGAATGGATGCCAGCCCCTTCATCGCAGCCTGTAAGCAAGGCCGACAAAGCCACAGAACAGGCAACGGTACACGCGAAGACGCAGGACCATGCGGCAGACCGGATTCTAGCCATACCCCTCCTCAAACTTGTGGACCGGAGGCTGACATATGCAGGTCCGCATGTCAAACATTGGTCAAACATTTCGGCACCAACATTTCGGCACGAGCGGATGGAAACCGTTGACACCACGCCCCCCCTCGCATTACAGTCACCGCCTGTTTGATTGATGGGCAAGGCATTTGACAATGCCCAGATCAGGAAGGGATGGTGATCAGCGGCTGTGATTCAGATCCGTTTAAAGCGGGGCGAACCGGTCGAAAAGGCGCTTAAGCGCCTCAAGAAAGTCATGGATCGGGAAGGCATGATGAAGCAAATTCGTGCCAACCGGTACTTCGAGACTTCGAGCGAGAAGCGCCGCAAGAAATCAGCGCGAGCCCGTGTGCGTCTAAAGCTCTCCAAGGAGCCACGCAAGGAACCTCGCAAAGACCCTCGCATGTAGTCCGGCTTTCCGCCCTGAACTCGGCGTTTCAGGATAAATCACGACTCCCCGGGAGGTGCCCGGGGAGTCTTTTTTCATTCTTCCGGGTTGCCCGCCCAGACAGGTGGCATGAAGAAGAAACTACTGGCCCTTGCGCAATTCGCGGTGGGGCTGCTGCTTCTGGGCTTCATCTTCTGGAAGCTTCAGAGCTCGGGCGAGATTGGCAAGTTCACGCTCGCCCTGCAACAGGCGGCAGGCAACTGGCCCCTCCTGCTCTTCGGCGCTGCGTGGGTTGGCGTATGCATCTTCCTCTGCGTGCAACGCTGGAACCTGATCCTGAGGGCGCAAGGTTTTATTCTGCCGTTTCGACGCCTGTTTGCCCTCTGCTTCGTCGGGCAATTCTTCAACTCCTTCATGCTCGGCTCGACGGGCGGGGATCTCGTTAAGGCCTACTACGTTGCTGCGGAAACGCATCACCGCAAGGCGGAGGTCGTTTCCACGGTCTTCATCGATCGCATCATGGGGCTGATCGGCCTCATGATTCTCACGGGAATCGTCATGGCCTGCCGGCTGCCGTTCTTCCTGTCCACCGCCCCCACCCGCGTGGCGCTTGTCATCAACCTGGCCCAGCTGACGGGATCCGTTGCGGGAATCATTGCCGTCGCGCGGAAGAACGTGCTGGAGAAGTCGGCTCTCTTTCGTCATCTGGAGCAGCGCACTTCGCTGGGCCAATTGCTCACGCGGGTGCATGGCGTCTTCCAGTTCTGCCTGCGCGACCCGGCGCTGCTGGTCAAGACCACGCTGCTTTCGATCGTCAACCACGTCGCGTTCCTGGTCTGCATCTTCTACCTGGCCATGGCGCTCGACATTCGCATGGGCTTTCTGGACTGCCTCACCGTGTTCCCCGTGATCAATACGGTGTCGGCAATGCCGGTCACGCTGAACGGGCTGGGCACCCGCGAGGGGATGTGCATATACCTGCTGGGGATCTTTGGCGTGTCGCCCGCCAAAGCGGTCACGCTCTCGCTCTTCATCTACGGCAGCGTTCTCGTGTGGAGCGTGTTCGGCGGAATGGTCTATTTCTTCTACATCTACCTGCGCGGCCGCACGGCGCCCAGGGAAGAGGGATGAGGGAGTCAGGAGTCAGGAGTCAGGAGTCAGGAGTCAGGAGTCAGGAGTCAGGAGT
>CAYRKB010000276.1:0-2253 GCA_964424705.1 uncultured Victivallales bacterium
CGGGGTGAGGGCACCCCGGCTCCACAGACAATCTTCTGGACACGGCGGTCCCCCGCCGTTATCGCCTTTTATTACCGGCGGAGGACCGCCGGCTCCAGTCCGGGGGCGCGGGGCCTTGCCCGGTACCGTCGCTTCGTCTGGTACCGGGTTCCCCGCACCGTCTTCTCTCTTCTCCGCGCCCTCCGCGCCTCCGCGTGAGCTCTTCCAAACTGCCGGGGTGAGGGCACCCCGGCTCCACAGACAATCTTCTGGACACGGCGGTCCCCCGCCGTTATCGCCTTTTATTACCGGCGGAGGACCGCCGGCTCCAGTCCGGGGGCGCGGGGCCTTGCCCGGTACCGTCGCTTCGTCTGGTACCGGGTTCCCCGCACCGTCTTCTCTCTTCTCCGCGCCCTCCGCGCCTCCGCGTGATCTCTTCCTTCAGCGGAGACCCTACTCCTCCGGCTCTTCCTCAATAATCTCGCTCTTATCGATCACCGGTCGATTATTCTCCTTCAAATATTTGTTCGCTTCCTCCAGCGCGGCCAGGGTGGTTTTCTCATCCGATGTCTGCGCTACCTTCTCCAGCATCTGCATCAGCTCCTGCCGCTCCTTCGACTCCGCCTTGATCTGCTCGTAGAGCGCCTTGACATAATCCCCGGCCTTGTACCCGCCCTTCATCGCTTCGGCCATGCCCAACTTGGCCCAGCCCACATTCTCCTTGTGCTCAGCCATCGATTCATCATCATTCTCCGTGATGACAATAACATTGGCTAATGTCCGTGCAACATCTTCCGCTTGGGCACCTTCCACGTCCTCTTCGTCGTCGGGTGGCGACATGTCGATGGGTTCCACCCCAGGCGGTGTGGACAATATCGAAGAGAGAGCGATCTCTGTGTCCGTCTTAAACGCTGGCTCGGGGTGTATCTCGTTACCTTCCTTGTCATAGACGGGCGGCGTCAGCGAGATGCGGATCGTTTTCCGTTCAGGAGGCGCATTGATAGTCAGAGCCTTCACGGGCTCTACAGGCTTGGCTGCCATGGCGACCGGCGGTGGCGCGGTGATCACGGCCGGCAAAGCCGATGCAACGCGGGGTGCCGGTTTCGGGCTTACTACGGCCACCTGACCAGTCGAGGCAGCTGGTTCCACCCGAGCCGAGTGAGCCGGATCCGCTTGTGTTACGGCCGCTGAAGGCTCCCGCGCCAGCCACCACCATCCACAGGCAATGAACAGAAGAAGAATAAGCCCGGCAATGGGAATGCTGATTCGTGAAGGGGACGGCGCGCCCGGGGAACCAGAGCCGCTCCGCGGCACGGTTCCCGGCAAGCTCGGAGAACCAGAACCGCTTCGCGGCACGGTTCCCGGCAAGCCCGGAGAACCAGAGGCGCTTTGCGCCACTGTTCCCGGCGTTGCTTCGACAACCTGCGAGGGCACCAACCCCATGCGCTTCAACTCGCGCAAGGCCGCATCACGGTTGGCCACGGCAAGGGTGCCATGCACCTGCACACCCGCAGCGCCCCGTGCTGTGTATGTAAATGTCGTCATGACCTGCCACCCTCTAGGGGCTATTCCTTTGGAAAATCAAAAATGGCATCGCTGAATCGGCTGGTCAAAATGCCTCTCATTGCCGCATTGTCATCGAACCCGAAGCCAATGCTGGTCTTGTCGATCCCCTCTGGTGTGAAACTGCCGTGATAGAGGACGCATCGGTAATCGCTCGACATGCCCAGTCCCATGGCCAGGCCGAACCCCTTGCACATTAACTGGCGCAAACGCCGGTCATACCGTTCCGAATCGTCCTTCGGCAGTTTAGCATCGAACCCGTGCAGGTTCACCACAGCCCATTTTCCGGGCATGCTCACAAACAATGCCTTTCCAGGCGTATTGACCACATAGACCAGGAGCTTGTTCACCTCGCCAAAGCGCGCATCGCGGAACGAGGCCGCAAACGGATCCAGCCCTGGTGGCAGGGACTCCGCCTCTGCCGCTGCCACATTCACGTGTGAATCGGCCCACACGGCGCAAACGGCATCCCGCAACTTTTTCTGCTCCATCGCCTTGCCCACGTTCACAAACAGAATGTGCGGCTGCGCGTTCGTTGCCGCCAGCACGATTTTGTCCGTGTCATACTTCTCCAACGGCACGATTTTCACTTCCTGGGCATTCGCCGCCGCCGCCATGCAAACCGATAATACCAGCGCTTGAATTCTCATGCTATCGTCTCCTTATTGTTCAGTTAGTATACTAGACGACCGGGCTATACGCAAGAATGGA
>CAYRKB010000277.1:0-2239 GCA_964424705.1 uncultured Victivallales bacterium
CCGTTGTCGCTCCCGGCTTGCTTCTGGAGTCGCGACGCCCTCGTCGCGGAGATAACGTAGAGCCCGCTTTACGCGGGCTGTGGATTGGGATGAACGGCCATAATGCGCAAATTGCTGCTTCTGGGATTGACAACGTTGCGCACGGTTCCCATACTCCTGCAACAAGTGTCGAGGAATTTGCTCGCATTCATAATGCATGCGGCGGCGCAGCGCTGTTCGCCGGCAGAAGACAGGCCAGGATGACCGCAAAAAAGAGCGCCCACGCAGGAATCACGACGTCCGCGCCCGCGGTTGCACCGCAGGCTCATGTCGAGGCGCACGCGGCGGCCGCATCCACGCAATCTTTTCCCGAAGCCGACGCCCTCCGCGAGCGGGCCGAGGTGGCAATGGCGAATGCATCCCCGTCCGCGCCCCAGCCCGCCGAAGACGGCGCGGCCCACGAGCTGCGCGTCAACCATCTCGAGCTGGAGATGCAGAACGAGGAGCTGCGCCACACGCAAATAGAGCTGAGCGCCATGAGCGCGCGCTATTTTGACCTGTTTGACCTCGCGCCGGTGGGCTACTGCACCCTCAGCAAGGCTGGGCTGATCGTGGAGGCCAACCTGACCGCAGCAGCCCTGCTTGGCGTCAAGCGCAGCGCGCTGATTCAGGAGCCGCTGTCACGCTTCATCCTTCGCAGCGACCAGGACACCTATCTCCGCCTCTTCGTCAGCAGGGCCGGGAAGAACGCTCCGCCTCACTCCCCGCCGCCCGGCTCACCGCCTGCGCCTCGCGACCCGGATGACCCGGCGGGACTGGAACGATCTTTCGACCTGCGCATGGTGAAGGGGGACGGCACGGAGTTCTGGGCGCAGCTGACATTCTCCGAGGGGCACGGAGCGGACGGCGAACCCCTGCGCCGGCTCATACTGAGCGATATCTCGACTCTCAAGCGCCAGGAAGAGGCGCTTGAGCTGTCGGCGCAGCTGATGGTGATGATCCACACTGCGGCCGACTACCGCCACGCAATGGAGGCCCTGACCGGTATACTGCGCCAATGGTCGGACTGCGAAGCAACGGGCATCCGCCTGCGCGACGGGGACGACTATCCCTACTACGAAACCAGCGGCTTTCCGGCGGACTTTGTTCAACGCGAGAGCCAGCTGTGCGCCCGGGGCTGCAACGGCGCGCTGCTGCGCGACAGCAAGGATAGAGCCGTTCTCGAGTGCATGTGCGGGAACGTCCTGTGCGGACGGTTCGACCCTTCCAAGCCGTTCTTCACCGCCACGGGGAGCTTCTGGACCAACAGCACGACGGCGCTTCTCGCCGGCACCACGGATGCCGACCGCGGCGCCCACACGCGCAACTGGTGCAATATAGCGGGGTACGAATCGGTCGCATTGATCCCCCTGCGCACCGGCCAGAGCGTGTTCGGACTGCTGCAGTTCAACGACCGCCGCCCGGACCACTTCACCCCGGACCTGATTGCCAACCTGGAACGGATGGCCGACCGGATAGCGCATACGCTGGCCAGCCGGCAGTCCGAGCAGGGGCGGGCGACCGCCCTGGAGAGATTGCGGAAGACCGAGGGGGAGCTGCGAATGAAATCGGCTCTCCTCGAAGCCCAGCTGAACGCCGCCCTCGACGGCATCCTGGTCGTGGACGCGGCAGGAAAGAAGGTGCTCCAGAACCAGCGCTGCATCGAGCTGTGGAAGATCCCAAAGCCTGTCGCTGACGAGCAGGACCACGGTCCGCAGCTCGAATTCTGCACGAACCGTACGAAGAACCCGCAGGCCTTTGCCGAGAGGATCAGCCACCTCAACGCCCACCCGAGCGAGACCAGCCGCGACGAAATTGAACTTGTGGACGGAACCATCCTCGACCGGTACTCGTCCCCGGTCACCGGAAGCGACGAAAGGCATCTTGGCAGGCTTTGGGTGTTTCGCGACATCAGCGAACACCGGCGGGGCGAAGCCGCGCACGAGCGGCTTGCGAAGGCCGTCGAGCAATGCGCTGAAACGATCCTGATCACCGATGCGCGCGGCGCGATCTCCTACGTCAATCCGGCGTTCGAGAAGACAACGGGCTATTCCGCCGCGGACGCCGTCGGCCGGAACCCGCGCATCCTAAAGAGCGACAAGCAGGATGCGGAGTTTTACAAGCGGATGTGGGCCACGCTGGCGGCCGGCCAGGTGTGGAGCGGGCGCATGATCAACAAACGGAAGTACGGCTCCCTCTACGAGGAGGACCTCTACTCGGG
>CAYRKB010000278.1:0-2156 GCA_964424705.1 uncultured Victivallales bacterium
GGCTTGGCGCTGTCATAGAGGTAGAACCAGAACTGGTACTTACCTCTCAACGTCGAATCGCCCATCAGTGTATTCCACATTTCGGCCCACCAAACAGGGCTGCTCATGGTCCCGTGGACGAAAAGCACGGGGATCTTTCCAGGTTGATAAGGTTGCGCCGGATAGATGCCGGGCGCAAACGGCGCCTGACCCAGCCGGAATAGCATTTTCTCAACCTGCCAGTAAGCCGGATTATTCAGCGTGTAGGCGATCTGCGTGGTCAGATCCACTTCGAGGGGGATTTGGCGGCCGTCGACCTCGACATGGTCGCGCGCGAAGGCGGAGTAAACCTCCACTTGGCCCCGGAGCGTCCCTGCCGTGAGGTCTGCCAGGCCGCCCTGTATCCGCAGGAATACTGTTGCCGCCGAACCTGACGCCATCGGGCGACCCACCTTCTTCGGCGGCATGATCACAATGGGCGCTCCCAGACCCGCGTTGCGGTTACGGACCGAAAGCCCTCGAATCTGGAAACGGTCGGCGGAAACAAAGGTTTCGTTCTCCTTGAGCGGGAGATCGAAATCGGAGCTGCCGCCTCCACGCTCGATCACCATGCTCCCCACCGGCAGCGGCCACTCGGCGTCCCCGGATGCCCGTGTGCCTTCACGGTGCGCAATGATGTAGCCGAGGCTGCGGTTGTAGAAATCGCACGCGATGCGGAACCGGCGGTCGAAGGAATCGGGAGGTAATTCCTCGCCCGGCCCCAGGAGAAACAGGTACGCGTACGCTGCCGAAGCGGCAAAGAAGTTCTCCGGCCCCAGGGTTCGCCCGTTAACCTTCAGGCGGCGCCCCTCTTTGCCCAGCAGAAAGCTGAGTTCCGACAACGCAAAGAGCGTATCACGCCGGTTGTCGCTACCGGCCCGCTGATGGAGCTCGGTCAGGCATCGGGTGGGCGACTTGGCGTTCATCCGTTCCATATTGTGGCGGTGCAGCACAACGGCCGTGTAACTGCTGAACTCAGCGGAGTTCAGCGCACTCCTATCGATTTGGGCATACCCGTAATTCCGGCCGGCCGATGTCACGCCCACGGGCGTCGCGCAGCCGGCGCACAGCGCGAGGGCGAGCAGGACGAGGAGACGGGAGGCGACGGCCGAGCGTCGAGGGTCGAGGGTCGGGCGGCGGAAGGTCGGGATCTGCCTTGGTTCAATCAACTCACTCATTGTGTTGTCCTTCTGTGGTTGACCCTCGTCCCGCGTCCTTTGGGACCCAATCCATTCCCGGAACACCTTCCCGAATCCTGGCGGAGAAATCTGGCGCGTCGCCTGCCGCCCGCGCGCGGTCATTGATCCGGCTGCGACGCTTCAACTCGTCGAAGGGCAGCAAGGTGTCAAGAGCGCCCGTCGTGTACGCGTGGTCGGGCGCATAGCCGTTGAGAATCACGGACCAGTGCAGGTCCGCGCGGCCGGCCGCCGCATGCTTCTTCATGATCCGGAAACCGCTGGTCATGCAATTGTCAGTCAATGCGTTGTACCACTCCGCTTGGTCGTGCAAGTCGTTCATGCGGAACAGGTAATCCAGAAACGCGCCGCGCAGCTGGTCCGCGGAAACGACGCGAAGCCGATAGAGGTAGACGTCTTCACCCTGGCGGAAATTCGTGCGCAGCCGCACCACGTCGCGCTCGTCCGCGGCGATGTAGATCAGCTCGTACTGGCGGAAGAACCCTTTGAGCGCGGAGTACGCCTCGCCGACTTCCTTGCGGGTCTCGATGGAAATGCAGAGGGTGTCGCCCCCCTCAAATCCGAAGCTCACCATCGTGTGCGCGATGTCCTTCAGGCCCCAGTCGGAGAACAGGATGTCGGCACTCCTGAGCCTGGACATGTCATAGGTGCGCGTTTCGTAATGCACCGTAAAGTTGGTCTCACTGAAGTACTCACAGTTGCGCACGTTATGGAGAACCACGGTGTTGCCGGCGATCTCGGCGCGAGGGAGTTGGGCTACGTCCGGCTGCCACGCACGGTTTTGAGACGGAATCATGAGGAAGAAACACGCCAGGGGCATGAAGAACAGTCCGACAAACACACATAGCGCACGACGGGGAGGCAGCAGGAGCAGCGCCACCGCACTGCCAAGGGCATACAGGACGGCCAGCGACTGGTCAATCCATAGCGGCCAACTGCCGA
>CAYRKB010000279.1:0-2149 GCA_964424705.1 uncultured Victivallales bacterium
TCGGGTAGATGCTGTCGTTGGCGATGTCCATCATCCGGTACTTGCAGTCGCCCAGGGCAAGGCCCATCGCCGCCTGGTAGCCGCCGCAGTGGCCCGGCGTCTCGAACTCGGGGACCAGCGTCACGCCGCGCGCGTCGGCGAACTCGACGAGCTTGATCAGCTCCGCCCGGTCCCAGACCTTGCCGGGGTCACCGTTGTTGATGGCCGCGTTGTACTTGCTGGCCTCAGGCCACTTGCGCAGGGGGAACATCAGCGTGCTCTCATCGGCCAGGTGCAGGTGCAGGTACCGGACCTTCCAGAAGCGGCACGAAACCACGAAAGTCTTGAGCGCATGAAGAGACACGTCCTGGCGGGCGCAATCGAGCATGAACCCGGTGTAGTCGGCGAACGGCCAGTCCTTGATTTCCAACTTCGGCAGGGAAGCCTTGCCGTCCTTGTATTTCAGGGCCTGGAGGAGCGTCGCCGTGCCTTCGCAGACGGCCCGGTAGTCCCAGCCTTCCACGACGCACATGTCGGACACGTTGATCGTGTGCGCCAGGTCGCGCGTCTTGACGACTTCGCGGTTTTGCACCGCAATGATCTCGTTGTCGGCGCGAAGCTTGGGATTGAGCTTGAGGACGATGTCCCCGGCCTTCGGGTCGCCTTCGGCGGCCTCCAACTTGATCGTCGTGATCGCCAGGATCTCCCGCGAAAAAATCTCGGCCAGCGGCTTGAGTTTCGGGTCGGTCGCCACGATGCGGCTCTTCGCCGTGAGCGGCATTTCGCCGTCCCCAACCTTCACCACCTTGGGCGTGGGACAAAGGTTGAGCTTCTCGGCAGCCTGTGCGCCGACGGAGGTCAACCCAAACGCAACGATAAGAGCCAGCGCAGCCGAACTCGCTTTTCGCAACATGAATCCAGTCCTCTTTATTTAGTTCCCAATCCTGATCTTAATCGTAATCTCAACCTTAATCTCTCTCCCCTTCTCCGTCAGGAAGCCGGAGGAGATTAAGATTGAAGAATAAGATTACGATTAAGACGCAGCTGCAATCACGGGGCCAGCGGCGGCACGTTCAGCGGCACGGTTTTCGCCGCCTCGTACGCCCGCAGTTCAACCAGGTGCACCGCCGGGTTGTCGCTGTTCTTCAGCATGTTAACCCGGATATAGCGGCCCTTCGTGGCGGCGAACTGGTGCATCCGGCCCTGGTCGGTCTCCGGCGTAGCGTTCTTGCTGGCGTCCACAACCTGGGCCCAGGACTTCCCGTCCGTGGAAACCTCGATCGTGTACTGGTAGTACCGGCCGCCGTCCCAATAAGGGAAGATGCGGATGCTGCCCAGGGTGTATTCCTTCTCGAGATCCACCTGCCACCACTGCGGGGCGGGAATGGTTCCCCAATACTTGCCAAGGTCCACCCAGCCGTCCACCACGGCGCTGGCATTCTCGCCTGTCGAATTGGTCGTCGGCTTCCCCGTGGTCAGGTTCTGCTCGAAGCCTTTCCAGTAGTATTTCGGGGCAAAGGTGTAGCCGCCCACGAGCTCGCCGTCCTTGTCGAACATCGCCGTGCGGAACCGCAGGCCGCCCGTGAGCTTCAGCGGCTCGGTGTAGCGCGGCGACTTCACCGTCGGCTCCGCGCCGTCCGTCGTGTAGTGGATGGTGCAGCCGGCCGGCACATCCGCCACCAGCGTCACGGTCAGCGTGTCCTGGTACTCGAAGCCCTGGAATCCTGAAGGCGCGTTGGTGATGACGCCTTCGGCCTTCACCTGTACCGGCGCAGCGATCTTGCGCATCCGCTCAATGCAAACCTTTTCGCGCGCCTTCAGCTCGTTGATGTCGGCCGTCTCCGTGCTGTCCACCGCCCATGTGCCTTCCTGCCGGAACGCGCTCTCGTAGACGCAGCCGTTCACGTAGCTTTCCGCGCTCTGCTCCCAGGCAACGCGAAGGCCCCCGAGCACGCTGTCGCCGCGCTTGAGCATTTCGTTGTTGCAGCTGTAGATGTTCCACTTCTCCGGCGGGCCCTTGATTTCCCACGGAACCGTGATAATCGTCATGCCCTTGTCCAGCGCATCCCGCGCGCCGATGTACCACGAGTAGGCAATGACGTCCTTCATGTCAGCCTCCTGCGGCATTCCCGAGCAGCTGATGCCCCAGTAGAGCGTCTTCTTGCCATTC
>CAYRKB010000280.1:0-2135 GCA_964424705.1 uncultured Victivallales bacterium
ATGGTGGCGGTGCGCTCCGGGACGGCGCGCGTCGAATGGACATTTGACGAGGAGACGATCAAGTTCCTGACCGAAGGCTACAACTTCGAGTGCACGCTCGATTCCTCGGTGAAGGCGATCGTGGCTCCGAAAGGCGGGGGCGGGGCACTGGGCAAGTACAACGGCGGGTGCACGGCGGTGGTGCTAGCGAATGATCTCACCGTCGCCTCGAAAAGCACCATGCACGCGCAAGGCCGACGCTACCTCCCCGCCGCCTACACCAGCGGGGGAGTCAAGCCTGGCACGCAGATCGAAAACGAGTTGCGCTTGGGCGCGCCCGCCGACGCGGCGCAGACGCTGAGCAGCATCGGCATCAAGCCGGTCGGCAGCGATGACACCCACGCGCCGAAGACATTGTTGGCCGGCGGCAATGCCGGCTACAATTTCGCGCATTTCCCCGACCCGAAGAAGATCGCGTTCGCCTTCTCCCAACAGAATCTGGGCAAGTCGCCGTTGGCGCTCGAATACCGCGCCACGATTGTGGACCACTACGTCGCCGGCAAAGAGGTGCTGACGTGGACCCGCCAGGTGACGGTGCCGGGCGAAGCGGCCGCCGGGGAGGCCCTGCCGGTGCCGGAACTGCCGGCCGGGTTCTATTACCTGACCATCTCGGCGTGGCGCGGGGAAGCGAAACTCAACGAGACCAAGCTGACCTTCACGGTGGATCTGCCGCACTACACGCGTCCGCTGACGCGCCCGGCGGATTTCCAGGCGTTCTGGCAGAAGCAGCTCCAGCAGCTCCAGGACATGCCGATGAATCCTGAGGTCACGCAGGTCTCGAATCCGAAAAAACCCCACCGCTGCTATACGTTTTCTCTTTCAATGCCCAAAGACCGAATCTTACGGGGTTATCTTGTCGTGCCGGAAAAAATCGGGCAGACGATCACATGGGTTTCCGGCGATGTCGCTTGGCGCATGCGGCAGAATATTGTCGCCGCGAAAGCGGAAGACTGGGATCCAAAGACCGACATGGTCACCTGCTATACGGAGTTGCCGGACGATGCGACCTTCACGCGTTGGACGAGCGCTGAAGACAACAATCTGCTCGACTGCATCCTCACCTATGTGCGCGTCATCGACTTCTTGGCTTCACGGCCCGAAGTGAATCCGACACGCATCATGCTCTTTGGCGCCAGCCGCGGCGGGCCGCTGGCCTTCATCAGTGCGGCGTTACGGCCGCAAAATGTCTGTGGCATTCAAGGTATGATCGCCACCTCGGCCGGGATCAGTTGGACCGACAAACCGTACTACGCCTGGGGCCTGCCCGGGGGCTACAACCCCAGAGACCCCAAGCAGGTGGCGGCGCTGGCGGGGAAGGCGGCCTATGTGGATCCGGTCAACCACGCCCCGGACGTGAAGTGCCCGTTCGTGCTCAGCTACGGCCTCGACGACACGCTGGCGCAGCCGCAGGGGATCGAAACAATGTACGCGTTGTCGCCCTCGCCCTGGAAACGCATCAGCCGCGACGGCGGCGGGCACCAATACAGCGACGGGTTCAAGAAGCTGCAGAAGGAACTCGCCGCACAGGTGCAGTCCACCGCCGCGCCGGCCGGAGACGAGCGGATTCTAAAGGATCACTAGGCAACCAGAGGAACACGAGCATGAAAGCCCTGACACTCACACGCAACACCATGATTGACGACCGGAGCAACGCCCCGGCGGTGACCTTTGCCGCCGCCGCGCTGCGGAGGGATCTGGATGCCCGACTCGGCTTCGCGGACAGTGCCCCGGCGGCCACCGCCATCACCCTGCTCATCGAGCCGAACGCCAAGGCCTTCGACGCGCATTCGATCCATGTCGCTTCCGATGGCATCGCGATCTCGGGCAGCGCCGAGCTGGGGCTGATCCACGGCGCGCCGGTGCTCGAATACCAGCGATCGGAACTGGTTCATTGCATTCTGGCCGGAGAAGACCAATGACCACGCAACACCCTTTGACGCAAAGAACTCGTAATCTTGTGCGCTTTTGTCGGCATCTGTCCAACGAGACGATGGCGGCCGATTTCGCCGCCGATTTCGCCTTCCGCGCTCGCGGCAGCCGATTTTCGCTGCTCAAAAGCCCGCGCACGGCCCCCGGCCCCGACGAATTCTATGGGG
>CAYRKB010000281.1:0-2123 GCA_964424705.1 uncultured Victivallales bacterium
GTCGGCCCGCAGAGGTCGCAGCAAGAGCGACGAGAAGACCGGCGTGGCCGGCCAATTCAGCAGTGCGGCGCAGAGTTCCGTCGCGGATTCAAGTTGCCCTTCCGCCAGTAAGATCTCTGACCATGTTGCAATCACGGCAATCGTGGACCGGAGCGGGCGCGTCTGTGCGGGCGTCCTAAAGGCCCGGAGCAGATGCCCTCGCGCTTCAGCCAGATCGCCACGGGCGAGCGCAACCCTGGCGAGGCCGGTCAACGTGATCGCAAGACCTGCCAGAAAGCCCTGGCCTTCGCACAACGGAACCGTCTCCCCATAGAATCGTTTGGCTTGCGCCAAATTGCCGAGCGCCAGTTCGATGGTTCCCAGGTGCTGCAGGGCGCTCGGCAGGAATTGGCCGAGCTCTTTCTGCGCTATAAGGCTGCGGCGAAGACAGGCGCGCGCCCGGAGGTGATTACCCTGCCCCGCGGCTGCCACGCCTATCAACATGACTGCCAAAGAAGTGTATACCTTGATCCCGTGCGCACGCAAGATGCTCAGATTCTCTCGCGCATATGCCTCGGCCTGATGGTGTTCGCCGAGGGAGATTCCCGTAGTAGCCAACACGAGCAGGCCAGCCAATTTGAAAAACGGCGCGCCGATCCGGTCGGCCTGCGCGATGCTCTGCTCGGCCAGGCGTTGAGCCTCGCGATCATCGCCGAGATTCGCAGCGGCGAATGCCAAACACCGATATCCCAGCATCAGTGGAAAGTACCGGGCTTCGTCACAATACGGCCACAGCTTGAGATGACCGGCCTCCAGCTCGGGCAACAGCACGTTCAACCGCCGAACAGCTTCGCCCTCATTTCCCCGCTCTGCGTATCCCATCGCGATCCTGTACTGGAGCATCCAGCGTATTTCCAGCCACCGTTCATCGTGCCATCGCGCATCCTCCCCGGTGTATTGCGCTAGCAGCACCTCAGCCTCTCTCACCCAATTCTGCCATGCCTCCCGCGACAAGCCCAGCAACTCCGCAAGGATCACTGACAGTACGGTGGCTCGCACCAGGGCAATTTCGCGGCAGCGATCTGGATCACCACACGCGGCGGCCTCCTCTTCTTCTTTGAGCTTTCGTGCGCAGGCTTCCAATGGTGATCTGAACGCCCGTGCCCACCCCTGAGCCTCAGCGATCCAGAAGAACCCAGGGGTGAGCACCCTGATGGCCTCCAAATCGGCGCGCTCCGCGTACCAGTGCCAGGCGGCCAGCAGATGGTTGTGCTCGGCCACCATTTCTGGGATGATGCCTGGTCGCCGGTAGAACTCACCCTGCCGCGCCAGAAGCAATGCCCGGTAGTACGCCGCGTAGCGGCAATGCACCTGATCGGCGTTCTCTCCGGTGGCGCTTTCATGCTCGGTTTCCAGCTTTCGCGCACAGTACTGCTTGATCAGCATGTGCATCTCGTAGCGGCCGGTGGATGTCAAGCGCAACCAGGAAGAGTCGGCCAGGCCGCGCAACTCCGCCACTGTCGCCCTCGCCACGGCTGCGGCCGCCTCGTCCGTCCACCTGCCCGGAAAGACGGACAGTTGGCGCAGGAGGCTCCGTTCCCGCGGTGCGAGCAGGCGCCAGGAGTGATCGAACGCGGCGGTCATACTGCGATGCCGGGCGGGGACATCGCGCAGCGTCGTGGTCAACACATCCAGGCCATGCGCCAACTCGTCGGCGATCTTCGCCAGCGGCAGTGTCCGTGCCCAGGCGGCGGCCAGCTCGATGGCAAGGGGGATGCCATCCAGCAGGCGGCAGATGTGAACGATGTGCCGCGCATCATCCGCGCCGGGCTGGAAGCCGGGACGCACCCGGCGGACGCAGGCGAGGAAGAGCGCGGTGGCGCTGTAGTGTTCGAGGGTGGCGGACGTCTGGAACGCGAAGTCGCGAAGCGGCGCGAAGTTCACGACCCCGCCAACCATGCGCGGGGCAGGTGCGCGCGAAGAAGGCGAAGGGTCGCGTGCGTCGCTTCGTGGCCTTCGTGCTTCGCGCTCTTCGTGCTCCTTCGTGTTTTCGTGTTCCAGATCCCCCGGCGTCCGCATCCCATCTAACGGTGCCAGCCACTCGGCTCGCACGTTCAGCCGGGCGCGCGAAGTAACCAGCAGCT
>CAYRKB010000282.1:0-2115 GCA_964424705.1 uncultured Victivallales bacterium
TCAACCTCGTTGGAGTTCGTAAAGCGAGCGCTGCCGGTTGCGACATTGGCCAGGGGCGGGCTGCACCGTCAAGGCCGCGTCGTTCGTCCACGTGGCGCCAACCAGCGCGCCGGTGCAGGCGTTAATGGTTCTATCGAAGACATTGGTTCCCGTTCCTTCGTTCAACGGCCAGTAGGCAAGCAGGCCGAGTTCCAGTCCGGTCAGACGTCGATCCTTGAAGGCGAGGAGCTCGGCCCGGGTTCGGGCTTGGTTCCAGACACGCACGTCGTTCTTCATACCGGCAACGTCCGTGCCCGTGGCATAGCCGCCGATCTTGACGGTGTGGTTCGTGTAATTGGCAAAGCTGAAGGCGTTGGTGCCCTTCAGGGCGCCGTTGAGATAATAGGACAGCGTCGTGCCGTCGTAACTGAACGCCACGTGATACCAGAGTCCTGTCGTCAGTGCAGGCGAAAGCGGCACGTCAAGCCAGGTGTTCGCGGGGCTGCCGCCGGCACCGGTGTAGGCGCACAGCAGCGTGCCTGACGTACGGACTCCGAACATGTAGGAGTAGGGGCTGGTTCGAGCCGCATTCTTGCTGTAAAGCATCTCGGCGGCGTCAAAAGCGTTGAACTTCATCCACCCTTCGACCGTAAACGGATGGCCCGAGGGTATCTGCAGCGCGTCCGGCGTCCCCACCAGGACATAGCTGCTGGTGCCGGCAAAGACCGGCGCCGGTGTATCGGCACGCACGACGGTTGAAAGGAGCCCCAGGCAGACGGCCAGTGCCACCGCCGGTCCGAATTGCCGTTTCAGAGTGATGACAGGATGACTACTCATGCGATGCGACTCCGTATCAGCCCGGCGCACCCCAATTGCGCACGTATCTATTCTTCAGATCCAACCGCGCCTGTTTCCCGCAGCCGCAGGGCCGTTATGTCTCGAAGACTGTGCCTCGCTTGGCCATGGAGATGACCTCCATCACAGCGACCGCCTCGTCGAGTTTGATCGGATAGGGTTTCCCCTTGCGGATGGCCTCGTAGAGGTAGTCCCAGACACTGGTCATGGAGCATTTCAGTTTGGGGGCGACCTCGAGTTCCTGATCGATCCAGACCAGGCTATCCTTGCTGCCAAAGCCGCTTTCCGGAGTCTTTGCCGAGGCGACACGCCGGGCAGGCTTGATCTTCGGGTCCCAGTAGCGGAGCGTAAGGGTCTTGCCGGCGCCCTGAAGCGCGCCCCGGGTGCCGGAGACGAGGTATTGGGGCTCGCCGATGGCGCTGCCGCCGCTGATCTCCATGTCCACGACCAGACCGGCGGCATTCTTCATCACAATCTTGAGGTGATCCTCGGAATTCCCGACGGCCGCAACCTGCTTGAGGTCGCTCCAGACGCTGACCGGGGGCGTTCCGAGAAAACGCAGGGCATGATCGATGATATGGGGCCCCCAGTTCAGAAGCTGGCCGCCGCCGAACTTCCTGATGGTTTGCCAATCATCGCGGCGGGAGAAGCTATTACGCCGGAGCTTGATTTCAAATACCTGTCCCAGAATGCCCGAGGCGATGATTTCACGGATATGCTGGAACATGGGTTCAAAGCGGCGGTTATGCCGGACAAACAGACCGTCGTGGTGTTTGGCCGCCTCGGCACGCAGCTTCCTGGCTTCGGCGAAGGTCGTGCACAGCGGCTTCTCCTGGTTCACGAGCTTGTTGGCCTTGAGGGCCATCATCGCGTGCTGAAAGTGGTCGCAGGAGCGCGTGGCGATGCTGACGAGCTCAATCTCAGGGTCGGCAAGCAACTCCTCGATGCGCGCGTAGGTTCTGCAGCCGTGGGCGGCGGCGGCCTTTTCGCGGCGGGCCGGCAGGATGTCGCACACAGCGGCAATGCGGAACTTATCCTCGCGTTCCTTGAGTTCCTGGGCCTGCATGCCGCAGCCCGCCCGTCCGTACCCCAGAATCCCCACTGCGATCGGTTGTGTCTTGGCCATATTCGTTCCCTTTTGCGTGTTCTATGTGAAAGCAGACTGTGGCGACAGCAAGGGGCAAAGTCAAGGCTTCGCGCGGCAGGGCGCATCGGTGTGTTGACGCCATCGCTACGGCGTCTGCCCCGCGACGACACGGGACCGAAGCAGATCGTCTGTTG
>CAYRKB010000283.1:0-2112 GCA_964424705.1 uncultured Victivallales bacterium
CGTTGGAATCATCCTTGCGTCGTGGTCTGGGATGCCAACAACGAGACGCCCGCAAAATGCACCGCCGAGGCGACCCAGAAGGTTCGCGGGCTGGACTTCTCCGACCGGCCGTGGGACAACGGCTGGCAGACTCCGGCGAGGCCCGGTGACACGTTCGAAGCCCATGAGTACCACTACAAGGACTCACTGTTCCGCCTCGCTTACCTCGGGCGGGTACCGAAGGGAATCAAGGGCAACAAGGACAAGAACCCGGTCATGCTCAATGAGTACGGCTGGCTGTGGCTGAACCGTGACGGTAGCCCCACCACGCTGACCCGTGAGCTGTACGGCGCAATGTGCCCCGGCTACTCCAATGCCCAGCTCCTGCGTATGTATGCCAAGCTGCTGGCGGCCGAGACCGAGTTCTGGCGGCATGGCCGCAACTGCGCGGCGGTGCAGGAGTTCTGCGGACTGGGCTATTCCCGCGGAGACGGGCAGACGAGCGACCACTGGGCGGACCTCGAACAGCTCAAGTGGGATCCGGACTTCTATACGTATGTGAGGGATTCGTTTGCGCCGGTGGGCATCATGATCGACGCCTATGATCCGGCATACGTGATCGGCGCCGAGCAGGCGTTCCCGATCTCGGTCATCAACGACCTGGAAAGCAAATGGGAGGGTTCAGTGCGTCTGCGGATCCTCAAAGACGGCAAGACCGTGGTTGAGAAGACGCAGGCGTGCAATGTGGACGCGTTCGGCGCGACACAGCTGGACTTCACGATGAAGATCCCTGAAGCAGGCGACTATGTGCTCGAGGCGGCCCTGGTTAAGGGAAGCGAACGCCCGATTTGCAGCGTGCGTGACTTCAAGGCGGCCGCGACGGTGAGCAGCCGCTAAGGCGGTTCTGGCAGTAAACATCGGCTCCGCTCAGGAACAGAACGCCTGGACGGAGCCGTTCAACGAAGAGTGCTATAGATGGTGCTCTAGGTCCAAGCCCCGGAACAGTGCCCGCGCCACAGAAATCTCGATGACGAGGTCCCGTGCGGCGGCATGGAATCGACAAGTCCTAAGGCACGGAATTCCGTGTCAGGCCTTTTTGGAGAAAATCACGATGAATAACGCCCACTTCCCGAGGATTCTTGCCGTAACCGCGTGCCTGGCCCTGCTGCCGCCAGTTCAGGCCCAGGAGAAGAACGACCAACCCAGAAAGCTCACGCCCGGGCTGGCGAAGCTGACAGCTAAGGACACGCCGCTGCTGAAGGGCGACAAGATCGCCTTCTTCGGCGACTCGGTCACCATGCAGGGCGGCTATATCGACATGATGGCAGCGGCCTTGAAGGAAGGCGCCCACACCAGCGGCCTGGGCGTCGAGCTGATCAAGCACGGGCTCGACGGCGGGCGCGTGCCCACCGTTCTCGAGGGCAACGGCCCCTTCGGCAACCTGGGCGGCACGATGGCTCAACTGCTGGAGAGGGAAAAGCCCACGGTGGTCGTGGTGTTCCTTGGCATCAACGACGTCTGGCACGGCGAGAAGGGCACGACGAAGCCGGACTTCGAGGCCGGCCTGAAGACCATGATCGAACTGATTCGCAAGAACGGCGGAATGCCCGTGCTCTGCACCCCCACGGTCATCAACGAGGAGATGACGGCGGAGAACGTCTTGACGGCCAAGCTGGGCGAATACGGCGAGATCACCGGGAAACTCGCGATGGACGGCAAGATCACGCTGGTGGATCTGCACAAGGCATTCGTCGACACCCTCAAGAAGATCAACAAGGACAACAAGCGAATCGGCAACCTGACATATGACGGCGTACACATGAACGAGGCCGGCAACGCCCTCATCGCCGATCAGATCGGCTCGGGCCTGGTCGATGCGCTCAAGAATCGCCCGCACCCGGCCGCCCGCTAGAAGTCTAACGTCCGGCGCGAGAACGACCACGTCAAGTTGGTGATCGACCACCCGCAGTCACAATCCGCCGGCGGCCGCAGGTTCCGCTGCGTACCGCTCTTACTAGAAACTGTTTACGCCGTACAGCGGTGCACAATGTGTTACTAACAAAAAGTCGGCGATCGACTCTAAAGGAGATGCGAAATGGCTGAACTGTTTTGGAAGCAACCGGAGAAGCGCGA
>CAYRKB010000284.1:0-2106 GCA_964424705.1 uncultured Victivallales bacterium
AATCGTGTGGAAAGGCAGGGGCGGGCCCTTGGCCGCCGGGGCCTCTACCCTCGGGGCCTCCGTCGGCGACGGTGAGACGACATAATCCAGCAAGTCCTTCTTGGGCTGAGCCGAATCGTTGACGGCCAAGATGGCCCCGCCTTCCTCTGCGGCAACCGACATGATAGCAAAAGCCATTACGACCAGGCTCGCAGCCAGGAACTTGATACGCACGGATATCTCCTTCTTCCTGTTGGGTTGGGTCCAGTAACGGGATGAGTGTCAAACGCTTCTCGTCGACTTGCGTTAGCTGAGGCGTCTACACCACAGAGGGATATGTGGCATGGTTCAAAAAGGGGTCGTTTGGGGTGACAGTGGCGACAGTGGAAGCTGCCGGGTTGCCGGCGGGGAGGGGAGGGCAGAGGAGCCATCAGTTCCGGTGGAACCGTTGGAAGCCCAGAAGCTCCAGCCAATGAGGATGACTCTGGCCGTTCAGTAGTTCTGCCGGACTCTTGCCGACCCGTTCCGAACGTTTACTCCGCACGAAGCGGCGGTGATTCAGGAAGAACCGCAGAAGATCCAGATAGTCGTTGCCGATCTCCCGTCGAAGGAAGAAGTAGCTCCGCAGACGGCTGTTGAGGTTCTCGACGATGGAACTGGCCCGGACGACCTCGCCCATCACCTGGCGGAGGGCTCGCTGGAGCGGCCCGAACAGTCCTCGGAGTTTATGGCGGAGCGGGCCTTCCCGCTGCCAATACCCCGGCAGGCTCGGATTCATCCCCTCCAACTCGCCCAGTTTCTCCACCCAGTGCACCGGCACCTGGAAGCGGTGGGCCAGGCTCTGGTATTCGTCTTGGAGGAGAACCGCGAAGGCCAGCAGGTCATCGCGGTGGCGTTCCAGCATCCGGTGGACAGGGCCGATCCGATGCGGACAAAGAGATTCCCGGGCCGCCAGCTCCCGAATCACGAAGTCGAACAACTCCCGTCGCACGGACAAGCCGGGACCGCCCAACGAGAGGATGTCGCCCGTCATCCAGTCGGCCAAGGCGCGAAGATCCTGGGCCAAGGCCTTGGCCTGCTTCTCGGCCTGACGGGCCAAGGCCAGCGGCTTGGACAGGTGCTGCCCGCGGCCATGCCGCTTGGCCCGCTCCATGCGGTCTTCGAACTTCCGTCGATGCAGAGTGTATCCGGCGGCGCGATGTTCCAGATAGAACGCCACGGCCCCCAGATCCCGCTCGGCATGGAAGACGTCCCCATGGCAGGGAACCGTCGGCCAGGCGGCGGCCTGCCCGGCCCGCAGACCCTTGCCGCCGTCGGCGACCGAGTGGTGGAGGGACAGTCCGTGGTCGCTCAGATCCAGCAGATGAACGCCCCAGGTGGTCTCGTCGCAGTGGTCTTCGGCCGCCAGCAGGTAACAGTAGGTGCTCTCCACGTCGACGCCCACCAGGACAGGCCGATGGGCCTGGTAGATCTCGTCGTGGGCCCCGACGCGAATGGCACTCAGATTCTGGTTGTCGCTGACGGCGCGGGCCTGAGGCAGAACTTCGGCCAGCATGTTGTGGATCGTGCCGACGCTGAGGTTCTGGTAGTCGAAGACGGCGTCGAGGATATCGAGGACACCGCGGAAGGACGTGTGCCCGATCAACGTCTGGGCCAGGACGAACTGGTGAATCCAGTCCTTGGTTACGGGCAGAGTGAATAGAACCTGATCGGCATCCTCCGGCGGCGAGAAGGCATCCTCCGGCGGCGAGAAGGCCTCCTCCAGTGCCTGTCTGCCCTTGTGAGCCTGCTGGTAAAGGAACTTACGACTGACGCCCGACTGTGCCGCCAGCCGGCTGACCGGCTCGTGACCGGCTAAGACCCGCACCGAAAGATGAGCCCTTTGGGCCGGTCGCAATCCGACAGCCGCGGAGCGTTTGGAGAAGGGCTGAACTTTTCCAGCTTCCGTGCCGATGATTGAAGTGACCATACCGACTCCTTTCGTGAGAATAGCGTGACACTCTTCTCATCGGCAGGAGTCGGTGTTTCTATCAGGCGATCCCCCAACAACTGTTACCCTCTTTTGAACCATGCCCGATTTTCGCATCCTGCTCGCCTTTCCTTCGCTTGAAATTGGCAAATCGCCGC
>CAYRKB010000285.1:0-638 GCA_964424705.1 uncultured Victivallales bacterium
GGTGCCATCTGCGGGGGCATAGGCGTTGCCTTAAATGACGAGTTTGAACGGCCAGTCATTCCTTCTCCTTAGCCAACATTTGGTTGATCGCGTTGAGGAGAACCGACATTTCGCACGGTTTGTGCAAGAAAGCTTGAGGCCGCTCGGGATGGTCAGCTGCGAACACTTGGTCATCGCTGTAGCCACTCAGCAGGATCACCGGGAGGTCGGGCACGAGTTTGCGCAGGGCCATTAAGGTCTCCCAGCCGTTCATCCGGGGCATATTTACGTCACACAGCACGCCACCGATTTCGTCTTGGTGCTGCCGGAAGATTTCAACCGCCGCGACCCCGTCCTTAGCTGTGAGCACCGTATGATCATTTAACTCGAGCGTGAGTGCCAGGGTTTCGCGCAGACTCTCTTCGTCCTCGACCACTAGCACCGTGTTCCCCCGCCGGACGTTTTCGGAGCCGGGCCCCACTGGCACAGGCAACAATTTTGGCCGCGCAGCTTCTGCCGTCACCGGGAAAAAACACCGGAAAATGCTCCCCCGGCCCGGTTCACTCTCCACCGTGACGACTCCGTGGTGGGAGCGCACAATCCCAAGCACTACCGGCAGACCAAGCCCCCGGCCCTTGAACTTGGTGGAGAAAAACGGG
>CAYRKB010000285.1:648-2104 GCA_964424705.1 uncultured Victivallales bacterium
AAAGAGCTTTTCGAAAGCCTGCGCCGCGATCCCGCCCCCCGCATCCGTCACTTCCAGACAGGCGTAGGCCGTCTCTTGGGTCTGATAGTCGAGGGGGAAGCGTTGCCGTTGTGAAATATCCGCTGCGGTCACCGACTTGACGCCCAAACGAATACGGTTCGGTCCCTCACTTTTGGCCTCCCAAGCATTGGTTATCAGGTTGGACAGGACCTGTTCGATTAGTTTCGCGTTGGCGCTGATCACCGGTCCAGGAGAGGGTAGGTCGGTCTCCAGATCGACGTTGGTCGGCATGGCGACCCGCAGCCGGGGCAGGCTTGCACGACACTCCTCGGCAAGATCCAACGGTTTATAGCTGACCTGTGATTGCCCGAGGTAGGTCAGCAATAGCGTGCTCACCTCCGTGGCCTCTAGCGTGGACTGCATGACTTTGCCCAGGCTTTCGACGAGTGCCGGATTTTGGAACTGACCAGTCGTCGCAATTTTCAACTTCAGCATCACCGTCTGAAGTTTGTTATTGAAATGATGGGCGATGGCCCCGGCCATTCGGCCCAGGCTTTCGGTCTTCTGCGTCTGTAGGTGCAGCTCCTCCGCCTGCCTGCGCTCGGTGATATCCCGGTAGTTTCCCAAGAGGCCACGGATATCGGGATCGTGCGATAGGTTAACTCCGGTAAATTCGATCCAACAGTAACGGCCGTCCTTGCGCCGATACCGCAATTCCGTGGTGCTGATGACGTTGGGTTCTCCCAGTAGACCGCCCAGGACTTTCCGGGTGGAATCCAAATCATCAGGATGCACCTTGTCCAAGGCGTCGACCCCCACTAGCTCTTCCGCTCTCCAGCCGAACAACTTCTCAACGTTTGGACTCTTGTAGCGGTTGATGCCCTCACGGTCGATGATGACGATCACATCGCCGATATTTGCTATCATCTTGCTATGTCTGGCGTCACGGTTCCGCAGCGTCTCCTCCGCCTGCTTGCGCTCCGTGATGTCGCTCAGCGTAATATGGCAGACTGGTGCGCCACCCTCGTCCCGGGCGGTGATCGCCGCCAAATGCACCCAGCAGGGAGGTCCGTCCAGTTTTGCCAGCCGTATTTCACCGGCCTGGGGTTCCCCCGTCTCAAAGAGCCGTTTGCGGAGCAGGTAGTAGGGGTCTTGGTCCTCCCTGAGGAGGAAGCGGGAGAATGGCTGTCCCACCAGTGCGCTCCGGGCCACGCCCAGCAGGGTGCAGGCGGTGAGGTTCGCCTCCAAGATCAGCCCTGGCTTGCTCACGGTGACATAAGCCACTGGCGCCAGATCGTAGAGGTCATAGTAGCGCGCCCGCGATTTTTCCAGGGCCACCTGCGCCCGGCGCAGTTCCTCGTTCTGCAGCTCAAGCTCGATCTGATGCACCTGCAGCTCATGCAGCATCGCCCGCGTCGCCTCAGGGGAAAGCGTCGCGAGGTGCTCCGGCGACTGA
>CAYRKB010000286.1:0-2090 GCA_964424705.1 uncultured Victivallales bacterium
TCAGCACCCTGCGCTGGGAGGCGTTCGCCGACAGCCTCCAGGACTACGCCCTGCTGCAGACGCTGGGCGTACCGCGCGATGACCGCCCCCTGCTCGCACTGAATGACTATGATCGGTTTCCCATCGACAACGCATGGGTCGAGCGCACGCGGCTGCATTACCTCAAAGCGCACAGCCATTAAGCATGACCAGCATCCTTATCGTTAAAGTGGGGTTTGGTACAGCGGGGCCTGCGGGACCGCTGTGGGCGGCTGGCAGCGGTCCCGTAGGTCCCGCTGTACCCAAGCAACATTAAGCAGGATCGCCCCATTCCTGTCTTAAGTAAGCGCCATTCGCGTTATGCCATAAAGCGCACACGCATGCGGCGCAAGTTGGGAAACGATGATCTTTTCAACCACTCCTATATCCGCCCTCTCCCACAGGTTCCGGGCCATGGCCTTCTCTCCGAACCCATGCGCCGCCAAGTCGATCTTCACCTCGGCAGGCTCGTCGGCCAGGTTGAACACGGCCAGGTAAGCGCAGGCGCCGGACGCATCGTCCGCCTTCCAGGCCACGCGCCGATTCTCCAGGTCCCAGATCCAGAGCGGCCGGTTGTTCCGCCCGACCGCGTGGACGTGAAGCACCTCGGGGTTGGTGAGAATCCCGAGCGTGAAATCGTCCAACTGCGGCACGTCGCCGCCGAAGAGCAGCGGGCTGCGCGCCATGACAAGGAGCGTGAAATGCGTGCGCACTTCGGCCGCCGTCAGCCGGCTCTTCCGCGTGGGCCGGGTCGGCTTCTCCCCCAGCCCCAGCATGCCATAAGGCAGCATGTCGGCATCCGGGAACGAGGCCGGCCCGATCGCCCCGCTCCACATCGCGCAAAGCGGGAACAAGTACTTGACGTTGTCCCACTTGTCCCAGATGTCCGCGCTGATCCGCCACAGGTCGCTGTGCGCCGCCACATGAGGGTGCGCGGTCAGAACCTCGTGGATCTCGATGCCCGGCGACAGGCTGAGCGCAATCGGCCGGCCACACCCTTTGACGGCCCTGTGGAGCGCCTCCACCTCGGCCCGGTGATAGGGCGTGTTTCCCATATCGTCGGCCTTGATGAAATCCACCCCCCACCCCGCATACAGGGCGAGCAGGCTGTCGTACCAGGCCTGCGCCCCTGGCCGGATCATATCGACGCCATACATCGTGTTCTCCCACGCGCAGCGGCTGGTCGTATCGGCCACATCGTCCGCCCGCACCTTCGAGCCGGCGATCGGAAGCCGCTGCTCCACGGCCACCCGCGGAATGCCGCGCATGAGGTGGATGCCGAACTTGAGCCCGAGCCCGTGCGCGAAGTCGGCCAGCGGCTTGAAGCCCGCGCCGCACGCGGCGGAAGGAAATCGCACGATCGACGGAATGGGCCGGCCATGAGCGTCGAGGCAAGGCGCCTGTTTTGAAAAGGCCGCCAGGTCGGTCGCGGTCAGGTCGTCGTAATACCACAAACCATCGATGCACGCGTAGTCATACCCGTGCGGCAGCAGCTTGGCCGCCAGCGCGATCGCATTGGCCCGGAAGTCCGCCTCGGTGATGGCGCACCCGTAGCAATCGTAGCTGTTCCAGCCGCGGGGGGGGAGCGGGGTTTGGCGCATTTTCAGTCCCAGGGTTGACGGGTTAGGGTTCGGGGTTCAGGGTTCAGGGCGAAGGGCGAAGGGTTCGGGGTTCAGGGCGAAGCCGGGCACCGTGACCTGCAGAGCTTCGATGCAGGTCTCTGGTGCCCGGTCAGGGCGAGAATCGTTATGCGCAGCAGGTAGGGCGGCGAGTCCCTTCGCCGCCGAGGCGCCGGGCTTGCGCATGGCGGCGCTCAAGGGACTGAGCGCCCTACCTGAAAGCGGACCGATTTTCAGATCAGGGTTCATGACAACCCATTGTTCGCAACACAGTTGCCGATCTCGCGGCGGACAAGCGCAAGCCGGCGGCCATCGCGCGTGAACTCCGTGAGACTTCCGGCCAATGGGCCGCGAACCGCCTTGAGCAGCCGCCTAGCCGTCACCCCGAGCGCCGGGGATCGCGGCGCCTCGGAAACGTGTTTCAACTTCAGCAGCAGCTCATAATCCTGCAGG
>CAYRKB010000287.1:0-2088 GCA_964424705.1 uncultured Victivallales bacterium
AGGTGCGCAAGGAGCTGCGCCGCTGGCTGCGCCGGCTGCACGACGAGATCCACGTGACCAGCATCTTTGTGACCCACGACGTCGAGGAGGCCATGGAAGTGTCCGACCAGGTCGTGGTGATGAACGAAGGCCGCGTCGAGCAGATCGGCTCCCCGACGCAGGTCTCCGGGCAGCCCGCCACGCCGTTCGTCGCCGACTTCATGGGGGGAGCGCGCGTAGGCCAGGCACAGCCCGCCGCGCTGGCGCCGGAACCCGCCCTTGCGTCCATCGATCACTACGCGATCTGAGCTGCGCGCTCACGGCCGGAGCATCGAGCCTGCAGGGCCCCGCCGGGCGTGGACGATACGGCTGTGATCAACGATGCCCATGCGGCCCGGAGCAGGGACGGGGCGGCATGCGCCGTGCACGGACGACGCGATGGTTCGGCTATCCGTAGATTTCCTTGCGATGCCCCACGGCAACTACAAACACAATCAGCAAGTCATCTTTGATTGAGTAGAGAATCCGATAGTTGCCTTGCCGGAGGCGGTACTGCTCCAGCCCGGAGAGCTTCTTGGACTGCGGCGGACGCGGATCATCAGCCAGCGACTCAATTGCCACGAGAATGCGCTGAAGATCTTTCCTGGGGAGGGAGTCAAACTCCTTCAGGACACTCTTCTTAAGCTCAACTCTATATCTTCCCATCTCGCTTCAGCTCCTTGAGGGCAGACTCCAACGAAATGGCAGGTTCATGCTCCCGTTTGCGGAAGATTTCCAAATCATCGAGATCTTCGTGAAGAGCTGTTGAGACGGCCTCATTGACCAGTTCAGACACGCTTCGCGATGTTTCGGCCGATTTCAGCCGCAACACCCGGTGAAGCGATGAGTCGAAATACACGGTTGCCCGTTTGACGGCGGCGTTCATGCTAGTTCCCCCTTTTTCCTGATGACACTATAGCGTTATGACGTTATAGCGTCAATTAGTTATTCCACTAGCGCGGACGCGCTCCGCATCCATCGCGATCCACATCGTCACAGAACGCTGCCTTCCGGTTGCTTTCGCGAACCGAAACCGCTAATGATATGCCGATGATTCCTAAAACATCTTTCAGCTACAAGTTGACCACCGAGCAGCAGGCGATCCTCACGGACATCCTGAAGGCAGGAAACTACCGGCCCATCCCGGTGCAGTACACCACGATTGCGGTGGAAACACCCAATTTCAACGTCTCCATCTACACGAGCGGAAAGTGCCTCGTGCAGGGCAAGGGCGCGGAGGAGTTTGTGTCGTTCGTCATGGAGCCTCTCGTGCTGCAAAGCGTGGGGCTGGGCTACGAAGAGGTCTTGAACCCCGAGGCCACCCAGCCGCATATGGGCGTCGATGAGAGCGGTAAGGGCGATTTCTTCGGCCCGCTCGTCATCGCCGCCGCGTACGTGGACGAGAAGCTCGTCCCCGTGATGCGCGAGATGGACGTCAAGGACAGCAAGCGCATCACCAGCGACGCGAAGGCGCTGGATATGGGACGCGAGCTGCGCAAGCTCCTGGGCCGCCGCTTCAGCGTCGTAAAGATCGGCCCGCAGGCCTACAACCGCCTCTACGCCAAAATACGCAGCGTCAACAACCTCCTCGCCTGGGGCCACGCCCGCGCCATCGAGAACCTGCTGCTAAACGTTCCCGACTGCCCGCGCGCCATCTCCGACCAGTTCGGCAGCAAGCAGCAGGTCGAGCGCGCGCTGATGCAGAAGGGCCAGAAGATCAAGCTCGTCCAGATGCACAAAGCCGAGTCCGACATGGCCGTGGCCGCCGCCTCGATCCTGGCGCGCGAGGCGTTCCTGCGCTCGCTCTACGACCTGAAGACGAAATACTCGAACGACTTCCCCAAGGGCGCCTCGGCCGCCGTCCAGACTGCCGCCGTCGAACTGGTGCGGAAGAACAAGCCCGCGATCCTCCTCGAAACGGCGAAGACCCACTTCAAGACCACGGACGAGGTGTTGGGCCGCCTCGCGCTCAAGCGCGCCGTCCTCGGCCCCGAGGGCCAGGCCGTTTCACGCCCCGTCACGCGCCCGTTCGGGCATGGCCGCAGCGCCAAGCCGGGCGCCTGAGCGGGT
>CAYRKB010000288.1:0-2087 GCA_964424705.1 uncultured Victivallales bacterium
CCTGTAACATCCTGGTTAACAGCCAAGCGCTCTACCATTGAGCTACGCCGGAACAGGAGCCTATTGCAGGACGAAATCCGCCTGCAACCGAACGCGCCGAATGATACGTTCTTCCAGCGCGTTGTCAACCTTCGTTGATGAAAATATAACTTCGGCGTCCCGCAGGGCTGACAAGGCTCTCGAGCGGCTTGCCGCATGTGCACGCCGAACGCAATCAGGAGGCCTGTACCGTCGAAGGATCGACGAGGCGCCGTGTCTTCTTGAGATAGCGCGCGACGCTGAACGCGATGACGGCGGGAACCAGCAGCGCTGCGAGGACGATCATTTCGCCGCCGGCTGCGCTGCCCTCGACGCTGTACAAGGTCAATGCGCGCAGCCCAAGGGCGGAGGCGATCCACCCGAACGTCGTGGAGTACTCGCGCATGATTACCCGCTGCCAGCTGAAACGCATGTCCTGCACGGACGAACGGAAGCCTCGCATCTGCGGGATGAACCGGTTTACACGGGCGCAGTACTCTGCGTATGTGGCGCCAAACTTCCCGGCAAGAAACTGCTCCTCGGCCAGCGTGATGCACCAGTAGGCAAGAATGACCACGGGAATGCCGGTCAGGCAGGCAACCGGGGAGCCCTGAACGATGGCCAGCCCGCTGAACATCAAAATGTTTCCGAGGTAGAGCGGGTTGCGGGCATGGGCAAACATTCCCTCCTGCACGAGATCGTTCGCCCAGATTCTCTTCTTGAGGCCGCCGCGTACAACGTAGCGGTAGCCGATGGTCACGATGCGCAGCGCCTGTCCCAGGGCGCAGAGCAGCACCCCGGCGATGTCCATGGCGGCGTCCAGGCGGTAGCTCCCGCGCGGGAACTGCGGCGGATACGTGAGCGCGATGCCGAGGGCGATGAGGCTCGGGAAAAACCAGTTACGATGGTGGAATAGATAGTTCCCGACGATGATGAGCGTCTTCTTCATTTAAGTGCGACGATTCCGCAGAAATTGTACCACTTGAGAAACGTGTCGATATGGTGGAACCCGCCCTGGCGCAGCAGTTCGTAGTTCTCCTCGACGCGGTAGGGGATCAGGACGTTCTCGAGCTCCTCACGCTTCTTGGCGATTTCCAGCTCGGAGTACCCGTTGCGCTTCTTCATTTCGTAATAGAACTTGATAAACGTGCGGTTGAACAGGGAATCGTTGCCAAGCACCTTCTCCATCAGGATCAGGCATCCTCCGGGCCGCAGTCCGGCGTACAAATTGCGGATGAGCGTGTCGCGGAAGAGCGGGCGCACGAACTGGAGTACGAGGTTCACGACCACGACCGAGGCGTTCTCGAATGCGAATTCCTTGTTCAAGTCGCTTTGAACAAGATCCCAACGCGGGGCGTCTGCGGTCTTGAGCCTCTCTTTGGCTCGCGCCAGCATGGCCTGGGAGTAGTCGACGCCGATGAAATGCACGTCCTGCTTGACCGTCTGCATCAGGGTCTCCATGGTGATGCCGGTCGAGCACCCCAAGTCGTAGATGTTTGTTCCGTCCTGGGCGAACTCCGCCGCGATCTCGCCCATCATGCGCTGCATCTCCCGGTACAGCGGGACGCTACGGTCGAGCATGTCGTCGAAGACCTCCGCGGTCCTTTCGCCGAAATTGAAGCCGCCGATCTCTGTGGCCTTATCCACAAACAGTGTGTCTCGTTTCATGTCTCTGCCCGCCAATGCATGCCGTACTATTGATTCCGTTAGTCCTTTAGTGTAGCGAAAACCGGCGCACACGTCGACACACAATTGCACATAATTGCAGGGAGGCGGAGGCGGGAGGCGGGAGGCGGGAGGCGGGAGGCGGGAGGCGGGAGGCGCTGGGCGCTGGGCGCTGGGCGCTGGGCGCAGGGCGCAGGGGTGAAGGTGGAAGGGTGGAAAAAGGAGGTCGGACCGAACCTGAATTGAAAAGTGCGAATTGAGAAGTGCAAATTGGGGGAGCGGGGAGAGCACGATTAGGAGGGAGCTGGGGAGAGCACGATTAGGAGGGAGCTGGGGAGAGCACGATTAGCCCGTCTTTCGCCATTCGTGGGGCAGATGGCCGATATTCTTCGAGTTTCACTCAA
>CAYRKB010000289.1:0-2069 GCA_964424705.1 uncultured Victivallales bacterium
CGACCGTCTTTCTTCCACCGATCACCGTTCACTGCTCACTGCTCTTCCACCTCCGCCCGACTCCGGACTCCTGACCCCGGACTCCGCGTCTTCCCGCCCTCAGGCTCAGATCGCCAACATCGGCTGGCAAGACGAGGCCCGCACTGCGGCCCTCGCCGTCCGCAAGGCGAAAGCCGCAGCCCGCGGCTCAACAGCGCCTGTAGCGCCAGGTGAAAAGCCAGAGGCAAGTTCCAACGGCAAAGGCGATTCACGCGGAGGCGCGAAGATCGCGGAGGGTGTAGACACGGCGGCCCCAGCGCCGGCCCCGCAGCCTGAACTTCGCTCTGAAGCAGGGTCGCTGCGTGAAATCCTCGCCCGAATTCGGAAGCTGCGCGGCCTCGTGGCCCAGAAGGCAGCCCTCCGCGCAACGAAGCGCGTGACGGATTCACGCGCCACGCCCGCCCCCGCCAGTCAGCAGCCGTGAATTAATCGGGAGGGTCGCTGCCTGCCCGCCTGTGGAGGGCTCCAACGCGACCGTCCGCTCCGGTCCCCTGGGAGGGGCGCACTCCGTGCGACCGTCTACTCCGATTCTTTGGTAGGGACGGCTCGCCTGCCCTGAGCAACGTCGAAGGGCCGAGCCGTCCGCTCTGCAACTGTCTCACCCCCTTCGTGGATTTCGTGCCCTTCGTGGTGGAAAGGATCTGCTGAAAATGTTGATCCCCCCACTAAGGCATGAAAGCCCTGGTTTCAATCACAGCCATGAATAGGAGCAAAACATGACTCAGCCCGTAACACCCACGCCCGCAACCGCAACGCCTCCGGCCCCGCCCGCCATTCCGCCGGCTGAGCCGATCCCGACCGACCCCGTTCTGCTCGCCAACGCCCTGCGCCTGGAGCAGGCGAAGAACAAGGTGCTGCTCGACGAAGTCATCGCGCTGGAGGATGTCATCGTCAACCGCGACATGGCCGACTTCGATGCCGTGGTCACCGACGAATCCCGCGACTTCTGGCGCGAGCAGCTCCTCACGAACCGCGCCGCTGCTACGGTCGCGCTGAAGGAACTCGCCCAGGCCAAGGCGGTCCAGCCCCCCGGCCCGGACAGCGTCCGCCGTCCGCTCCACAACCGCGCCATCTCGCGCCCGACGCCCCCGGCCACGGCTGCCAACCCTGCTGCGCCCGCCACGCCAGCCGATTCGGACGACCGTGCTGCGAGCATCCGCAATCGCGCGGCTGAGCTTGTCAAAGCCGAGCGCATCCCGTTCTCCGCCGCATTTCGCCGGGCCGAGAAGGAATTCAGCGGGAAATAGGGCGGGAGCCAGGGGACAGGAGTCAGGAGTCAGAAGGACGGTCACGCGGAGGCGCGGAGGACGCGGAGGCTGGCGGGGGCGGGGAAGATTACGATTAGGATTAGGAGGGGAACGTGAGTCAGAGCAATACCAGAATCGGTGACATTCGGGTGCTGGCAGGCGAGGCGCTAACCAGCAAAGAGGGTTATCTCGTCAAGATGACCCACGACACGGGCGTGGCGGAGGTGAAGTTGCCGGCGGCGATTACGGACTACGCGCTGTACGTCGTGAAAGAGGGCGCTGCGGACGCGGCGCTGGTCTCGGTGCAGCCGATCGAGGCGAACCGGAACGCGCGGTTGAAGCTGAAGGGCACGTGCAATCCGGGCGATGTCCTCGTGCTCGCGGCGATTGCCGGCAGCGATGCCGGGATGGTGCGCGCGCTGCCGACGGCGGGCGGAACGTACCGCGGGCTGGCGATCGCGGAAGAGGCCGGTGTGGATTCGCAACTCGTGCTGGCCCGGCCGGCAATGATCGGAAACATCGTGGTGTCGTAACGCCACCAGTAGTCAGAAGTCAGAATTCAGGAGTCAGTAGAAAGAGGACAAGGAGAGAACGATGAGCAGACTCAGTGATATCAGTGCGTCCCCGACGTTGCGCGAGTACGCGCAAGGTGCAGCGCAGGACGCGATCATGCCGGTGGCGGACTTTCTCGCGCCGACGGTCGAAGTGGCGACGAGCGTAGGGCGGTTCAAGAAGTACACCGAGAAGAACCGGTGCCACATCCCCGCCACGCTGCGGGCGCTC
>CAYRKB010000290.1:0-2045 GCA_964424705.1 uncultured Victivallales bacterium
GACGGAGTCGTTGTTCATAAAGTATCCCGGCCGTTTCGATATTGCGATCGACGCCGCTGGCGATCAGGTCAGCATACGCTAGCAGAGGATGGACGCAGTCACCATCCCTAAGGGATGGTGAAGTCCAGAAGGCGTCCAGGATCTCAACGTCGCCCGCGTCGTCTTTCCGAAGATCGTGCGCAAGGATGAGCGGGTTGACGCTCCCGAACCTGTAGAGCGTGATGACGCCAGGCTTAAGGTGGCTCGTGAAGCGCGCGGCCGCTGGTTCGCCGCCCCACAGGGCGATGGCAGGATCCAGCGTCACGCCCGTCCACCAATTAGGAACGGTCGCACGAAAGCGTGCGACAACGAGTTTGGGGCGCAGGCGATCGGCATATGCGCCGACCCATCGTTCGAGGAGCGCCTTGCGGCGAACCAGCCGGACCCCATCTGTTGCGGGGACAAGGAACTCTAGCGACTCGAGGGTGGCATGGGCCGAAGCGATGCTTCCCAAGGATACGCCGGTGATGGCCGCAATCTCACGATATGGGCGATTGATAATGGAAGTCTCGGTGGTAGCACTGCTGACTGCGGAGGCGAGGTACTGGTAGATAAGACGGACGGCTGCCGCAGAGAAATCGCGTCGAGGAGGAGAGCGAAGACGGCCGCCTTCCGGTTGACGCCCGACAACAAGGATGTGGAGGCCCGGAAAGTCGAGGTAACAATTGCCTGCTGTGTCCATGAACTGTATGCCGGCAGACTTCAGGGCCCGCGTCTGGCCGGGCGATATGCGGCCTGCAATCAGGAGCAACGGCTCGCCCGACCGATGAGCGGTGGCAGCTAGCGGCGGCAGCGCGGCGTTGTGCAGGATCGACCTGATCACGACCAGGTACTGCTGTCGCTTGTGCCCGTGGAAGATATCAATAGTTCCATCGGTGGATTTGCGATCCGATCCGGCGGACGCTTTGAGCGGGCCAATACGCAAGCCTACCGGTTTCTGTACAGCATTGACGGCCTGCGCGACCAGTTCCGCCTCGTCTATCGTGTGCATGGTTGACCCCATACGTTCATAAAACAGATATGTTCAATAATCATGAACAGTACTATTTTCTGAACAGCAAGCAACAAAAAAGGAAGACTGACGGGTGCAGAGAGTCAACCGCTCAGGTGCGAACCGGCGTCGTGAGCACGACTGAACCGGGTTTCGGTTGCTGCCGAAACCGTGCTTCAGCGTGACTTCCCGCTCCACAACGCCTTCGCGGCGGGTGCGGTCATGTTCGAGAAAGGCGTCGCCGTTTGTGCTGAATGCAAACGGCACGTCGAGGGCTTCGGCACCGGCAAGGGCCTGCTGCATGCCCGCGCCCACGGAATGGCTGTTGTCTTTGGCCTCAATGACGGCGATGGGCATTCGGACGGCACGGAGTAGGTCAACGTGGCGACGCCGGGGCCCGTGTCGCGCTTGGGTTTCCCCAGCAGCGGGGAGAGGGTGTCCTTCACCGCATCGAAGATCGGGCCGATGGGGCCGGCGTGAACCTGCACGAGGTCGAGATCCTCGGAATAGCGCCGGGCCGGCGCGCAGTGAAGCTTGTGCAGTATGGTGCCGCCGCGCATCGCCAGCCATTGCGCCACGTCGGCGCGGGAGCATAGATCGACAATGCAGCGACTGAGCAGGAGATCCTGCTCGACCTGGCTCAGAGTCTGCCACGGATGGGTGGCGCGCCATTCAAGGATGTCTGCCATCGGGATCACAGGTCGCTCTCCGGTTGATCATTCAGGATCAGCCGCCATTTGCGGTCGACCGAACCTTTGCGGGACCGCAATGCACCGTTCAGCGGCGCGACGGCGGGGTTGCGTCGGTCCACCCACTCAGCAATTGCCTTGGCAGGGACGCGACACTTGGAATGTTCCAGCAGCCAGCCCAGGCGCTGCACGTTCGCCACCGACGGTTCCTGTCGAATGGCCTGAAGCAGGGCCGGAGCGGCCAGCTTCTCGGCCAGCTCCGCGAGCACGGTCATCACGGCATCCAAGCCGCCGATGTACTTCTGGAAGCGTACGAGATCCAGGGC
>CAYRKB010000291.1:0-2032 GCA_964424705.1 uncultured Victivallales bacterium
CGGGCCTGCGCCCGTGACGCCGGATCTGGATCGCCCAGATGGCTTCCAGCTCCTGCGCATCGGGCAGGTCGATCGCGAACAGCTCGTCCCAGCGCCCCTTGCGCAGGAACTCCGGCGGAAGCGCAGTCACATCGTTGGCCGTAGCTACGATGAAGACCGGCTTCCGCTTCTCCTGCATCCAGGAGAGAAACGAACCGAAGACGCGCGACGATGTGCCGCCGTCGGAGGCCGACCCGTTGTGCGAGAAGCCCTTCTCGATCTCGTCGATCCACAGCACACAGGGTGCGATGGCTTCGGCGACGGCGATAGCGCTGCGCAAGTTGCTTTCGCTTTCCCCTACCAGCCCGCCGAAGAGGCGTCCGGCATCGAGCTTGAGCAGCGGGCGCCCGAGTATGCCGGCTGTGGCCTTGGCCGTGAGGCTTTTGCCGCAGCCGGGGATCCCGACCATGAGCAGTCCCTTCGGCGACGGTAACCCGTATTCACGAGCCCGCGCGCTGAAGGCGTCCCGACGCCTGACCAGCCAGCTTTTGAGCGCGTCGAGCCCGCCGATGTCCGCGATCGTCTCGCGGTTCGCGATGATCTCCAGCACGCCGCCCTTCTTCAGACTATTGGCCTTCTCGCGGGCGACGACGCCAGGATCCACATAGCCGGTCTCGACCACACCGAGGGCCAGCGCGTTCTCGGCCTCCATGGTCGTCAGCCCCGTGGCCGATTCGACCAGCGCGTCGAGCGCCTCGCCCTCGGGTACCGGCTTGCTGACCGCCTCGCAGATGCCCGTGATCACGCCGATAAGCTCCTCGCGCCCCGGCAGCGCGAAGTCGACGAGTGTGAGTTCACGCTCCAGCTCGGGCGGGATCGTCTGCCGGCAGCCGGTGATCACCAGCGTCACGGCACGCGTCTTGGCGCTGGCCAGCGTCTCGCGCAGCAGCCGGATCAGCACCGGGTTACCCTCCTGCAGGAAGGCATGGAAGTCGCGCAGCATGATGATCGTCTTCTCAGGCAGTTCTGCGATGGCTTCCAATGCGCTGACCGGCTCCTCGGCGGCCAGTACGCTGCCATCGGCTGTGTTGACCAGCCCGCGCGTGACGCTCCAGGCATAAAGCCCGTGGCCGGTTGCCGCCGCGACATCGCGCAGTACGGCTTCAGTACGCGCCTCTTCCGCGGTCTGGATAAAGAGCCCGGCGTGGCCGGAACAGATATAGCGAACGAGTTTGTCCTTCATGGTTTGTATCTCCTTTGTTGGTTGTGTTCACGTGTCGCTGGTCGCATCGAGCGCCAGCACGCTGCGGCCCTGCCAGACGGCGATCATCCGGAAGTCGTCTGCATTGACGATCCCGTCGTCCGATTCCTGTGAACGTGCCGCCTTGCGCTTGACGGCGGTCACGGCTTTTTCGGGGGTATCCGTCACTGCCCAGTCCACATAGATATCCGCCCCGAAGTCGTCGGTCATGTAGTCCGGATAGAGCAGTATGACCGTCCACCAGCGCCGGTGTGGCTTTGGCCGCCTCGGGTGTGCTTTCCCTGTCTTCATGCGCATGCCTGCACCCGTACGTCGGTCTCGACATACTCGTCGAGCTCCAGCTCGAAGGCTTCCTGGATGGCTTGATCCATCGCCTCGTCGGCTGATAATTCCTTCCAGTCGCTGTCCTCCATGGACCAGCCGCCTTCCCACTGCCCCTTGCAGAGCATGTCGGGCGGCACGTCCCTGACCCGTTCGGCGGCAACGCGCAGGATCAGGTAGCAGTTATGCACCCCGGGCCGGTCGTAGGCCAGCAGGCGCACCGCGCTGCCCTTGGCTGCCGCCAGCTTGTTGATCTCCCGCACATATACCTCACGGCAGGCTTGGGCGTCGGGCGGAACGGACTCGCCATCGCCGAATCCCCACTTGCTTCCGAATTCTTCCCAGTACTTCATTCCACTTCCTTTCATTTCACGTTGTACGTCCTCTTGAACGTCTCCACGGATTTGCACGCGGAAACATGCGCCCATGGCGGTATATGGCCCCATCTGCCGATGATGTGCCGCCGGCAAG
>CAYRKB010000292.1:0-2025 GCA_964424705.1 uncultured Victivallales bacterium
AAGCTGGCCAAGCCTCTGCTCCTCAGGTGCCGACGAGGAGGTCTTGGGAATCACCGTGAGGCAGCAGGCCGAGCTTTGGGACAAGGTGGACACACCTGTTTACAAGTTCTGCCGCCGCCTTTTTCAAGCTCGCCCCCTGCCGGACGCCATCGTCTGCCGCAACGACATGCATGCCATGGAGGTGATCGCCGCCGGGCTGGAGTGCGGGGTCAGGGTGCCGGAGGACGTCGCCGTGACAGGCTATGACAACGACGGCATCGGCGCTTTTCCGGCGTTCGATATCACCACGGCCGAGCAGGACACCGAGGCCATCTGCTCCGCTGCCGTGGAGGCCCTGATGCGGCAGATCGCAAGCCCCGGGTCGGATGTTCCCAGCCGGGTCTTCGATTCCAAATTGATTCTCCGCAGTTCGTCAGGAGCCTCCTCCAGCGGGCGGCAGGCTGCCGCTGTCCGTGCGCCACAGCTGGAGGGCTCTGTTGACCTTCGCCCAATCGCGGCACCGGCGGGGGACGCCAAGGAGCGATGCGCGCCTGCCCGGCAAGTTTGGGGCTGAGCGGCAAGGCGAATGATGACAACCCAGACGGACGTCCCACGCACCTACTCGATTGGCACGTTGGTTTACACGCGCGCCGGGCTGTTATCCCTGTTTGGATGGCTGCTCTGGGGCGACTTCGTCCTGACGCTGATGGAGGCGGTGATGCCGACGCTGCTTCCCCTCATCCTGAAGTCGAACGGGGCGACCAACCGGGAAATTGTGGTCATCGTCAGCATGATGGCAAATATCATGAACGTGGCGCTGAACCCCGTCGTCAGCTACAAGTCGGACCGCTGCCGAAGCCGGTGGGGGCGGCGGCGGCCGTTCATCATCTTCACCACGCCCTTCGTGGTGCTCTTTCTCGCGGCGATTCCCTTCGCCCCGGAGATGACGCGCTGGGCGACCTCGCACGGCTGGGTCGCACGCCTGCTCTCCCTCGGGCCAGTGGCCCCGGTCATCCTGATGTTCGGGGTGCTGGTCGCCGGCTTCCAGTTCTTCAACCTGTTCATCTCGGCGGTTTACTCCTACCTCGTCGTGGATGTGGTGCCCCGGGAGCTGCTGGGGCGGGGCAACGCCCTCATGCGGATCGTCGGCTCCTCCGCGGGGATGCTCTTCAACTACTTCATTTTCGGCCTGGCCCAGAACCACATGCGGTCGATCTTTGTGGTGACCGCCCTCGGTTACGGCGTCTTCATCCTGCTCATGTGCTGGAAGGTCAAAGAGGGCGAGCATCCCCCGCCCATCGACGAGGCCCACGGGCGCTGGTGGAGCGGGATCCTGAACTATGGCCGGGAGTGCTTTGGCCACTCGTATTACTGGTGGGTGTTCCTCACTTACTCGTTGATCGGCGTTGCGAGCGCCAGCGGGATCTTTGCCGTCTTTTTCTACCGCGACGAGATGGGGTTCTCCCTGGACCTCATCGGAAAGATGGCGGCATACACCAGCGCGCTCAGCCTGGTGGCGGTCTATCCCTTCGGCATTCTCGTGGACCGTTGGGGCTGCCATAAGACTATGATCCTTGGCTATGGGCTGCTCACAGTTTTCTCGCTCCTGGTGTTTTTCTTCGCAGTCAACACATGGAGCCTCATCGGGCTGGTGCTCCTTCGCAGCCTTGGGTATGGGCTGGTGAGCTTCTCGTTCTCGAAATGGGTTGCCGAAGTGTATCCCTCCGACCGCTTCGGACAGTTTGCCTCGGCGGCGGCGGTCCTGTGCTCGATCGGAATGATTGTCTTCGGCTACGTGTGCGCCGCGTGGATGGATTGGGTGAAGGTCTACCGCTACTTCCTCGTCTGGAGCGCGTTTTTTACCCTGTTCGGCGTCGTATCCGCCGCCGTCGTTTACCGACAATGGAAGGCCCTCGGGGGACCGGATCACTACCGCGCACCATAAGATGATGTCACCCATAGAAAATGGTGGAACGAGGAAAATGGATGATCCAACCCGCGATGGTAGGGACGCCTCGCCGAGGCGTCCGTCGAGAGAAGTCGGAC
>CAYRKB010000293.1:0-1959 GCA_964424705.1 uncultured Victivallales bacterium
GCAGCCCGCTTCTTTCGCCCTCAATCGGACCATTTTGTATATCCCCGACTCGCTCAGCCTCAACCCTCGCTTCGTTCTATGCACTTGGTCAAAGTTGATGAACATCGCGCCCCTGCGCGTATCGTGAACCTTCAGCCAAGCTTTGATTGCAGCGGCTGTTTCGGCACTGAGATTCGTCCGTACGTACGAGTTCGTTCCGCGTTGCCTAACCCGAAGTTTTCCAAACTCTGCAAAGTAATCAGTGCAGTCGAGTCCAGCGATCACCCCGCGGTTCAGCGCAGTATCAAAAAGGAGGCGCAAAATGGCACGATCGCGCAATACAGATTCTGAATGTCGAAGCTGCTCCAGGTGCTCAAAGAGACGAACGATATCATCCAGGCAAGCCGGTCGGCTATCGCGCACCGGCGACCGCTTCTCCTTTTGGATGTAGAGCTGCCATTCAATCATTCCCCACCCCCGCGCCTGCTTCACCAGGGATTCAATTGCGGAAAGCCGCCTATTAGCCGTCGCCGCACTGAGGTTTCTTGCCTTGTACAACCCCACTTTACCTTTCTGCGCCCGCATCACGGCCCGATAAGTTTCAACAATTTCCCTCGCTGACTCAGCCGAACCACTTAGCAAGCGATCGACCGCGCGCGTGATTGTTTCTTCTCCGAGATGGGCCCTGAGATCTTCGAAATCATACAGGTATGCGCGCCGGCCTTCGATCTGGCCCCAAAAGCGCTCTTGCTTGCCATTTTGCTCGGGCGAAAAAGGGAGGGTCGTTTCATGGACTATCCCCAGCCGCACCAGCCCCTGCGTCGTCTCGGCCGCCACCATCGCCGATCCATTATCGCTCATTAATGCTCTTGGGAGGGACCGCTTGAGCAGGGCCTGCGCCAGGCCGTGACAGAGTTCCTCCGCCCCCTCGTGCAGATACCACTGCAGGTGGCAGCACAGCCGTGAACAGTCGTCGAGGACGCCGAGCAGCAGCGGATAGCCCCACTGGCCGTCGGCCATGAGCACCCGCACCTTGCCGTGGTGGAAGTCCAGGTGCCACAGGGCGTTGACCTGCTCGCTCTGATAGCTGCGGGTCTCCCGGGCGGCGAAACGCGCCTCGCTCGCCTGCGCGCCGGGACTATGCACCGGCCCCCGCCGCCGGCGGGGGAACAGCCCGTGCGCTTTGAGGAAGCGCCGCACACAGCCGTAGCCTGGACACGGGCCCAAGGCCGGCTCCTGCGTCACGATCGCCCCCAGGTTGTCGGCGTGCAGCTGATAACTCCACGGCGGATGGGCGCGATACTGGGCGATCAGTTTCTCGGCCAGGGGGGCGGGCAGCGCGGGGAAGCCGCCGGCGTCGGCCCGCACCTTGCGCCGCAAGACCTCCACCGGGTCCTGTTTGGCCCGCAGCGCCCGGTAATACCAGCGCTCGATCGTCGAGACGCCAAAGTGCACCCACTGGCCGTTGGTGGGATGGCGCCAGGCTTGATCGGCGAGCGCCCGCAGGCGGCCGTGCAGTTCGCCGCGTGCCGGCGGCGAGGCCAATAGCGGGCCCACCACGCTGAAGCGCAAATGCGCCCAGCGGGCGGGTGGGAAGAGTGAAGGAGTGGTAAGAGCAGGTTTCGAGTCCATGCGGCAGCGATTTACCCGCCCTGGTTACCGGATCGATTGGCAACCTCTGCGGGCCGCCGCACGCCCCTCAGTTTGCCGGCGCCACGCGGATCGACCACGGCGTCAGGAAGCGCAGCAGCTCCAAGAGTGGCGTGCTCCCGTGCTCGCAAAAGCGCGTCCACAGCGACCACGGCAGCGTCGCTTCGTCGAGCAACGGCATAAAGCGCGCCCGCGCCAGCCGCCAGGGCCGGCCCGAGGCAAATTGCTCCAGCCACCACTCCCGCCACCGCTCGAGCGTGCGCTGCTCCACCCCCAGTTGCTCCCGCAACACTTGCACCCGATCCGCCGACAAGCCGTGCCGCAGCGCCG
>CAYRKB010000294.1:0-1941 GCA_964424705.1 uncultured Victivallales bacterium
TCGACGCCGTGCTCGTGCATGTCAGCCGCGGCGTGCGCTGGGACAGCGACCACGTAGTCACCCTCACCGACGAACTCAAGGCCATCGGCCACGAAATCGTGGCCGGCGATTACCTGGACCGCGTCTACCTGGCACTCGACTACTTCGACGCCAGCATCAACCGCGTCGCGGCGTGGGTGATCGGGTCGCGCAACACGCTCAAGATGATGCTCGGCGCGCTGCTCGAACCGGCCGCCCTCGCCCGGGCCGAGAAGGCCGGCGACTTCACCGCGCGCCTGGCGTTACAGGAGGAGTTCAAGCTGCTGCCGCTCGGCGCGGTGTGGGACTATTACTGCCTGAAACAGGATGTTCCGGTGGGACACGCCTGGCTCGACGTCGTCCGCCGGTACGAGACCGATGCACTTTCCCGGCGGGGTTGAGCCATGATCGACGCCGCGTTACAGCAGGCCCTGACCTTTTTCGAAACCCGTTTCGGCAAGCCCGCCGTGGTTGGCGCCTTTGCGCCCGGCCGCGTGGAGGTGCTGGGCAACCACACGGATTATAACGAGGGCTTCGTGCTCTCCGCCGCCATCGACCGCGGCACCTATTTCCTGGCCGGCCGGCGCAGCGACAATTCCTGCATCATCGCGGACGCCATGCACCCGGAATGGGAAACACGCTTCGCGTCGGACGATCCCCACCGGGTGGTGGACCCGGCCTGGTCGAACTACATCCGCGGCGTCTGGGCCAAGCTGGGCATCCCGCCCGCCCGCCGGACAGGCTTCAACGGAGTCATTGCCAGCACGATCCCCATGGGAGCGGGGCTTTCGAGTTCCGCCGCGCTCGAAATCAGCGCGGCCATGGCGCTGCGCGAGTTATACCGGCTGGACCTGACGTCGCTTCAACTGGCGAAGATCGGCCAGGCCGCGGAACACGAGTTTGCGGGCGTAAAGTGCGGCCTTCTGGACCAGATCTCCAGCCTGTTCGGAAAATCGGATTCCCTGGTGATGACCGATTTCAGAACCCTTGCCGTGGACACCGTGCCGCTGGCCACCCACGTGTGCCTGCTGGCCTGCAACACGCATGTGAAGCACCAGTTGGTGGATGGGGAATATAACGAGCGGCGCGAGAGCTGCGAGGCGGCTGCCGCCTGGTTCCGCGAGCGCCTGCCCCACCCCGTCAGCCATCTGCGCGACGTCTCCATGGCCGAGTGGGAACGCCTCGCGGCCGAGATGCCCCTGATTCCCGCCAAACGCTCCGCGCATGTCATCGGCGAAAACGAGCGCGTCGTCAAGGGCGCCGCGCTGTTGCGCGAAGGCCGCCTCGACCGCTTCGGCAAACTGCTGTTCGAGTCGCATGTCAGCTCGCGCCTCAATTTCCAGAACTCGTGCACCGAACTCGATTTCCTGGTGGCGCGGGCCGAACGGACGGAAGGCGTCCTGGGCGCCCGCCTCTCGGGCGGCGGATTCGGCGGCAGCGCCGTGGTGCTCGTGGAAAAGGAGAAAGCCGCGGCGGCCGGGCAGGCCCTGGCCCGGGCGTTTGACTCTGAATTCGGAACACCTTGCGAGGCGATCGCCCTCTTGCCCTCCGAAGGAGCGCGCCTGTCCAGCCTGCTGTGCTGACCCCGCTTCCCCGTGTTTTCTCAAAATAATTGAGAAAAACGCATTTTATTTGTTGCATTGCCGATTTTACGCGCCTATATTCTGAAGCAGAAGGACCGTTAAACATGGTCCCGAGCAGAAAGGAGTCATCGTATGGCAAAGGCGAAGACCAAGAGTCAGATCGTGGCGGAGATCGCGGAGAAGGTGGGGCTTACCAAGAAGCAGGCCGGATGCATGATTGAAACTTTGGTGGATATGGCCTATAAGGGCGCCAAAGATGCATTCACGATTCCTGGCCTCGGCAAGCTGGTCCTGGTGAAGCGCAATGCCCGCAAGGGACGCAACCCGGCCACCGGCGCGA
>CAYRKB010000295.1:0-1921 GCA_964424705.1 uncultured Victivallales bacterium
TACGCTCGCTCGTGGGCGACGGATGGATGCACGTTCAAGCAAACGCTATGTGCACAAACTTTATACCGACAGTCTAGCGTGATTGGTATAAGCCATGACACGCAATTGCTTTAGGGGGTGGGGCATCCCTCCCGCTGGGGGAACTTGTAGGAATATTTCCGGAAAGGTGCGTCCCTGTTTCCTTCTCCTATATGTGGGGCGAGCAACTTGGCAAAAGACCGGTTTTGACCATGATATGTCCAGTGGACCGATGCAAACACGAGTCGGGTCGGAGGCGCTCAAAAATGGGCGCTTCTTCTTGGCAATTGCCCGCTATTGCAGTGATATGTCCAGTGGACATATCATAAAAATGAGTGAAATAGGCGCATAACATGCAGAAAGAGAGCGAGTTTGAACTTGGCAGATGTGGAGAGTACCTGCTAAACGCCGGATCGTGCCCGAGAAGTCCGCTCGCCTGTACATTTCGAGGCTCGAGAAGTCCCCTGCCAAGAATAGGCGCAGGCGAAGACGGATGAGAACGGACGGGCGAGTCTGGCGTGGTAGACGGCTCTCCGATCCGTCCGGGAAGGCGGACGCCCCGCCGCCGTCGCGCTTCGCGCTATGGCGGCCACAGGAGATGCGTATCTACCGAACGAAACACAAGTCGGGACGTCAGAGCCGGCACTTCGTCTTCTGAATCCGTGTCGGCATCGGGATCGATGACCGAATGGTGCAAGGCGATAGCGATTCCGATTCCGAAGACGTCGGACAGGAGCGACTCGGCGCAGAGGAAAGTGCAGCCGGAATTGGACAGGCAGCCCTGCTGCATGGTACGGTCATTGGCATGCAACCCATGGAACGGCGGCACCTCGCCGGCACGGATCTCAACGTGTCCCTCATCTGCTGCGGAACGATGTCGTTCGGTGCGGATCTTTGCGGTAAGGAGCTGGACGCGCATATCGCGAGGTTTCGTGACGCCGGGGGCAATTTCTTCGACAGCGCTCATTGCTACGCGTTTTGGCTTCCCAGCGGTGCGGGCTCCAGCGAATGCGCGTTGGGGCAGTACATCCGCAGGAATGGGAGGGGGGACCTCCTCATCGGCACCAAGGGAGGGCATCCCGGGGTGCCCGGCTACCGCAGGACGGAGCACTGGCTGAGCCCGGAGCGAATCGAAGCGGACGTTGACGACAGTCTGGGCCGGCTGGGCGTTGATGAGATCGATTTGTTCTGGCTGCACCGGGACGATACGCGGCTGCCTGCCGGCGAGATCATCGAAACGCTGAACCTCGAAATCGACCATGGGAGGATACGGCACCTTGGCGCAAGCAACTGGCGTACAGATCGTATTGCGGATGCGAACGCTTATGCCGCTGCGCATGGTCTCCGGGGGTTCGTGGCCAGCCAGCCGGAATGGAGCCTGGCATCGAAGAATACGCGTAACCCCGATCCGCTTCAGGACACGAGCCACGGCACGGCGATGCTCTTCCTTGAGGACGGGGACATTGCCTGGCATCGGCAGTCGCGCCTGCCTGTCATTCCATACACGCCGACGGCGGGCGGCTTTTTTGCGAGCGGCGGGCGGCGAAACCAGGCTGCCTGTGACAACCCGATTTCGCGTGCGCGCCTGGCCAGGGCTTGCGCGCTAGCTGCAGAGATGAACGTCTCGCCGGGCCAGATCGCGCTTGCATGGCTGCTGTGCCAGGAGTTTCCGGTCTTTCCCATCAGCGGGACGCACAACCCCGGGCACTTGCGGGAGAACCTGGGTTCGGTCGGGATATGCCTGACGGCGGAGCAGACGGCATGGCTCGCGGGGTAGCAGCGACGGGTCGCGACCGTCGCAAGAGCCCTGTAACGCCTCAGTGAGCGGGGCGTTTGCGCCCCGCGACAAGGGCGTCGCGTCTCCAGGAGCACGGCAACGAGCGAAATCAGACGTTCCGCTGGA
>CAYRKB010000296.1:0-1916 GCA_964424705.1 uncultured Victivallales bacterium
CCTCATAGCGGTGGCTCTACTCCTGCAAGTACAGCCGGCGCTACGAGCCGGCTGCCATCGCCCGGCCACTACGGCTACCAGCTCAATGCCTGCCGCCCCCGCCGGGCCGATTGCGGCGACTTTCTCTTCTCGCCGTCCTGCGCCTGCTCCGGCTTCGATTCGACGAATGTCAGGTTGCAGACATTGGGGTGGTTGCCGTCCATGTTGGCCTCTGCGTTCGGGGTGAGTGCGACTACGGTCACCAGACCCCGGTAATCGCTGTCGGCTGCGCGCCACGTAGCCCAAGGATGGGTGACCTGCTTGCTCTCGACGCGCCAGCACCGGCCACAATAGACACGCACCTCATCACGAGATGTGGAGAAATCGGAAAGGTGCATGGGAATGAATTTCCCGCACCGGGCGCATTTTTCCGCGTAACAGTCGCACATAGTTCCCTCCGGTCAAGACGGCATGCGGGACCCCTCCCTCTGCACTTCCCGTAACATCTCGCCAATCCCAGCCACCTTGACGTTGTCGCGAAGCGAGTAGCCTTCCCCATCCATCGGGCAGACGACCCAGGTATGAACCGGTTTGAGCATATCGAGAACGCTGAAGAAACCTTTGGTCACCTGCGGCGCGGCGGAAGCCTTGAACTCGAAGGCCAGACGCCGCTTGCCGCGCTCCAAGATCAGATCAACCTCTTCGCCGGTCGCAGTGCGAAAGAAGCTGGCCCGCCATTCCGGAAGGGCGTGGACAATCTGTTCGATGCACCAGCCTTCCCAGGAGGCGCCAAACACGGGATGACCGAAAAGATCCGTCGCAGTGTCGATCTCAAGAAGAGTGTGCAGAATGCCGCTGTCGCGAATGTACACCTTGGGCGACTTGACGAGCCGCTTCTTCAGATTCCCTTCGAACGGACGGAGGACCCGGACCATGAACGTCTGCTCCAGGATGTCCAGATACTTCCTGACGGTGACGTGCGTCACATCCAGCGCCTGGCCGAGTTTGGAGGCGTTGAGGACGCTGCCGTGCACGTGGGCCAGCATCTTCCAGAACCGCTCCATGGCCATGGCGGAGATGTGGAATCCGAACTGCGGAATGTCGCGGCTGAGAAATGTCCGCACCAGATCGAGCCGCCAGCGAGAGCTGACGGCGTCCGATGCTTCGAGAAACGCCGGAGGGAACCCGCCGCGCCACCAGAGCGTGCGATAGGCCTTGGGTCCATAGCCCCGGACGTGCTCGATTTCGGCGAAACGGAACGGAGTGAGTTCGAGATAGTGAATGCGCCCGGCCAGCGTTTCGGACGATTGCCGGATCAGATCGCGCGAGGCTGAACCCAGGATTACGAAGCGCCCGGGTCGCCGGTCCAGATCCACCAGGGCGCGCATCAGCGGGAAGAGATCGGGCTTCAGTTGAACCTCGTCGATACACACCAGCCGGTCAGCGTGTTCCCTCAGGAAAAGCTCGGGGTCGCTGAGCCGTCGCAAATCCGACGGCAGATCCAGATCGAGAATCAGCGCCTCTTTTCGCCCGGCCAGACAGTGCCAGACGAGAGTTGATTTGCCAGCCTGACGCGGTCCAAGCACTGCCGTCACCGGGTTGACGGCCAACGACTGGCGAAGTTCAGCTTCGATCAAGCGAGGTATGTAGTTATGCATATTGAAACTCAGCGTTACAATATGCACAGCACGCTATAGCTGGCAAGCACGGATTTTATGTTCGTTCATCTCCGTGAGCCACCTCATAGCGGTGGCTCTACTCCCGCAAGTACAGCCGGCGCTACGCCTGCCCGCCTGAGGAGGGAGCCGGCTGCGACACCTATACGTCGGCTCAGCGTCGTCTCTTCTCTCCCTGAGCCACCTCATAGCGGTGGCTCTACTCTCGCAAGTACAGCCGGCGCTACGCCTGCCCGCCTGAGGAGGGAGCCGGCTGCGACA
>CAYRKB010000297.1:0-1905 GCA_964424705.1 uncultured Victivallales bacterium
AAGCTTTTATTTCACTCTCCCAGTCGTCGAAACGGTTGTAGTTGTGGGGAGTTTCTCGCTTATTCTGGTCGGCGAAAGTAGAGACTCCGAGCAGCGAGTCGCCGTCATACCCGAGCACACATACGGAGCGGTCGGTCAGCAGCACGGGAATTCTGCGGTCGAGTGAATCGGTAATCTCGCGCCTGGCGGCCTCAATGCCGACTTCGGCTGCGTGGCGAAGCTTGTGCGATACTCCGAGGCGGTCGAGCGCGAGCTTTATGTCTGTGAACTCCTCGCCATCGAAAAACAGATCACTCTGATTAGGCAAGCCGTCATACGCCGCCCACCCCTGCTGCCACGAAAGGCGGACCGCCGCGCCCGATAGGCTCAGAACGTAGTCGTAATCCACCCACGCGGGGCAGCCCAGCGCCTGCACAGCTCGGTAAACCGCAGGTATTTCGGGCATAAGGAAGGAGCCGTCGTCCATGAACTGGGCAAGCGGCTTTACTCCCGCGATTATTTTCGATGCCATTATATCACTCCTCTACCAAGTGTCGTCGGTCGGCCAGGCGTGGGCATACCCATCTTTGCCGGTGTGCTTCTTGTCCATGGCAAGCTGTTGGAGTTCCTTCCAGTCGTCGCGCGTGAAACGCCGCACCACCTGGCGCACTGTCTGCATAGGCTTATCGTCGTTCATGAGCCTCGATTCCTTTATGGGTTTCATTTCCCCTCATGTTGTCCCTTCCAAGATCCCAATCATCGCGCACACGGCCTGGTACACATATCCGTCGTACTCTTTGATTTTCTGCAAGAGCAGCGCGGCGGTTTCGCAGGTGCCCCATTCCATCTGGTCGTAATATTTCTTCGACCAATCCCGTGTTTCGTACAGGGCGTGCAACTGCCACTGGCGCGTGTGCGAGTCGTGGCAGGCCCAACTAATGAGCGTCTCGGGCGGCAGGCGCAGTGGATCATCGTCCGCCCGGCCCGTACACGTGGGGATAGTCCCCAGGCGCCGGTCTTTGAATTCGTCCCAAATCCAGTTGTTGCAGTGCTCCGGCGCGATTTCGCAATGCTCGAGTGTGCGGAAGGTTTCGGCGAAATTGTGGCAGTTCCATGTCGTGCCTTTATAGGCATATTCGAACTGCTGCTTGAGTTCCTCGATGGATAAGCGTTTGAGCCGCTCCCAATAGTTCTCAAATGCGCGGATGTACTGGTCCCACACGCCGGCGTCCCGGTCGCAATCCATCACCCGCTTGATGCGCCGCAGCCCATCGAGCAGCGTGAATCGACGAGCCGCCTTCTGCGTGATCACATAGACACTGGCGATGTCCTCCAGTGTGGGCGCTTCTTTGGGCGGGTTCTGCGCCCCGTTGGGCTCTGCCATGCGCAGTTGCTCGCCGTGGTAGCCCACGATCACGCGGAAGGAATCGCCTCCGGCGAGAGCGAGGAATTCGTTGCTGTCCTGGTAGGGCGCGCCGTCATTTTTCATGCGGGCCAGCACGGGGATGCCGCGGTCAATCGCCGTGCGTATCTGCTCCGCAAGATTGTCCGTGTGCTTCGCGTAGGCATATCCGGCGTACCCCATCAGGAAATCGACCATGTCGTCCGTATCATAGATCTCGCGGTAGATTGCCGTGGGCACGTCGCCCCAACCGCGCACCGTCGCCGAACGGCCGGACACGGTGTCGAACAGGAAGAACAGCCGCTCCTGCTGTTGTTTCAGCACGCCGGTCTCCGTGGCGAAATTCTCCAGATACATGTACAGGTTTGTGAAGCAATTGGTGAAATCCAGGTCGCGGAAACCGGAGAACGGGTAATCGAAATCAATGGAAGCGCTGCCGCCTTCGGTGTTCACCCGGTGGGCTTTGTTCAATCCGGGTGGCATCGCTTGACCCGCGCATTCTTCCATCATACTCGCAATCTCCG
>CAYRKB010000298.1:0-1869 GCA_964424705.1 uncultured Victivallales bacterium
CCTGTTGAGCATCATCCACTGCTTCAGCGCACGCCTGTCCGGGCTGCGCCGTTACAAGAAGCAGATCGCCGAGATGGTCCGTGAGCCAGACAGCGCCGAAACCGAAAACTCGTCGCAAAGTAGGTGTTCGAATCCGGGCCCGGGCGACGTTAAGTAGATATGCAGAACACGCAGCAGCAGACGGCGCAGACAGGCGGCGAGGGGCCAGGCAAGAAGCCAGAGCCCCGGCCGATGCGCGCCGTACGCCGCTTCAGCGAGCGGGTCAACGAAGGCAAGTGGGGCCGCCTGACCGAGATGTTTGGCGACTACCGGGACGAGAAGAACACGCACCTGGCCTTCTACAACGACGACCAGCACTTCATCGCCAACCGCGGCGAGCGTGTGCAGCGGGACGAGCTGCTCGGTCAGGGATATGCGTCGCCGTTCGATCTGCAGGGGCGCATGTGGAAGGCGGCCCAGAAAGACGCCTACGAGACGGTGCTCAAGACCTGGGCTTCGCAGGCCGCGTCGCTCAGGGCGGTCATCGGGCGGCGCGAGGAGTGGAGCGAGGCGCAGCGGCACTACGCCTACTGGCTGGTCTACACGCCGCGCCGCCTGGCCGAGTTGGTGACTGGCCGGGCGCCGCTGCCAGGTGCCTTCGAGATCTCCATGCCCGAGCGGCGCACGGTGCAGAACAATCTGCGGCGGCACTTCCACCGCCAGCGCGGCCAGCGCCCGCACGCGCGCATGGCCCGCTCGGCCTGCTTCGACTCGGATATGCACAAAACCTTCGAGCACAAAGGCCGGCAGTACATCTCGATCATGAGCGAGCAGCCTCGCCAGCCGATCACGATCCCGCTGACCGGGCATGCGACGATCCGGGGCACGATCCGGGTGGTGCTGGACCGGGACAAGCAGCGGGTCGAGGTCCATTCGGCGTTTGACATCCCGAAACCCGAGCCGCTGACGGGACCGGTGCTGGGGCTGGATGCGGGTGTGAGCGAGGTCTACACCGACGACCTGGGCGAGCACTACGGCACTGAGTACGGCAAGGTGGTTGCTGAGGGCAGCCGGGCGCTGCGGGTCAAGGGCAAGCGGCGCAACAAGCTGCACCACGTGGCCAAGCAGGCGGTGCGTAACGGCGACCTGGCGCGGGCGGACAAGATTCGCCGGCACAATCTGGGTCGCAAGAAGCAGCGCAGGCAGAAGGCTCGCCTGCGCGAGACGATGCGGCGCATCACGAATCAGGCAATGAACAGGATCCTGCGCGAGCGCAAGCCCCGGCTGATCGTCCATGAGAGGCTGGATCTACGCGGCAAGGCCAGGAGCAAGGAAATGTCGCGCCAGGTGAACTTGTGGGCGCGTGCGATCCTGAAGCAGAGCACAAGTTGGAGCGCGCTACTCGCAGGTTGCGAGACAAGGCAGGTCAATACTGCGTATTCCTCCCAGACGTGTCCTGCGTGCGGGTGGGTCTCGAGAGATAACCGCCACGGCGATACGTTTTTGTGCCAGAAGTGCCGGCATAGGGACGATGCGGACCGAGTTGCCGCCAGCAACCTCAAGGCAAGGCTCAATGACCCCGAGATCACCCTTTGGGCGCCGAGGGAGCGGGTGAAAGTCATCTTGCTGAAGAGGTATAACGCCCGATTGGAAAGCCAAGGCGGCGATGCTCAAGCCGCTGAGGTGACTGTTGCGGGGCGGGTCCAGGTGGCCCGGCGAGAAAGCCGACCAGTCCGACCGGACCGAGAAACGACCTGCGTCCGTCGCAAGGCGGGAAAAGCGCAAGGGACGAACTCCAAAGAGCGTGTTTGACCACGTTTCAGGATGTTCTAGGCAACAGCGTGCATTGGTTGGTAGGAGGAGGGTGAGACATGGATGACGCGTATTGGC
>CAYRKB010000299.1:0-1865 GCA_964424705.1 uncultured Victivallales bacterium
GATCATCACCGGCGACCCCAGGATTCTCGCTTACCCCCATGTCGCCACGGACTGGGGGTGTGTGTCAGGAAAGTGACATAGCCAAGGGCTTCAGGCTGCGTGTTTCAGCGGGGAACGACTGCTGTGCGTATTCCAGTATCGATCGTGCAGGCCGTCTTTGACGAGGGCACGCACCCACAGGACGTTGAGCGCGCCATCGGGTGACCAGCGCTGGCCCGAGAGGTCCGTGCGCTGTTTGATCAGCGACTTGCACGCGCCCTCTACCTCGCCGGAGCCGATAGGCCATCCCTCACGCCTGTACAGGTGGTACTGCATGCGCGCCTGGTGGTCGCGGAAGTACCGCAGGCGCTTGGCGATGCCCCTGCGCTTCGCCTTGGAGGGTTCCAGGCGCTCGAAGTGCCGGAGGACACAGTCGATCCCGTAGCGTTTGAGTTTGTGCCGCAGCGAGATGAAGCTTTCCGTTGCGGACGCCCCTTTGCCGTGGACGAATTCGCACAACTCGTGCAAGTGGTCGGCGGCGTGCCAGAAGTCCACGATCGCAAACGCCCGTTTGAACCTGTCCGCAACGATGTTCCAGATCCATTCCGCCCCGTCGGCGATGACGATGAGCTTGGCGATGTGCGCGGCACCGAGCTTTTGGCGGGCCTTGTCCAATTCAGCGGAGAAGTCGGTGACGTCGCCGAACGAGAGGATATGGACGGAACTATCCGGCACCTTGTGGTAGCGCCCATCCTCCCCTCGCTCCAAGAGGAACGCGACGCCGCACTTGATCTGCCGTCCTTTTGGCGGGCCATCCTTGCCCTTGACGTCCTTGAGGTACTTCTTGAGCAGCCGCACGCCCGTCATGTCCATTTGCAGGCAGACGGCGACATCCCTTCCGGGCTGTACGGTGGCCGGCGCTCGAGCACGCGCCCACGCCGCCATGTCCGGGCCGACCGCGCCGATCAGCCGCTGGATGGTGTTCGCCGAGGCCGGGATGCCGGCAAGGAGCGCCAGCGACTCCGACGCCTCCCCATAGGACTGGCTCTTCGCCCCCATGTGGCAGAGCCGCTTGGCCGCACCCGGCGTGCAGCCGCAGACAATGCCGAGCGCGTCGTCCGCAGGAAAGCCCCGGCCGCCCTGCGCGTCCACGCCGTACCAGCGCGTGTAGCTGACCTCGCCCACGGCCGAGAGGATGCCACTCGTGCGCCGTTCCCTGCGACCGGGAGGCTCGTCCACTCCTGCGGCGCTCTGGAGCGGACCGGACATGGCCGCGCCCACCATTTTCGCGGCGAAGCCGAGCGCGGCGTCCCGGATTCTCGTTTCGGCGCCCGGCAGGTCGCAAGCTCCCGTCTGCGCCTCCGAGAAGACCTTCAAGACCTCTGCCACGAGCGTGGCCGCCGCCCCGTCGATTTGCTCGACTTCTTTTTTTTTGCGTCCCCGGCATTGCGGGCCATGTCCTCCGCCAGCTTCCACAGTTGGCCCATCAGGCCGTTGAGCAACTTGCCCCTGGTGATTTCCTCCCGCACACGCGGTACGTCTTCCCGCGCGATGCGGTCGGAGACCATCCTACCGCCCTCGCACCGCGTCCAGACATAGTACGGCCCGTTGCACCTCTTCTGGCCATCGGCCCCCTCACGATCGAGGTATTGCTCGTAAAGATTACCGCGTCGGGCCGGCAGGGCGCCCTGCACGGCGGTGAAGAGTTCGCCTAATGTCATCGTGCCTCCGTTGTTGTACATACTCTATGTACAACCATGACAGGGCAGCACCCTCCGTGCAAGGGGAAAAGGAGGATTCTAGAAAGTCATGTCACTTTCCTGACACACACCCACGGACTGGTAGCGCCAACTCCAACGTTGACTATATTGCACATACTGTGCTAC
>CAYRKB010000300.1:0-1858 GCA_964424705.1 uncultured Victivallales bacterium
AGCGTTTCTGGCCGCTCAAGAAGACCTGGTATGAGTTCCGGCTGGATCCGGTCCATCCTCTTACGCTCCAGGTGGGCCCCGCGGAGTACTGCCAGAGCGACAGGCACTATGAGACCGACAAGGGCTCGACGCCGCGCATCCTCGCCCCCATCCTGGCGTCAGACACCTTTGAACGCGCCTTCTTGCTGCACGATTCCATCTGCCTGCACCACGGCGCGTTCTTTGCTGAGGCTCCTGGCGGCCCCTACACCTTTCGCCCCATGTCCAGCCCCGAGGCTCATGCCATGCTCAGGGTAGCCTGCAAGGCAGACGGCGCCAGTCCAGCCATGCAGGACCTCATCTGGGCGGCAGTGCGGGCTTTCGGCCCCAGGTGGTGACGCGGCAGGTCGGTTTCGCCGCTGGTCCTCTGGGCATCTGAGCGCCCAGCCGAGCACACTCCGGCACCTCACGCCTACCGGATCCAGGGCGCCTATGGCGTGTCCGCGGTGCGCCCGGTGCCCGTGGCGTGGGCATCACTGTGGTCTGGCGGGCATGGTTGAGGTGGTAATTCCTGACCGGCAATCAGGCAGTGGCCTGCTGGGGGAAGGCGATCACGCCTTCCTCGGTTGACGGCTGCAAGGCCCAGAACTTGTCGGCGTCTACCCTGTCCACCATGGGATTGACATAGTGCCGTTTCACGGTCTTGATCGTGTCGCCCAGCATGACGGCCACCTGGCCTTCATGCTGCCGGCTGGCATACATGTAGGTGCCGCAAGTATGCCGCAGCACATCTTTCGGGAAGTCAATACCCGCTTTCGTGACGACCGCAGCGAGCGCCGTCCGCGTGAAGAAGATCGGGCCCTGGTCACGCCGGTGTGAAAAGAGCCAGCGCACGAGGTTGTCGGACATTTCCACGCGGCGGCCGTCGCGAGTCTTCGTCTGTTTCGCGTCCACGGTGATGATCTTCCGGACAAAGTCGATCTTGCTCCAGTCGAGCGGCGGATGGTCGGTCTTGTCGCCGTGAATCTCAGAGGGGCGGAGGCCGGCGAACATGCCCAACGCGACATAAGGCAGCAGCTCCGGCCGCGTCGCAACGGTCGCGTTAAGAAGTCTCTCCGCGTCTGCCACGGCAAGGTATGTCACCTCGTTGCGATCCTCGCGCGGGGAGTCGATCGAACGGGCCGGATTCTCGGGCATGAGCTTCTTCTTTGCCGTCGCCCACTGGAAGAAAGCACTCAGCGCCCGCAGGTACGCCTTGCGACTGCCAACGGACACGTTGCGCGTCTGCAGCCAATTCTCAACGACTGAGGTGGTGACCCGGCAAAGGGGCTTGCCGTCCATTTCGCGGGCAAACAGAGACAGCTTAGTCTTGTAGTCGGCCACGGTCACGGCCCGCAGATTCTTGTCCACCCGCGATTGCAGGAACTTATCGACGGCTTCGGCTGTGGTCAGGTTGCCGCCGGTGGGGTAGTTGTGGTCCATGTAGAATCGGGCGGCAGTCTTCAGACTCACTCTGCGATTCAGGATGTCGATTGCGGTGGTGGCATCGCGTAGGTCAGCGTCGTTCAGCTTCTGCGCCATGCGCCCGATCTTGTTTTCGAGCCCATCAACGACCTTCAGGTGTGTTTGCGCTTCGGACTCGGTTGCGAACGTCTTGCGGCTCCGCTTGCCGTCCAGGGTACCGAGATACACATCGTAGCGTTGGTACGAGTGCCCCTTGACAGTGACTGTCCGCTCGTATATTTTGCCAATCGCTTTTTTCATGTTTGCCGCCTCTTTGGCGCTTTGGATGTCGGCATATTGGCGCAAACTTGGCGCAAACGTCAAGATCGAAGTTGCGGGAAACGTGAGAATAGCCAATGTTTACGGCGTTGGAGGG
>CAYRKB010000301.1:0-1849 GCA_964424705.1 uncultured Victivallales bacterium
GCCGCCCACCATCGCCACCGTCAACCAGATATACCGCTTCACTGTTCCTCCTTTGTGCGTTTTAATGTGCCTGCTGTTGCTATCGTCTTCTGTTCGCTGCATGTCATAGTCTCCCGTCACCTGATCCCACATCAATTCCTGGCGCGGGCGACGCGCTCGACCTGTTCCAGGTACCGCGCCACATCGTCCCGAGGGCGAAGCTCCTGGGTTCGTTTCAACAGCGGAATGGCCTGCTGATACTTGCCCGCGCGAACCAGACACTGTGCATGCCGCAGGCTCGCCTCGGCCTCGTGCTGGCCGACGCCCGCCGCCCGTTCAAACATGAACGTTGCCTTCTCAAGGTCCCCCGCGGAAGCGTGGTGTTGCCCCAACAGGATCAGGGCCTCGCCGTCCAGCGGATCCAATGTCACAATCTCCTCAAGAATCCGGGCGGCCTCGGCGTTGGCGGGCCCGCGCGCGGCGGCAATCCGCGCCTCGAGCTTAAGCTGTCGCTTACGTTCGTCCGAGCTGAACCGCTCCGGAGGCAGAGCCTTGAGACGACGGGTCAGCCGCTCCGCGGCCAGGTACGCGCCGCGCGCCACCAGCACTTCCACCTTTTGCAGGAGGCGGGCCGGCACGGGATCGGCGTCCTTGTCGATGGCGCGCAGATAAGTGTCTGCCGCCAGATCGATCAATCCCTCGCTGACATAGATGTCGCCGAGCGCGTTCAAGCTCTGCGGCGTCGCCAATCCCTTCAGGTCCAGGTATTCGTAGTTCTCGGCCGCCTTGGCGGTATCCTTCATGCCCAGGAAGGCGTTGGCCTGCAGAAGCCACAGTTCGGCGCGGTCGGGCTGCCGGGCGATCAGTTCGCCGCACAACGCGCTGGCTTCCTCGTATTTCCGGAGCTTGAACAGGCACCGGGCCAGCCCCATCTTCCAATCCACGACCGACGGCTGCAGCATGATGGCTTCGCGATACGCCGTTTCGGCGGAGGTCGCCTCGTCGGTCATTAGGAACGCATACCCCAGCAGGCCGAAGGTGACGCCGTCCTTTGCCCCGAGTTCGATGGCGCGCGTCAGCGATTCGACCGCCTTGGCGTAGTCCCCCAGCCGCACGCGAACCACGCCCAGATTCTTATGGGCGCGCAGGAAGGACGGGAACTTGGCAACCGCTTTCTGATACCACTGCGCGGCGGCGTTCAATTGCTCCTGCTGGAAGCAGATACTCCCGAGAGTGAAATCGAACACCGCGGTGTCCACCGGCTTGATGAGCGGCGCCAGATAGGCGCGCGCCCGCTCCAGTCCGCCCCTCTGCGCCATCATCGCCGCCACCTTCTCCAACTCGGTCTTCTCCACCGTCGTCACGCGCGGCTCGACCTCCGCCTGCATACCGTAGGAGCCAAGGAATTGCCGGACGAACGTCTCGTTGCGCCACAGTGGCCAGAGCGCGAGCGTTTCGTCTTCCCGCGCAAAAACCGGGAGGGCTGTACAGACCCCTGCCAGGGCGACCGTGGCCGCCAGCCATCGAACCGGAATGGAAAGGTTTCGTTTCATCGGTCAACCGCACGCGAAGGTAATGGGGACGCGCATGCGGAACTGCACCGCCTGGCCGCTGCGTTTCCCGGGCTCGAATCGCCACTGTCTCACCGCCTCCAAGGCGGGTCGCTCGAAGGCCGTATGGGTGGATTTCTGCACCTGGGGTTTCACCACGCGCCCGTTGCGATCCACGACGAAAAGCACATGCACCGTCCCGCGGGCCTTCTGCGAGCGCATGTCTGCCGGATACTGCGGAGGCGGCTGGGTCACCACTCGCGGGGGCTGGTCCAGATCGGCCAGCGAGAAAACCGCATCCGCTTCTTTCCCACGTTCTG
>CAYRKB010000302.1:0-1842 GCA_964424705.1 uncultured Victivallales bacterium
GTGATGGCCGCGCTCTTATGCCAGCATGAGGAGCCGATACGCCCCCACGTGCCGCGCCACGCCGGTTCGCCGCCGATATAGAGTTCGCCGACCGTCTCATTGACGCCCGTGGCCAGTTCCAGCTTGTCGGTGGTGTTCGGAATACGCAGTTGCGCGGCATCGCTGATCGCGGAACTCCCCAGCAGGCTCAGCTTGCCGCCGGTCACTTCGACTGTGTTGGTGCCGAGGCTTGCGAAGACGCCGACTTCCAGGACGCCGTTGGATACGACGGTGCCGCCGCTGTACCCGTTGGCCTTCGTAAGCGTCAGCTTGCCGCCCCCGACCTTCCTCAGCGCGGCGATGCCCGAACCCAAGGAATTAGTGATCACGCCGTCGTAGGTCGAGTCCGTGCCCAGCGCGCCGACTTCCCAGAAGGTCGTCCCGCCCTGGAAATAGGCGCCCAGCGCGCCGTTGCCGCTCAGTTCGCCGAGCCTGTACGTTCCCGCCTGGCCCACACTGAGGTAGTACGGTCCGCTGGTCCGGTTCACAACCCACTTCGCGCCGCCGCCGTTGGCGTTCGCCGCAACGCTGAGTTCCCCGAAGTTCAATGTCGTGTCAAAGGTAAACGTGCCCGTGAAATTTGAGAGATTTCCCGAGAACTTGACGTACCCGTTATTATCGCCCGCCACGCCGTTTCCGATGCCGGGCTTGGCCGTGACCGACCCGTTACCGGCCAGGGCGTTGGTGACCGCATAGCCGTAGTTCGCAGAGGTGCCATGGAACTTGGCCGTGCAGCCGGCATTGACCGTGACCGTGCCGGCGCTGCTGTTGGGCGTGTTCTGCCAGTCGAGCGTCCCGCCGCTGATGGTCACTCCGCCGCTGAAGGTGTTGGCTTCTCGGAGAACCAGCGTCCCGCTGCCCGTCTTCGACAGGCCGTTCGTGCCCGCCAGCGCAACACCCATCGTCGCGGTGCGGTTCGACACGCTGATCTCCGGGGTGGTTGCGGCATCGAGGGTCAGCGACACGGATCCGGGGATGCCGGTGTTGAGTGTCCAGTCATAGAGATTGCCCACGTCCGCGAAGGCCAGGCTGCCCACGGTGCGCTCGCCGTCGAGGGTGTTCGTGACGTTCGCCGCCAGCGTCAGCGTGTCGAACTTGGCCGGTGTGCCTCGGCCTTGGGCGATGATGGTGTCGAGCCAGTTGGCCGGTGCCGACCACGAGCCGCCGGCTGTGTTCGTCCAGATCCCGGAAGACCCCGTGATATAGGTCGCACTCGCGACATCGCTGTCGGCATAACCTGTCTTCACGCCGATGGCCTTGACCGTCAGGGTCGTGCCCAGGGGGATTGTGATGAGGGAGACGGCATTGGTATAGACAGGCGAGCCGCTGGTCGGCGCGGTGCCATCCGTGGTGTAGTGGATCACGGAGTCGAGGGTCGTGCAACTGAGCGTCACGTTCTGCTCACCGATGTAGCCTCCCGCTGGCAGAGAGAACGAGGGGATCGACACCTTTTCCCCGCTCTCATAAACGTAAGCGTACCGCACGATGACAATGCCTGTCCCGCCTGCGCCAGATGTTCCGCCAACCAAACCATTGGCTCCGCCGCCTGCTCCTGTGTTGACCACGCCTGTGCCGCCGTTATAACCAGCTACGCTGTTGCCGCCGATGCTGTTGGCCGAGGTGGCGTTCAATGCCCCGGAGCCGCCTGCGGCGTACCATGCGCTCGCTCCGCTGATGCTGCTCTGCAGGCCCGCTCCGCCATAGCCCCCGGATGATGCAGCCGAGCCTCCGACCCCGCCTGCACCGCCGCCGCCGGAAGCGCTATTCGCGGATGCAGGTCCTCCGCGGTTTCCGTACCCCGTG
>CAYRKB010000303.1:0-1834 GCA_964424705.1 uncultured Victivallales bacterium
GGAAGCCATCAGGCAGAAGCTCAGCGGACGGCAACGCCAGCTCAGCGGCGACTTGGGGGAGGTCGATGCGAACGTGGCCGAGAACCTCCACGCCAATCGCGATATTGTCCGCAGACCACGCCGAGGTGACACATGCCCATGATCCCATTTGCCACGAGGTTTCCTGATTTAGCGTTGCGCGAAACGCGATCGGTTGAAGTCAGGGGGCGGCCGGATCTTCCGGACGGCGACTATGGGTTCATTGAACTGTACTGCAATGAGGATCCCTGCGACTGCCGGCGCGTGATCATTCAGGTCGTGTCACTAGCGACGGGCGACAAAGTCCTGGCCACCATCGGCTACGGCTGGGAACCGGTCGCATTTTACAAGAAGCGCCTGCATGGCGACCGCGAGCTGGCCAAGGACTGCAAAGGCCCCTCCCTCGACCCGATCAACGCGCAGAGCCAATTTGCGCCTGCCTTGCTTAAGCTGTTCCGTATAGTGCTGCAGGGCGCCGGGTATGCCCAACGCCTGGAACGGCATTACCGGTTGTTCAAGTCGCCCCTGACGACCGTGGAGGCGATTCTCGATGAGCTGGGGAAATCCACCGGCTATTTTCCCGAGGATGCCGTCGAACTCGCGATTGCCCGGAAGGATGAAGTCACGCCCGGCCTGCTCGACATCCTGGATCGCTGCCGCAAGAACCCCGAGGCATTCCAGAAAGACGGCTCCGGCTTGGCGCACCTCTACGCCATGTACCTGCTGGCGCAGTTCCGGGAGACGCGAGCGTTCCCGATCCTGGTGGATATTCTGCGCCTTCCCAAAGACGCGGTGGATGCCTTGCTCGGTGACACGATCACCGAAGGGCTGGCCCGCATTCTGGCTTCTCTCTGCGGCGGCGATATCGACCCGATCAAACGCTTGATCGAAGACCCGACGGTAGATGAGTGGGTGCGGGGTGCGGCGCTGTATTCGATCAGTGAACTCTATTTCCAGAATCTGCTGGACCGCCAGACCGTTGTCGAATACTTCCGCCACCTGCTCACCGGTGGCCTGGAACAAGAATACAACAACACGTGGGATGTACTGGCCTCCTGCATGTACGACATGCATCCCGGAGAACTGCTCGACGAAATCCGACCCGCCTATGAATCCGGCTTCGTGGATCCCGGCTACGTCGGCCTGGACAAGATGGAAAGTGCTGCCCGCAAGTCCGTAGACGCAGTAATGGATCGAAGCCGCGAAGAGAAGTACTCTGCGGGCCTTATCGACCACGTGTCCGATGAGATGAAATGGTGGGCTTGCTTCAAAAGGACTCCGCGCTCCGATCATCGTAGCTCCATCGCTCCGGAGAAAGACAAGGACCCCGGCACGCCTCAGTTTGCCGACAGCGCACCGGCTGTGCAAGCGGCCCCGGCCATCAGCCGGTGCAAGCCGTGCCCCTGCGGCAGCGGAAAGAAATACAAGAAGTGCTGCGGCAAAGAGCCACAGCCAGCCGGAATCAAGCCAGATGGCGACACCGCGGGGTCTTCTTGAAGGTGACGGGGCGAAGCAGTACCGTATTGACTAAAGAAGCGTGACGGGGTGCTTCAGGAACTCATCCGCGGGGTTGGTTGGGCACCAGGTTGGCAGGCTCATCTAGGATGGCGAGCAACTTTTTCGCGCAATAGACACGGTCACGCTTGGCTTGCCCCACTTGAGTGACAATCGCAAGGGACTCCAGGCGGTCAACGGCGCGTTGCGCGGTTGTGAAGGCTACGCCCAGTTTCTTTGCGGCTCTCGTCATGGTGATGAAGGGGTTAGAGCCGCTTGAGTTCCTTGGCTGTCATCTTGCATCCCTTTCTTCATGGACCCC
>CAYRKB010000304.1:0-1833 GCA_964424705.1 uncultured Victivallales bacterium
TGCCACATCATAGCCCAGGGTGCAACCCTGGGAACCCCATCCGCGTCAATCCGCGCCTCCCTGCCCGCCGTGCTGTCGCTGCGCTCCTGCACAGCGCTGCAGGCGGGCGCGGCTACATCCATGGAAGACACAATCTAGAATTCAAGCAACGGAATGCACTCCGCGACTGCCGGAATTCAAGAGCATTGAACTCCGGAAATTGAACACCAAGGCCGCAAAGTCCGCTACGGCCTGCGACGCCAGCCAATTGGCGTTCACTACGCTGCGGCGCTGCTTCCTCTAGACCTCATCCTCGATCAGATACCGCCAGACAGGCAGGACGCGGATCGAGCCGCCTGGCACAGTCCACCGGGACTCCTCGTCCCCGCGCGTGACAAGCACCGCCTGGCTGCCCGGATGTTCACGCAGGGCGTCCTCCAGAGCGGCCAGTTCCCGCGTTCGCGTTTGGCTTCCCTCTGGCGCCTGTTCGGCGACCTGCACAAACCGGAGCTTGCCATCGCTGGGCCGCCAGACAAAGTCCACCTCCCGCCCTGTCCCTGTGCGGTAATAGTGCAGCTCACGGCCCCGCCGCCGGCCGTCCACAAAGACCACATTCTCGAGCAAGTGCCCGCTGTTGACCAGCACGCCGCTTGAAGTCGAACGCACGAGCGCATGGTCCACAGCATAGATCTTCTTGGGATTGGCATGCTGCCGGCTGAGCGACGCATCGAACAGCCGCACTGTAAACAGCGCGTAGGCGTCTTCCAGCCACTCGAGCACATCGCCCACGAAGGCCTTGCTGGTCTTGTGCCCAAGCGACTTGAGATAGCCGGTGAGCGCATTCACGGTATACATGGAGGCAGCGGAGTTGAGAAGACGGTACGCCATGTCGCGCACCGCGCGGGGGTGCAGCGCGTCGTTCCGCTCCACCACGTCCCGAAACACCATCGTCTTGAAATACTCCTGATGGATCATCACCCGCACCCGCGCGTCAACATCCAGCACTTCCGGGAACCCTCCTCGCTCCCAGTAGTCGTTGAACGCCTTGCGGACGCGCAGACGCGCTTGCTGACCCCGCAGGTCCGGCGCAATCCCGCGCGCATCAAGAAACTCGGCGAACGAGAAGGGAAAGAGCTCCCACGCAAGGGACCTGCCGCGCATTGCAGTCCCCACTTCTTTCGCCAGAAGCCGTGCGGAGGAGCCGCTGACGTACACCGCCATCCGGTCGGACCGTAGCAGACGATCTGCAAATGATTCCCATCCCGCCGCTATCTGCACCTCATCCAGAAAGCAGTGCAGCCCACGCTGCCCCTTCTTCTCGGGGTACAGACCGAAGTAGGCTTCGGTCAGGAGATTGAGATTGCCTCGTCGAACCTCGTCCAGCCGATCGTCGAAGAAATTCACATAGAGAACGTCTTCGGGCGGCACGCCCTTGTTCCGGAGCCCCGCAATCACCTGGTGCAGCAGCGTGGACTTGCCGCACCTGCGCACCCCGATGCATGTGAAGACTTTGCCGGAAACCAGCCGATACGGCAGGCGACGCGGCACGCCCGTAAAGAGGTCCTGCCGCTGCGCCTCCAGCAGCACATCCTGAATGACCGTCAGTGAGCTCATGCGCTAATACTGGACAATGTTCTTACCGCTTGCAAGCGCAATCGGTCATCGTACTTACCACTTCTCCGCATCCCTCCGCGCCTATTCCCCACGTTGAGGGTTGAGCATTGTTCCCTTTTCGCGTGTTTCGTAGTTGATCTGCTCTTTCAAAGTTGAGCATTGAGTGTTGAGCATTGAGTGTTGAGCATTGAACATTCGTTTCCCCTCCCCGCACGCCCACTTTTCGTGTCTTTCGCGTGT
>CAYRKB010000305.1:0-1797 GCA_964424705.1 uncultured Victivallales bacterium
TGTCAAAGGCTCGCCCACGTCCATCCATACTGATCACAATCTTTTCTCGCCTCAGAGGTTGTGAATTTTTCGCAATTGCATCGACCTGAACACGTAAAAGTCAGCTGAGCCGCCGAACGTGGCCAGATATGCAATTTCATTATGTTTTCCTTTTTTACCCGCTCATAGGTCGATTTTTGAGTTGATTTCCACGGCTATGCCGCCATCGGGCAGATTTTGGACGGACCTGTCCCTTTCCCCAGTAGCGCCGGCGCAAGACTGATCATCCGCATCAGGTTGTGAGCCAGGGCATACAGATAGGCCACCGCCTTGACCTTCTTGAGGCCACGCACCGGCAGCAGCACCAGGTTTCGGTTGCGTGCCTGCGCATTGACGCATTCGGCCACGGCGGCACGTTGCTTGTAAAGGTCCTTGGCTTCTTCGGTCCCCATCCGCTCCCGCCAATCGCCGACCGCCTCGCTGTCGCCCGCTTTACGTTGATGCGGATCCACCGCCGGGGCCAGCGTCTGTTGTGCGCCGCCATCGGTTTCGCCGGGGTCGCTCTGTGCGTCGGCCGGGGTCGCTGCCGTGTCGTTCTTCTTGTCCTTGCGCGGAGTCTTTGGCTTGGGTACGGGCGCGATCACTCGTGTTTGATCTGCCACGGCGTCTATCTGGTCGTGCGCCGGGAAACCGCCATCGACCAGCCAATTCTCCGGCGCCGTGCCACACCGCCGGGTGACCTGCTCGACCATCGGCGCCATCTGCGCCATGTCGCTGCCCGTGGTCACCACATCCACGCCAACAATGATCTGGCTGGCCGTGTCGCTGCCAAACTCGATGTTGTACGCCGGACGAAAGCCGCCATCGCCCATCTTCATGACGGTCGCCTCGGCATCGGTGGTTGATACGCGCGCATCTTCAGGTTGCTTGCCCTGCCGTTTCTTGATGTCCGCGAGTTCGGGCAGACGCGCCAGGGCGGCCTGAATGCGCGCTTCCCGTTCGTTCGCCGCACGGTCCTTTGCCGCCTTGATGCGGCGAGCCTCGGCGCCCGGGTCGCTTTCTACTTCCTGCTTGAGTGCCGCGACTTGTGCTCGCGCGGCGTCCAGATAGCCCTTGAGCTTCTCTTCCCGACGAAAGGAGGCGGCGCCGGCGCTAGCGCGGACGCGCATGCCGTCTTGCGCCACACTCTTGAGCTTGACGACACCCGCCGCCATCAGGCCGGCCACGTTCTCGGTCAATAGTCCGTCCAACGCTTCTTCGCTCTGGCTACGAAAGTCCGCCAGGGTGTGGTAATTCACCTGGACGCCACCGCAGATCCAGCGGTAGGCGTCATGTTCTTGTGTCAAGCGTGCCAGCTTGCGCGCACTGCCGACCCCTTCGAGCGTGGCGAACAGCCACAGGGCGTAAAGAATCTCGGGGGCGATCGCGGCCCGTCCGACGCCGCCTTCGACGGCCTTGATCCCTGTATACAGCGCGCTTAGATTCTGGCCGCTGACAAAACCCCAGACGATCCGCGCCCGATGCCCTTCGGGCAGCAAGGACTCAAGGTCGCTCGGCCGCAGCTCAATCTGCGCTCGATTGGGGACGAGAACCCGCACCTTTCGTGGAGCGCCCAGCTTCTGCTCGGCGGGATGCTTCTCCATTACGGGAAGATCATCAAATAGTGGGGCTGTGCTCACAAGGAATGCCTTCGAATAATGTCGTTCGCATTATATCGCGCGGGGTCTGAAAATCCGGCTGATGTGGGGATATTTTCACAGACTCTCAGGTCACGCTGGCGGGTGAAATGCCGAGGGTCGCGGCGTGCCATTTCAAGGA
>CAYRKB010000306.1:0-1767 GCA_964424705.1 uncultured Victivallales bacterium
GATGTTCTGCGCCACGCGCCTCCGCCGGCATGCCCTCGAGGATCTCGGCAAGAAGCCGCTCAAGGAACGCGCCGCCGAATCACCGGAAGTGGCCTACGTCCTCAAGGCCTACACCATCAAGCCCTTCTATGCCCGCGAGAACGAGGGCATGGAAGGCCAGGGCCTGAATGTCGGCAGCCCGATCTCCTTCATTCTCGGCATGACCTTCGACGAGTGCCGCGACAACCTGACCCGGCTCCGGAAGGCGGGCATCGAACAGGCTTATTGCCAGAACGTGGCCTGGAATGCCCGCGGGCACGATGGGCTGTACCCCGCCCGGTTCCCGATCGACGAGCGGCTGGGCGGCGAGGCGCGGTTCCGTGAGCTGATCCGGTACGGCAACGAGAACCTCGGCTACCACATGTGCGTGCACGACAACTTCTCGATGAACATCCCGCATGCACCGAACTACGATCCCGACGTCCTGATCCACGACATGTTCGGCGAGCCGCTCCTTTCCGGCTGGTGGGGCGGCGGCCTGGAGTACCAGACCTGGGGCCTGGCCCTCCCGCATGACCGCCTGGAAGGCCACCTGGAACGCATGCAGGGACTGGGCCTGAGGGGCATGTACTATTGCGACTACATGATGCGGCCGCTGGAGGTGAACTATCATCCCCGCTGGAAGGGACCGCGTTCGCACTCGGCCAGGGGACAGGTCCGCGTGCTGAAAGCCGCGCAGAAGATGTTCGGCGCCGTGGCGACGGAATACGGTTCCCTGCCGGTGATTGTGGCCGCCGACTACGTCTGCGGCAGCGGCGGACGCTATGTCGAAGCCTCCTGGCCCATCAAGCAGCTCATCGACCAGTTTGTTCCCGTGTGGGACCTGACCGTTCAGGGCTTGATTTTCTCCGAACAAACCGGGCTTTCCTGGGAGAGCGCCATGCGCGCCGTGCTGTTCGGCAAGCATATCCGTGACGAGTGGACGGTCCGCTCCGCCGTCCGCCATGCGCCGCTGGACGACGCCCGGATCGCGAAAGAGGTGGCGATGTACGAGCTGTGCCTCAAGCGGTTCGGCAGACTCCAAACGGAGTTCATCACCGCCTTCAGTGAACCCGCCCCGAAGGTCCAGTGCACGACCTTCTCGGACGGCACACAGGTCAGCGCCGATTTCGGCAAGGGCGAGTTGCTCGTCAACGGCAAACGGATCGACCGCCCCGCCGCGCTGGCGGGGTAATGGCGAATTGTTGAACCGCAGAATATCGAACAAGGAACAGCAGAACTCCGAAGTGCAGAGTTAAGACCATTCCGCCCTTTGCTACTCGAAATTCCTTGATCGATATTCTGCGGTTCAATTTTACTGGGGTATCCATTTGACTGGCTTAACCACAACCTGATAGCGCAAAAGAATTCACCACCCGCTTCGCTGGAGGAAGAGGAGCCACTGAGAAATTAACACGGAGAAAACCTCATCATCCCTGGCCTCTTCCTATCTCCCACCGCGATGTCGTTGAACGAATTTATCATAGGGCTTGAGCCTTAATATGATCCTGATCAGCTTCCATAGAGTCCCGGCCCTATAAGAAATTCGTTCAACACTTGGGTTTCGAGGCGCAGGCAGAGGGTTTCCCGGAGAGAACGAGGCGAGACGCCTCGTCTACTTTCTTTGCGACCTTCGCGGCTTTTGTAAAAATTCTCTTCTCCGTATACTACTCCAGAACGGGTTGCGGGAATTTTGACCACGGCCTGACGTGGGCGAAATGCCCGCAACATTCTCTTCTGCCAGGTCTT
>CAYRKB010000307.1:0-1766 GCA_964424705.1 uncultured Victivallales bacterium
GGGGCCAGGCAGACGCGGCGCGGTTCCCTGCCCGTGCGAATCGCCAGGACGATGTCGCGCACAGGGTAGAGCTCCTCGATCCATTCCACGTTGACGTGCCGGCGCTGGGGCTGAAAATTCACGAGGTGTACGACCAACCGGGCGGGCTTGCCCTGCCGGTTCACCGAGACCTCCATTGCGGAGGGGGCCGCCACGCGGACCAACGGCTCCGGCAGCAACCGCTCCAGCAGACGCGCGACAAGCGTCTTGTACAAGGGGTACGCATGTTCGCGATACGCCTTGAATACCGCAGGCGCCAGATACGCCGTCCGGCCCTTGAGAACTGCAACCGGGAAGGCCGAGGCCTTGGTGAACGGGGTCTGCCGGTGCGAGCAGAAGTGATCGAAGGCGCGGTTGAAGTACGTGTCCACCAGGCGTCCCATGGACACCGCACCTATTGCCGCTTTGGCGCAGGTGCTGTCCTCGTAGAAGACATAGGTGCTGTCGGGCAAACCCGCCCCGAGGGTCTTCCCGAGATCCAAGTAGCAGGGCTTGAAGGGGTTGGCTTTCACGAAGGTGACCGGCAGCCCCGGGCAGGCAAACTTGCCATCCTGCAGCGTGGCCGTGTGTGAAGCCAGCACCGCCCCGCCGTTGCGCACATAGGCCGCCACAGCCCGCTTGAGCGCCGGGCTCATCCAGCCTTCGTCCGGCAGCACGACGACCTTGTACGCCGCCAGATCGGTGTCAGGGTAGATCAGATCGAACTGCTGCTTCAGCTCGAGCAGCATGCGCCCGGCACCATCCGCGGCAGCCGTCATGCCGCCCTGCCCCGCCGGATCGGCCGCCGCCGCCGCACAGGCCGGCAGCATCATGACGCCGATTTCCGCGGCCGCCTTCGCGCCGACGCACCAAGGCTCGCAGCGCTCGACATGGTCAAACGCCTTGCCGATCACCGCGTATGCGCCCTTGTCGAGCACGCCGCGCGGATGGCACTGGTCGCCGATGTTCATGACCGCGCCCGCGGCCAGAATCGTGCCGGCCTCATACAGAAGCTGATCCTCGGACTTAAGGCCTCCGAAATCCGCCCAGCTCTTGTGAAAGCGCGCCGTCATGCCCTGCAGGGGCTTGCCCAGCACGCGCCCATAGCGGGCATGAATGGGAAAGTAGGCATAGCCCCAGCCACCCGTGGGCAGCGCCTCAATCTCGACGTGCGTAAAGACATCCAGCTCCCCGCGCATGCCCGGAGACACACGCCCGTTGAAAAAGAGGGTCGCGTTCTTCTTCACACCGCGGACGATCCGCGCGATCCTGCGCGTGTAGTCCCGGGTCAGCTCATGCTCCCAGCGCCGGTGATCGGCATCGGACGTGAAGTCGAGCCCGCGCCGTTTCATGCTGTCGTAGCAGCGCGGACAATAGCACCCCGGGTCCGGGTAGACGTTGTAGCACATGTCGAAAAACAGCCCCTCGACGTCGTACCACTTCAGCACTTCGACCGCCTGCGCGGCCAGTTCCTCGACATAGTCGGGGTTGTTCATGCAGTGCTGATACCAGCCGGCGACGAAGGGGTCTCCACCCCACTTCCACGGCTTGCCGTCCTTCAGGCGCACGACCCAATCCGGGCGCCGCTTCGCGTGATGCTCGTCGACGCGCACGCTGATGTAGGCCGGGGTGACGATGTCACGCCGGCGACACGCCTCAATCTGTGCGCCCAGCAGGTCGAACGTCAGCGCGGGATGCACGGTGCCGACCTTGGTCGGGTAGTAGCTCAGGCCATGGTGGCACTTGGC
>CAYRKB010000308.1:0-1742 GCA_964424705.1 uncultured Victivallales bacterium
CTGCCCGCCCGCGATGTCCCACGCGCCCATCCTGGACCGCATCATGTTCCAGACCGGCCAAGAGCACAGGGTGCTACCCATGAAGTCCGCCAGCGAAACGGTTGGCGACGATACCTCACACGTGAATGTCAATTATCACAGGCTGGCCCTTGGCGGGCACTCATGTGCGCGCCCCCCTTGGACGCGAAGGCGGAGAAATGAAGCCCCCCGCCCGGAACAGCGCTCTTTTCGCAGCAAAATGGATCAAGCAGCGCCTTCTTAGCGAAAGTAGAAGGATGTGCCCCGTGCGGTGGCGTCGAGGACGACGGTGGTGCCCTTGATGCTGACGCTTTTGCCGGGGGCGCCCACGACGATCCAGCCGCTCAAATCCGTTGCGCCGCCCAGCGGGTTCGCGCTGAAGAGCACGGCGGGACTGGGCAGGTCCCCCGTCCCGCTGACGACGACCGTCACGTTCGTCGGGAGGGTGAGGGTCGCGCCGACCGTGACCCGATCCGACGCGCCGACGCCGTATGACCAGTTGTAGACGGCGCCGGCCTGGATCGTGACGTTGCTTGCGATGGTGAGCGTGCCATGGCCCTGGTAGTCACCGGGCGCGAACCCGGCGCCCGCGTACACCGTCACCGCCCGGTTGATCGTTCCGGTGCCGCCGAGCACGCCCGTGTTCGTCACGATCACGGAGGAGGATTTGGCGTTCAGGCTGCCGTTCACGTAGAGCGAGCCGGCCGAAACGGTGGTCGCTCCGGCGTAGGTGTTCGCGCCCGACAGTACGAGCACGCCGTCCCCCGCCTTGGTGATGCCCGACGCCCCCGTGCCCGAGATCACGCCGCTGAGGATGGCCTGGTCGCCCGTCGAGTTCGTGTTGTCGTACACCCGGATTTCGCGCACCGCGAGGTTGAGGTCGATGGGATTGATCCAGGTGAGCGCCGCGTTGGCCGTGCGGGAGCCAAGGAGCAAGGCATCACCGGTTCCCCTAACGATGTCGTTTGCAGCCCACGTGAGCGTGCCGTTGCCCGTGCCGGCATTGTTCGTCAGGGTCACCGTCACCGGTCCGCCATAGGCCGAGAATCCCCCGCCCCCGCTGGCGGAACCCGAGGGCCACCAGAGGGCACCGGCCCCGGCGGAAGCGATCTTGGTGTTGAAAGTCCCGCTTCCGCCGCCGGAGTTGTCGATCTCGTAGACGGCACCTTTGAACTGGATGTAGAAAGCGGCGAGTGAGTTGCTTGTGCCAGCCGCCGGATCGTTGAACGAGAGGCCGCGCACCGCGCCATCGAAGAAGGCAGTGGCGCCGCTGTTGCCTGAGATGCCTCGCCCCATCTGCCATGCGAACTGGCTCGCTGCCAGGGGGGTGCCGTCCAGCTTCATGTACGCCAGGTTCCCCAGAACGACCGTCCCCTCGCCACGCTTGATGAGTGTGCTGATCCCGGTGCGATCGGTCAGCGTGTCCTGGGTTGCACTGGCAGTCGCAGTATACGTAGCGTAAGCCGGAATCATGCGGGCAGCGCCCGACCCATCGCCCAGGATGAGTTCTGCTTCCGGCCGGGCCAGCAGTCCGAGATTCGGTGTGCTGCTGACTGCACTCCCCAGAATGACCACGGGCGCGTTCCGGAGGATCGCTTTTCCGCCCGAGGCGCCGACCGTGCCGGACTGCGTGTCGCGCGAGGCGCCGATGACCACCTGCCTCGGCACTCCCGAATTCAAGTCATACACCTCGCCGTCCGCGTCGCCGGTGAACAGGAACCCAT
>CAYRKB010000309.1:0-1732 GCA_964424705.1 uncultured Victivallales bacterium
ATTTCGGCTGGGTTGCATAAGCCTTCCCTGCTGCATCAAAGCCGGTCACCTGCCAATAGTAGCGCGTGGCGGACGTGAGCGGCTTCCCGGCATAGATCGCAGCAAGCGTATCAGCCCCTGTCTGCTTTCCGGAATCCCACAGATCCGCCTCTCCTTGCGACAGCTTCTCCAGGGACGAAGCGACTTGAATCTGATACGCCTGTTGGCGAAAGCCCCGGGGCGCTTCAGGAGAAGCCTCATAGCGCCAGGAGAAACGGGGAGCAGCCTCTTCGATTCCCAGCGGCTGGGATACGCCCTCGGTCCGCATATCCGTGATGAAGATGGGAGCAGCGGCAGCGTGCAGCACTGCCAGAGGCGCGAGCAACAGGGTGATGGTGTGTGTGACAGTGTGTTTCATTGTTTGTTTCTTTCGTATCATAATAATCATAACCCTGCGGCTCCTCCCCACCAGATTTGGACTTTGTCTGCTCCTTCAAACGGCTGGACCACGATGGCCACACGATGCACGCCGGCGGTCAGCCCTTTCGCCACAGGCAGGTTGTGTCCGTCGTGTAAAAGCGGACGCGGCGCACCGCCATCCACGACAAGTTCGACGCGCCCTTTCGCGACTGCGGGAATGTTGCGCCCCAGCAGCAGCACCGTGCCAGAGACGTCATATTCAAACCGCCCCCCAGTACTTCCGCATTCCCAGACACTGGATCTCACATAGCTCCAACCGTTGCTGGACACGGGCTTGAAGTCGGCTCCGCGCAGAAGGACGCACCGTTCATACGTATTCGAGTTCAGCGGCGCGGGCACCGGCGCAATCGCTGGCAGGTCGGAATCCTTCGCCGGCAATTTCGCCAGCATTGCGTTTAAGGAACCGCGCAGTAACTCGCTCGCGATGTCGTGCCCAGCATCATTCGGATGGACGACATCGTCGTAGAGCGCCTCCCATTTGATTGCTCCGGCCTGCAGCTCCGGCCAGACCGCATCGCGGAAGCTGATCATCGGCAGCCCGTAATGTTTCCCCAATGTTGTCTGTCCGACCTGCGCGTTCTTGCCGTCCTTGTGCATGAAGAACAATTCGATCACGGCGCGGTTCGTTGAACTGCCCAGCAACTGCCGCAGCACGCCTTCGTAACAGTCCTCCATCTGCGCCCCCGTGAAATCGTTGACAGCATACTCCACGATCACAAGGTCGGGCTGGTGCGCGATCACATCGCGTTGCACGCGCAACGCGCCGTAACCCGAGTTCGTCGCGCCGATCCCGGCGTTCACGAAGCGGACCTTCAAGCCAGGGAAGGCCTTCTCGAACCATGCCGCAACCTGCCGCACATAACGCCGCTCCGGATCCTTGGTATTCTTGCCGCCCGCCGTGATGGACCCTCCGATGGCCGCCACGCAGATCGGTTCGCCGCGTCGCGCCTTGGCCAGCACGGAATAGAGGCGAGCCGGATCACCCGGACTGACCAACGCCCGCTCCCGCATCTCCGCCGTCACAGCGGTCGCATTTGCAACCGGGCTGACCTGTTGTTGAGCCCGCACCATCAGCACGTTCAAACTCAGCGCCAGCGTGGCGCCTAGTAATAAAACTCTCATTTTAATTCTCCCCTTTAGAATTGCCTTATTGCCTTATTGCGTAATTACCGCTTCGCTTTCGGCATTCGCCGAATGGTTTCCTCTTCGCTCCAACGAGCCTTATTGCCTTATTTTTCTTCATTCGCGTGGTTCGCGTGGTTCGATGCTAAAA
>CAYRKB010000310.1:0-1729 GCA_964424705.1 uncultured Victivallales bacterium
CTCTTCGCTCCCGGCGGGCTTGTCCCGCCGGAGCGCAAATTCAGGCTCCTGCCGGATAAACCGGCAGGGAGCCGGCCGGATGTCTTCTGAGGGAGCCGGACGCCACCACCCGGGCTAGCCGAAAGGAAGATCAAGAAAGAGCCGGGGGAAGTAGGCGTCAAGCACTTTGGCCGGAAACGCGATAAGAAGGTTGCCCTTGGGACTTGGCGAACCGAGCAACCTTTCTTCCAGCGCAAGGCGAATGACCTGACGGGCGGCGCTGGGCTTCAGGCCGACGATCTGAGAGACCTCTCCCCTTTCAATACTGCCGTGGAGCACAGCGGCCCCGAGCAGCCTTGCCAGGCGCTCCTTGTGCCTCGCTGCGAGCCCTGTCTCGCGCCGCACATAGTCCTCAATCCGGCCGAGGAGACCCGGCAGTTCCAGCAGCCCCCTCATGAATCGAATCTGGTCCAGGGCCGTCTCCAGAAAGAACTGACAAAAGTCCCGAAGGCCGCCTGCACTCAAGTTCCCGCGCCCGTCATAGTCATCATGCCGGGGTCTGTCCGCCGCCGCCAGGCTGGCGTAGTACCGGTCTCGAAACCGCGCAAGTCCGCGGGATAGCGTCCATAAACCGAGGCCGTCGACCTGCTGCCTGATCAGGGCGGCATGTGAATACAGCCGGGCCACGCGCCCGTTCCCGTCTCCGAAAGGATGGATCCACGCGAGCCGATGATGCGCCGCGGCGGCGGCGGTGAGCGCACGGGTTGCAGGAATCTTCCGATCGCCATACACACTGCAAAACCTCGCCATGCACTCCTGCAGGTGACGGTGGTCAGGCGGCGTGTGCGCGCCGACATCCACGTTGAAGTCACGGAGCTTCCCCGGGGCGACCCTGTAGCTCTCGCCCGACCTTGTCTGACTGTGGTGGAGCTCGTCGGGCAAACCTTCGTAGAATGCAGCGTGAAGCCAACACAGAAACTCCCCGGAGTGAATGTTCAGGTCCGGCTCCGCGCGCAGCCGGCGCTCCATCTCAAGCTCGACCCGGATATGCGCAGCAGCCAAGTGTTGATTCTGCCGCTTCTTTTCGTCGGCAAAGAACTCTGAATTCATCGCTCGTTCGATGTCGCGAGGCAACGTCTTGTGGCCTTCAATCAGGTTCGAGTAATAGCTGTTCATCTCCCGCACCACTCCGGCCACGGCCTGGCGGGTGATATCAGACGGAATCGCCGCGGAAAGCGCACCAGCCTCGATAAAGACGTCCCGGCTCAACGCGTCAAGTCCCGGAACGTCGCCGACCAACATCGGCTCCATTCTGGCAACCGTTTCAGAGACGAGTGATTGCGCGTTCATGTGGCGATCTCAATGGCGATTATAACTGTATGTTTTCCCATAGGGTGCAGATGTTTACATGTTTTTTATATAAATGCAATCCAGTATTTGTGGCGATCTACGAAGACCATTTTCGGCGCGGGTTTACTGGCACTGTGCGTCATCGTCCTGCTGCATCTCAGCTCCCGACGGGCTTGCTCTTCTCTTCGCTCCCGGCGGGCTTGCTCCGCCGGAGCGCAAATTCAGGCTCCTGCCGGGTAAACCGGCAGGGAGCCGGAGCAGGGCGCCACACGTGAGACAGGCTCCCCGGCGAACTTGCTCCTCGCTCCTGGCATCGACCAGCTCCTCGCCCCCGGCGGACCTGCTCTGCTCTTCGCTCCCGGCGGGCTTGCCCCGCCGGAGCGCAAATTCAGGCTCCTGC
>CAYRKB010000311.1:0-1715 GCA_964424705.1 uncultured Victivallales bacterium
TGCTGCATTCCGGTATCGCTTCAGTTATGCAGGAGGCCTCCCCGTGGCCTTGCGCTGTCCTTTACACACAAATCATGCATGACAAACAGACTCGGTGTCGGAATGAATATCGAACTCTCAACATCCACCATCGAACCTCGAACGGAGAGAAGACCGGTGACTGAAAGGCTCAGTGATCGGTTTGCCAACGAGATTCTCGCCTCCGAACTTCGACGTTGGACGTTCGATGTTCAACGTTCGACGTTGAAATGCTGTCTTCTGTTTGCCCAGGACGACTTGGGTATAGAGGGCAGGCCTTGCGCCACGGGAGGCGGAATTCTGGCCCCTGCCGCACGAGGCGGCAGGGAGCCCCCCCCCTGCGTCGCTGAGGCGCTACGCATTCCGCGGCTATGCGCTTGACAGGAGCGCATCGCCCGAATCAAAGTGGCCGGCATGACACCGCTTCAGGAGCGAGAACGTCTCAAGCATGCGCGCCGCCTTGTGATCAAGGTGGGAACGCGCGTGCTGGTGCAAAGCAGCGGGCGGCCCGATGCGCGGCGCATGGCGGAGCTGGTTCGCCAGATCGCCGCGCTGCACGCGCGCGGCACGGAGGTGGTGCTCGTGAGCTCCGGGGCCATTGGCGCCGGAATGGCCGCCATGGGCATGAAGCGCCGCCCCACCAGCATGCCGGAGCTCCAGATGGCCGCGGCGGTCGGGCAGCTTCGCCTCATGGCGGCTTACGACAGGCTCTTCAGCAAGTACGGCTGCCGCATCGGGCAGATCCTGCTGACGCACGACGACCTGAAGCACCGCGTCCGGCACTTGAATGCCAGCACCACCATGCTCGCCATGCTGCGACGAAAAGTCATCCCGATCGTGAACGAAAACGACGTGGTGTCGGTGGACGAGATCAAGTTCGGCGACAATGACCAGCTTGCTTCGCTGGTCACGCTGCTGATCGAGGCCGACGGGATGATTCTTCTTAGCACGGTGCAGGGCCTGCTCGAGCCAGCCCCGGCCGGAAGGAGCCGGCGCATTCCCCTTGTGCGGGGCATTACGCGCGATATCCTCGGCCTGGCGCGCGGCAAGGGCGGCGCGCTGTCCACGGGCGGAATGCTGAGCAAGCTGCAGTCGGCCGCGGTGGTCGTGGCAAGCGGCATTCCCGTGGCCATTGCGAACGGACGAAAGGGCGGGGAGCTCCTGCGCGTGTGCGACGGCGAGGACGCGGGAACGCTGGTCGTGCCCGCCGCCGCCGGCGCGGAGGCGCTGCCGTCGCACCGCAAGCGCTGGATTGCGTTCTTCCACAGGACGAGCGGAACCCTGGCCGTGGATGACGGCGCGCGGGAGGCCATTCTCGCCCGGGGGCGCAGCCTGCTGCCGATCGGCGTGCGCGCCGTCGAAGGGGAGTTTGAGCGCAGTGCCATGGTGGATATCAGGGGCCTGGACGGCGGCGTGTTTGCGCGCGGCCTGGCGTCATACAGCAGCGCGGAGCTCCGGAAGATCCAGGGGCGCAAGACCTCCGAGATCGCTCCCATCCTGGGCTCGAAGGATTACGACGAGGTCGTTCACCGCGACAATCTGGTTGTGCTGGGCGATGGGCGCAAGTGAGTTCCGGTGAGGTATCCGTTCAGGCGCGTTGTTTTGCATCTCAGCGACGAGGGCGTCGCGGTTCCAGGAGGAAGCCGGGAGCGACAACGGGCAACTCCGACTGGAGATGCGGCGACCCCGCCGCGTTC
>CAYRKB010000312.1:0-1709 GCA_964424705.1 uncultured Victivallales bacterium
CGGCTAAGAATCGTCGGCATGTTCACGCCCTCCGGCATGAGCTGGATCTTGTGCGGAGGGATGTCCCGGCCAACCGCCTTGATCCACTCCTGGATCTCAGCAATATCGCCCTCGGACGAGACGACAAACTTCAACTGATAGTTGTAGCCGTCGATCCAGCGGCGAAATGAATCGACGTTCATTCGGCCCCTCTGTTGGATCTTCGCTTCTTCAGGGAACTTCTCCGGATCCGCCACAGAGTGGGCCAGCTTCGGGCTCATGGACACGAGATCACATTCGATGCCTGGAACATGGTGCGTGCCGTTTGTCTCGATGGTGATGTGCTTGCCCAGGCCGTGCAGCTTCTGCGTAAAAGCGGGCAGCTGGGGCTGCAGAGAAGCTTCGCCGCCTGTGATGACGCAGTACCTGGTGTTGTAGGACGCGATCTCAGAAAGAATCGCCGCCTCCGTCCATGGCGCCGTTTCCGGGTACCAGGAGGCGTACTTCGTATCGCACCAACTGCATCGTAAGTTGCAGCCAGCAAACCGTATAAAGGCCGATGGCATCCCCGTGAGCTCGCCCTCGCCCTGGAGCGAGTAGAACACTTCCGCTATTTTCACCTATTCATTCCCTCGGCTTCTTGGGCAAAGGCCCAGCGTATTCGTATTTGGTAGGGTCAGCTATCCGACCCACGATAAACGCTTCTCTCCTCTCAACGCAAGTCCCGCACTTGCCGCAGTGAAATTGGGCTCCCCTATAGCAGGACCATGTGTGGGAAAAGTCCACGCCCAGCTTCATTCCGCGCGCAGCGATTTGGGCCTTGGACATCGCGATGAACGGCCTGATGACTTCGATCCGGGCGTATGTTCCTAGGCGGATAGCGTCGCCCATGGAACGCATGAAGTCCTCCCGGCAATCGGGGTAGATTGCATGGTCGCCGGCATGGGCGGCAATGACCAGGCCTTGGGCCTCCAGGCTTTCGGCAAAGCCGGCGGCGATGGACAGCATGATGCCGTTGCGGAAGGGCACGACGGTGCTCTTCATGTTCGCCTCCTCGTAATGGCCGTCGGGAACGTCGCCCCCGGACTTGAGGAGGTCGGACTTGAAGAGCGCGTCGATGAAGTCCAGCCGAATGACCTCGTGTGGGATGCCGAGTGCGCGGCAGTGGTGGACTGCGAAGGGGATCTCACGGGCGTTGTGCTTGGACCCGTAGTTGAAGCTGATTCCGGCCACGACCTGGTGAAGACGGCAGGATTCGTAAAGGGCGGTGACGGAATCCATGCCCCCGCTGACCAGCACGATGACCTTTGAACCTGCTTCCATCTGCGCATCAAGCCCTTCCGTATAGTGACTAGGCTCTTGTCTACCACGGAAGGGTTCGATTCTCAAGGCCCGTCTGTCCCCGATTCGTTGGCCGCCGATGGGAAGAAGATGAAAGCGGTGTGCAGACAACCGCAACGGGGTGCCAGCGTGATTCTGCCTGCGGCGGGATCACATTCTGCGCCGGGGTGGGAGCGTGCAGATAGTGGCACACACCTCACGCTCCTGAAAACCTGCCGGCCGTTCGACGAGGTCATGGTTTTGAGCGCCGGTCGTATGCATAGCACCAATGCTCACTCGTAGTTCGCCGCGGCTTGTCTGATGCCCTGCTTCACCTTGTCGACCAACACCGCCGGCGCCAGGGCCGTGGCTGCGCCGCCCCACTGCAGCACCCAGTCCTTTACCTCGTT
>CAYRKB010000313.1:0-1708 GCA_964424705.1 uncultured Victivallales bacterium
GTCATCCGCTGCAGTTTCGATCTTGAGACCCGAGGACAGACGGGACATGGAGCCGCGCAGTGCGGTTACATTCTTCGCATAGCTGTTCCACACCGAAAAGGCCGGAGCGTTGTTTAGAACTTGCATTTTCCAATTCCTCCTTGAACTACATTATCGTGCTCGATGGGCTTCCTTGCACATCGCGGGCCACACCTCGTATCTGTCGGAGCTGTGCGTCGGCGCACCCTGTGGGATTATCCGCGCAACTCCCCGGCGGCCCTTGCGGAGCCGTCCTCGTCATTCAGCCGCCCCTCCTTTCCTTGATGCTTCTGAACGCGCCGACCAGCTCCTGGCCCAGCGACTGCCCGAGCTGCTGAAGCCCTTGCGGCCCCCGGCCTGCGGCCTGCGCGTTCTCTGCCTGAATGGCTTCATGGACTTCCTTGCGGTAGATCGCGATGTCCCGGGGCGCGGTGAATCCGATGCGAACCTGGTCGCCCCGCACCTCCAGGATCCGGATCTCGATGTTGTTGCCCACCATGACGCTTTCTTCCGACTTCCTTGTCAGGATCAGCATGTCGCCCTCCTTGGCTTCTTGCGTTCGTGGTCATTGTTGCTTGCCCGTCTGTCAGGCCGCCGCCGGCGCGCGCCTGGCTTCGCCCTTGATCGCGTCGTTGTTGCGCTGCTCGCGCTCGGCCAGGCGGTCCAGGGCCTCCCAGATCCGATAGCGCACCGGGTACCCCTCGCCCTCGCAGAGCACCTGCTTGCCCCGGCAGGTCCGCACGTTGATGGCCAGCGGGCCCTGCAGGTTCGCCGTGGTTTTCCGCACGTCTTTGCTCGTGGTCACAATGCTCAGCATGAGCACTTCGCCCGGGCTCTTGAGCTCCAGGAAGCTGGTGTCTGCGTCGCTGATCCGCGGCTTGTAATCCGGGCAGATCAGAAAGGGATCGATGCACACGAAGCCGATGTCGGCGGGCTCCAGCGCGCGCATGAAGAGAAAGGGGCTGGTGTCAGGCCTGCACAGAAAGACGAACTTCTTCGCATCCTCGAAGGCCGGCAGCCCGTCGGGGAAGTCGAATATGTTCTCCGGCTGGATCGGGAGCGCGACCCGCCCCAACTCCGCCACCGCCGACTGCTCCTGCAGGTTTGTAAGCGTTATGTGCATCTGTGACCACCTCGTGTTTGCATCGCCGTTCGATTCGCTGGGGCAGTCATGAGCAGCGCGGGTGCCACGCGTCTTTGGCCCGTCCGCCGTGCCCGGCGGCCTTTGCGGTGGACAAAGCTGCCGATTCCCCGGGCAGGTCTTGCCGTCCGGAGCCCCTTGTTTGCAGCCGCGCTAAAGGTTCTCCGGCGCCGTCCGATAGCGGATGCAACGGGCGATGTAGGCGAAGGCCGGAAGGAAGACATCGGGCCCCATGGCGAAAGGAGGTGTGCGAAAAGCAGAACGGACGGTGGCAGGTAGAGGACTCCGGCGAGACAGCGAGGGCCCCACGTGGCCGGAAATCCTGCGGGATGTGGAACCGTGAGGCCCGCTTCGAGGGAGACACGCATGGATGCGTGACTCCAGGTGAACCAGCGGTGAACGAAAACTCAGGGAGGAATGACAATGCAAGTACTGAATAACGCTCCGGCCTTTGCAGTGTGGAACAGCTATGCGAAGAATGTGACGAACCTGCGCGGATCGATGTCCCGCCTGTCTTCGGGGCTCAAGATCGAAAGCGCAGCGGACGAT
>CAYRKB010000314.1:0-1699 GCA_964424705.1 uncultured Victivallales bacterium
CAAGTCTGCCGACGGGAAGTGGCTGTGGCCGGGCTTCGGCGAAAACATCCGCGTCTTGAAGTGGATGTGCGAGCGCGTCGAGGGCAAGGTCGGCGCCGTCGAAACGCCGGTCGGCTATGTGCCGAAAGCCGGCGATCTGGACGTCAGCGGCCTGACGATCAGCGAGGCCGAAATGGCGGAGCTGCTCCGCATCGACGTGGACGGCTGGAAGGGCGAGGTTCCGGAGATTGAGACCTATCTCAACACCGCCGGAGCCCGGTTGCCGGCGCGGATGAAGGCGCAGCTTGCCGGCTTGAAGAAGCGCGTCGGCCTGTGAGTTGCTGACGCCCGGGGCGGATAGGAGTTGATCACGCGATGACCACAGCATTGGCCAACGAGTTGAATCGGGCGCTTCAGAAGGATGCGCCCGATGTTTTCGACATGCTCTCGGGCTTGGGACGCGAATTGTACTTTCCCAAGGGCATTCTGACGCAGTCGGCGGAAGCGAAGCAAAAGGCGACTCGCTACAACGCAACGATCGGCATTGCCAGGGAAGGTAACGTGGCGATGCATCTGCCGAGCGTCATGCGGCGGTTCGCCTCGATCCCGCCGGACGACGTGCTGCCGTATGCTCCGTCGTTCGGCATCCCGGCTCTGCGGGCTAAATGGCGGGAACACATTCAGGCGGTAAACCCGTCTCTGGCGGGACGCGCGATCAGCCTGCCGGTGGTGACCGGCGGGGTGACGCACGGGCTAAGCCTTGTGGCCGATCTGTTTGCGGAGGCCGGCGACACCGTGCTGATCCCCGACCAGGTGTGGGGGAACTACAATATGGTCTTCAAGGTCCGCCGCGAGGCGCGGATGGTGAAGTATCCCTTCTTTTCCTCCGCCGGCGGGCTGGATACCGAGGGGTTCGCGGCCACGGTTGCCGGGGAGTCCAAGCGCGGGAAGCTTATTGTGTTGCTGAACTTTCCCAACAACCCCACGGGCTATGCCCCCACGGAGGCCGAGGCCGTCGCGCTGTGCGATACCCTGGTCGCCGCCGCGGAAAAGGGATGCCGCGTGGTGGTCGTGTGCGACGATGCCTACTTCGGGCTCTTCTATGAGCCTGACGTCATGCGGGAGTCTGTCTTCGCGCGGCTGGTCGGCCGGCATCCGCGGTTGCTCCCGGTCAAGCTGGACGGCGCGACCAAGGAGGACTTCGTCTGGGGGCTGCGCGTGGCCTTTATTACGTTTGCCGCAGCCGGCGGGGCGGCGGTTCACGATGCGCTGGAGAAGAAAACGGCAGGCTGCATTCGCGGAACGGTGTCCAACTGCTCGCTCGCCTCGCAGAGCATCCTGCTCGGCGCCATGAACGACCCGGCCTATGCGGGGGAGAAAAAGGCGAAGTTCGAGGTGCTGCGCGCAAGGGCCGCGCGCGTGAAGGAAGTCCTGGCGGGATCAACGTACGCGCCGGCGTGGACGCCGTATCCCTTCAATTCGGGCTACTTCATGTGTCTGCGCCTGAAAACGCTCAACGCGGAGGCGTACCGGCTGCGTCTTCTGGATCGTTGCGGCATCGGAGTCATTGCCACAGCGCCCACGGACATCCGGGTGGCATTCTCCTGCATTGAAGAGAAGGACCTCGCCGATCTGTTTGAGCGGATGTTCCAGTGCGCTCGCGAGATGGCCGCGGAACCTGGCGGCGGGCCGGCAGTGCCGGATTCGGCCTTTGAGGAGT
>CAYRKB010000315.1:0-1610 GCA_964424705.1 uncultured Victivallales bacterium
ACCGACGAATGCGAAGTTGGTGGTCGAGGAGGCCAAGATCGATCCGGCCAAGCGTGCCGACGATCTGACGGACGAGGAACTGGCGCGCATCATCAATGTGATTCAGAACAACTACAGGATCGAGGGCGATCTGCGGCGCGAGGTCGCGCAGAATATTCGGCGGTTGATCAGTATTGGAAGTTATCGTGGGATCCGGCACAAACGTGGATTGCCGGTTCGCGGGCAGCGGACCAGCACCAATGCGCGTACCCGGAAGGGACCGCGGCGGACGGTGGGTGCGGTGCGCGGCAAAGAAGCCCGTGCGGCCGTAAAGTAAGCGTTAGGAATGTCGGTTACCATAATCAAAGAGGTACGGGTTCGCAATGGCAGACGTGAAAGATATAGCTGAAGAGCAGGCCGGCGACAAGTCGGCGGCGAGCGCCGCGGCCCCGGTGGCGGGTGCGGGAGCTCCGGCGGCGGCCGATGGAGTCAAGGCGGCCGTCCGGCAGGTTAGGAGTCGTGGGGCACGGGCGGTGCCGTTTGGAATTGCCCACGTCCGGGCGACCTTCAATAACACCATTATTTGCATTACGGACGCCAAGGGCGGGGTGATTGCGTGGAGCACCTCCGGTCGTGCGGGTTTCAAGGGGTCGCGCAAGAGTACCGCGTTTGCCGCCAGTGTTGTCGCCCAGGAAGCGGCGCGACAGGCCGTGAGCAAGGGAATGCAGGAAGTGGAAGTGCGTGTGCAGGGGCCGGGAGCCGGACGGGAATCGGCGATTCGCGCCTTGCAGGCCTCCGGGCTGAATCTGACGGTGATCAAAGATATAACGCCGATGCCGCATAACGGCTGTCGTCCTCGCAAACGTCGGCGTGTGTAACGGCCGGCTCTTTTTTTGAACGAACAGGAGAATTCGAATGGGCAGATATACAGGACCAGCCTGTCGGCTGTGTCGCCGTGAAGGCATGAAGCTGTTTCTGAAAGGGGATCGCTGCCGGATGGCGAAATGTCCCGTGGAAACGGGGCGTCCGGCTCCGGGGATGCATGGTGCGCGTCCCTCCAAGAAGACAACGGAGTACGGTCTGCAGTTGAGGGAGAAGCAGCGGCTGAGGCGTTTCTACGGTCTTCAGGAAGGCCAGTTTCATCTCTTCTACGAGCGCGCCCAGAGTAAGCGCGGCGTGACCGGCGAGATGCTGCTGCAACTGCTGGAAATGCGGCTCGACAATCTGGTGTACCGGCTTGGGTTTTCCACGTCCCGCCGGGCGGCCCGGCAGCTGGTCTTGCATGGGCATTTCACGGTGAACGGGCGTCGCGCCGATGTGCCCTCCATGGTGCTCAAGGTCGGCGATCGGATCGATACCAGGAGCCGCAAGCAAAGTCAGGACGCCGTCAAGCGGGCGGTCGATGTCGCGGGTCGCGAGCTCTCGTCCTGGTTATACGTGGACAAGGATGCTTTGCGGGGCGAGGTATTGAGGATTCCCACACGTGAGGAAATCGCGCCGTTTGTGAATGAACAGTTGATCGTTGAGTTGTACTCCAAGTAAGCCAGCGTGCCGTGCGGGCGGTGGTAATTTTTTTCGGAAGGACTGAACCATGCCAATCAGACTGAGCAGATTCGAGATGCCGAAACGGC
>CAYRKB010000316.1:0-1604 GCA_964424705.1 uncultured Victivallales bacterium
TATCCGGCGGGCGAGCGGCAGGAGGTTTGTGGTCCGGGCGCCACGGTGTCCTGGCCGGTGCCGGCCGGAAGCGTTGTGGTGTTGAGGGTCACGCGGCGGTGATGGGATATCCTGTTGTAAAGGATTGAATGCTATGAAGACGGCATGCATGAGCGGAAGTTTGTTTGGCACGGCAATGGGTCTGGCGGTCAGCGCCTTGGCCCAGGAGGGGACAACTCCGCCGCCCTTTGTGGAAACCGTGGGAACCGTCGAGGCCGCCATCCGCCCCGGCGTGGTCTGCCCCGTCACGGCCGACACCCAGGTCGGCATTCATCGCGATCAGGAGGACAACGAGCGGATCTGGAACTGGGGCAGTGCCGAGCGCATCAAACTGAAATGGAACCAGGAGTTCTGCCTGTTCAAGTTCGACACCCGCGCCTGCACGGGCCAGCAGGTGAAGAAGGCCACGTTGTACCTGCCGCGGACCGAGCAGTGCGTGCTGTCGCACTTGAGCATCTCGACGGTGAGCACCGACTGGGGGGAGGGCACCGGCAAGGGCGACCCGGGCGAACTGCCGCTGGACCAGCAGGGCAAGTTCAGTTCAGGCGGTGCCACATTCACGCACGCCGTCTATCCGGACCGCCTCTGGGCCGGACCGGGCTCCGACTTCAGGAATGCGGTCCTGGGCGAGGGCCGCAGTTGGTGTGCCGAGGTCCGGACCGGCTGGGCCAGGCTCGCCGGACAGGACTACTATTGGGCGGAGCTGCCGCTGAATGTCGCCCAAGCCCTGCTCATCCCCGGCTTCACCCACGGCATCTGCGTGGCGGAGGAAGAGGGCTCTGGAGACGCCCGGCCGGGCGCGCCCAAACCCAATCCCAACCATTTCGTCAGGACCCGCGAATCAGGCCAGGGAGCATTCCTGGTGGTGGAGGCGGCTGCCGCCAGTGACAACGCTCCGCCGGAACTGGTGGCGGAGTTGACGGCTGCGGGCAGGCCGGAGCCGGGCGCGCTGACGATCTCATTCAAGGCGCCCGCGCCCCGCGTCGGCCGCGAACTCCTGGGCTACCGCATCTACGTCTCTGAAGGCCGGCCGTTGGGCGCGGCGGATCCGAAGCTGTTGCTGGAGCGCTCCCTCACGCCCCTGCCACGAGCGCCCGGCAACCTGCAGAAGGTGCGTCTGTCAAACCTGACGCCGGGGGCCACCTGCCATGTGCTGATCACGGTCTGCGACAGTGCGGGGCAGGAATCCCCCGCCGCCACCTGTTCGGCCGTCGTGGCGCAGTCCGTTCCGTCCGGAGCGCCGGGAGTTTCGCTCGAAATGACGCGCGCCGGGATCACGGCCTTGAGTTGGGACACGGAAGGCACCGGCCTCGACGAACTCAATCTGCTGCGCCCCAGAGCTTCGGCCGGGGCCGGATTCGAGGTGGAGGTGAACGGGGAATGGGTGGACGGCTGGCCCTTTGTCGTGAGCGCCAGCGGGGCGGAAGGTTCGCTCGACCTCGGCAGCGCCGGCAGGGCCGAACTGCGCTGGACTGCCCGAACGAACGGCAAAGGCATGGTCTGGTCGCTCGCCAACCTTGGCGGAACCGGCACGCTCAGCCGGTTCCGCGTCAATCTGCCGTTCA
>CAYRKB010000317.1:0-1558 GCA_964424705.1 uncultured Victivallales bacterium
GCGTGGAGTACACCGTGCGCATCCGGCCCGGCCTTATGTATCGCGATCACCCCTGCTTCGCCACCAACAGCGCCGGCCAGCCGCTGTACCGCAGCCTGACCGACGCCGACTTGCAGGACATCCGCACGCCCTACGATTTCCCGGTGCTGGCAACGCGGGAAGCGACCGCCGAGGACTTCGCGACCGGCATCCGCCGCCTCGCCGATCCGCGGCTCTCCTGCCCGATCCTCTCCACCATGAACCGCAACATCGCCGGCATGGAGGCGCTGGGCAAGTCCTACGCGGCGATGCTCGAGGCCGAACCGGCGCAAGGGCGCCGCGCCCGGAAGCGACGCGCGGAATGAGGACCGGCATCCCATCGTGCTCGACTACATGGAGCCCCCCTTCGAGGGCGTGCAGGTGCTGGACCGCTACACGTTCAAGGTCGTGCTCAACCGCAGGTACCCCCAGATTCTCTACTGGATGGCCATGCACTTCTTCGCGCCCATCCCGCGCGAAGCGATCGAGTTCCACGCCCAGGCGCCGCTGATCGACAAGCAGATCGTGCTCAACCGGTGGCCGATGGGCACAGGCCCTTTCTACCTGGAATCGAACGACCCCGGTCGCAAGATCGTGCTGCAGCGCAACCCGCGCTTCCGCGCGGCGGCATACCCGGCCGAGGGCGAGCCGTCGGACCGGGCGAACGGATTCCTCGATGACGCGGGCCAGCCGCTCCCGCTGCTTGACCGCGTGGTGTTCACACTGGAAAAGGAAGCCATCCCGCTGTGGAACAAATTCCTGCAGGGCTACTACGATGTGTCCGGAATCACGGCCGAGGCGTTCGAGCGCACCATCACCCTCTCCAGCAAGGGCGACCCGTCGCTATCCGACGACATGCGCGCGCAAGGCATCACGATGCAGACCGACGTCGGCGCGAGCCTGTACTGGTTCGGGTTCAACATGCTCGACGACGTCGTGGGCGGATACACGCCCGAGCGCCGGAAGCTGCGCCAGGCGGTCTCCATCGCCCTCGACTACAACGAGTTCCTGGACATCTTCCTGAACGGCCGCGGCCTGGCCGCGCAGGGGCTCATCCCGCCGGGCCTCTTCGGCCACACGCCCGGCGCCGCGGGGATCAACCCCTACGTGGACCAGTGGGACCCCGTGCGCAACAAGACCGTACGCCGGCCGATCGAGGACGCGCGCCGCCTGCTCGCCGAGGCGGGCTACCCGCAGGGCCGCAGCCCCGACGGGCGCCCGCTCGTCCTGTCGCTCGATCACTCCGGCGGCGGGGACCCCGCGTTCATGACGCAGATCGAATGGATGCGCAAGCGCCTGAAGCTGATCGGCGTCGACCTGCAGGATCGCGGCACGGAGCTGAAGCGCTTCCGCGAGAAAATGGACGCCGGAAACTTCCAGCTGTGCCGCCTCGGCTGGATGGCGGACTACCCCGACGCCGAGAACTTCACCTTCCTTCTTTACGGGCCCAATGCGAAATACAAGACCGGCGGCGAGAACAAGACAAACTACGAGAACCCCGAATACGACAGCCTCTTCGAAAAGATGGAGAGCATGGAGA
>CAYRKB010000318.1:0-1531 GCA_964424705.1 uncultured Victivallales bacterium
TCCCCGGTAGAACACGCCTGATTAGGAAAAGAGCCATCGCTCTGGGAATATAGCCCTGCTACTACGAGTGGCATGGTAGTCAGCCTTCGCCAGGAATTCAAGAAATAGTGGTACCCGGCGGGATAATAGGCGCGGAATAGGCAATCTCCGGCACCGGATGTTCGCCTTCCACCGGCCCGGCATCCACAAAAAGCGTCTGGTCCTCGCTCTGGTTCATGCGCGCCTTCAGTTCATCGGCCAGGCAAAGCTCATTTCATCGGGTCGTGCGGTTATGCACTTGTAGTGGCGGTGTTCATGCCGGGGCTGACTCCCTTCGGTCGCCGACGCCGGAAGTGCGCGGGGTTCCGGACGGACGCGACTCGTTTCGTTCGATGGCGACGGAAGTGCGAGGGTGGCGGGTGAGGCGTTCGGCGAGCAGGTTGGGCAGGTCGGGCAGGTCGCGGCGATAAACCGAGAGCAGGCGCTTGCCGGCCTGCTGGTAGAGTTTCTTTTTCTCCAGCATGCCGATCTCGTAGTCGAGATTGCCTTCCATGCCCCAGTACTCGATATAGAGGTCGTATTCGGGCAGGTAGAAATCAGGGCGGATGGAGTAGCCCTTGATAATGCGGAAGCGGTTGTCGTAGCGATAGGCGATTCCCTGGCTGGCCAGCCATTCGGCAATGCGCCGCTCGCCTGCGGACTGCACGAGCGTGCCGTCGGCGGCCTCGATGGTCTTGTTCAGCTCCACATGGGTTTCCCAGTTGCGGCGTTCCAGGAACTTCTCGTCGAAGCAGTGGTCGCAATAGATACGCTGGAAGGCCTGCCGGGCACGCGCGGCCTCGTCAGGCGCAGTCTCCTTTCCGCACGTCAGGCAGCGGTGCACGGTTTGCCCCTCGGCTTCGCGCATGGCGGCGGCAATCGCCTCGGCGGCGGAATGCGCGGCCTGCCGAACGTAATCCTTTTCGGCCAGTCGTTCCGCCTGGTCGCGCAGGTCGTTGAACAGTCCGGCGGCGGCGGTGCCGTAAGTCTTAAGCGCCTTGAGCGCATACTGGCGAGCTTGCGGGTGCGGGTCTCGCAGTGCCACAGGAGCAAGTGCCTGAACAGCGGCATCAGGATCCGCCCCGAAGCCGGAAAGCTTGCCGATCGCCGAGGCCGCCAGGCGGCGCACCTCGGCCGAAGGCAATGCCAGCAGGCGCACCAGTTCCGGCAGCGCGGCGGGGTCTGCCGCCCGGCCCAGTTCCAGGGCCCGCTGCACGGCGGCATGGTGCGCCGCGCGGTCCATGTTGCTGTTCATGGGTGTCGTCCTTTTCCGGGATGGGGCTGACTCCCTTCGGTCGCCGACGCTGAATGTGGCAGGCCAGCCACGCGCCGCGTCGGCGAACAACGTGAGTCAGCGGCCGTTCCCATGCCCGAGCTCCTTTTCCCACCTTCGCCAGAATTTTTTGAAAACGAAAAAGCGGGGCCTACTCGATGTTCTGGACCTGTTCGCGGATGCACTCCAGTTCGGCCTTCATGTCGATGACATGGGCCGAGAGCCGGGCATCGTTGGCCT
>CAYRKB010000319.1:0-1506 GCA_964424705.1 uncultured Victivallales bacterium
CCGCGAGCAAGCGCCGGCACGGCTACAGCCGGGACAAACGCTCGGACTGCGTGCAAGTTGTCATTGCGCTGGTGGTCACGCCCGAGGGGTTCCCGCTGGCTTATGAGGTGTTGCCGGGCAACACCCAGGACAAGCAGACGCTGCGGGATTTTCTGCGGCACATCGAAACGCGCTACGGCAAGGCCGAACGGGTCTGGATCATGGATCGCGGGGTTCCGACCGAGGAGACGTTGGCCGAAATGCGGCAGAGTGATCCGCCGGTGCACTATCTGGTTGGAACGCCCAAGGGGCAACTGGGGCGACTGGAAGAGGCGTTTGCCAGCCAGCCGTGGGAGCAGGTGCGCGATCAACTGACGGTCAAACTGCTTGCCGAAGACGGGGACGTCTATGTCCTGACCCGCAGCGACGACCGCGTGCAGAAGGAACGCGCCATCCGCCGCCGCAAACTGAAGCGTCTCTGGCGGCGGCTGCAAGAATTGGCCGTCATGAAGCGCCAGACCCACGAGCAGTTGCTCATGCGCCTGGGTGCGGCCCGACAGGAGGCCGGGCAGTTCTGGAAACTGGTCCGCATCCAGACTGAGCCGTTCGCATTCTCGCTGGACCGCGCGGTCTTGCGGCAGATGAGCCGGCGGGAGGGCCACTACGTCTTGCGCTCAAATCTCTCCGCCCGTGATCCGGCAACCCTTTGGCGGATGTATATGCGCCTCGGCGAAGTCGAGCAAGCCTTCAAGGAACTGAAGAACTACCTCGGACTGCGCCCCATCCATCACCAGCTTGAGCATCGCATCGAGGCGCACATCTTCGTGGCCTTCATGGCCTACTGCCTGCAAGTGACGCTCAAGAACCTGCTGCGAAACCATGCCGGTGGGCTGACACCGCCTCGCGTCATCGAACAGTTGGCGGGCATCCAGATGCTCGACGTGTGGGCGCCCACAACGACCGGCCAGTGGCTGAGCATGTCCCGCTACACCCAGCCGGAACCTGCCACGCAACTGCTGCTCACGTTAATGGGGCTGCAACTGCCGCCCCAACCGCCACCCAAAATATCGCCCCTCGCGCCAACCGATCACGCCCAATGATGTGGTGAAGACTTTTCACCTCAAACCCGCAAAATCATTGGCTTTTCCGCACACTATATCCGCCAGTTGAGAAAGTCGGGTTAGCGAACCGCCTGATTGCGCCGTCGAGCGAGTGGCGCGTGCACCGCGAGTGGTTCGCCCGCAGCGCCATGCGGGATCTGCTGGGCTGCGGCGCCGAGGTCTCCGCGAAGGACACGCTCTACCGCGGCCTCGAAAGGCTCCTGCCGCACAAGGAGGCGCTGTTCGGGCACCTGCGCGCCCGCTGGGCGGACCTCTTCAATACGACTTTCGACGTCCTGCTCTACGACCTGACGAGCACCTACTTCGAGAGCGATCCGCCGTATCCCGAGGATGACAAGCGCCGCCACGGCTACAACCGACGGACGCAGGCTCGTCTTTGCACGCTACACCGAGCCGGAACCCGATC